>NZ_CP014839.1:3188703-3507573 GCF_001931675.1 Pandoraea thiooxydans | reverse complement strand
AATCCACGGTGCATCGCCGGCAGCGGATTGGGCGACGCTGCTGCCGGCGGCGCAGGAGGTGCGGCCGTGAACTGGATATTGCTGTTGCCGATGTCGCTGGTGGTGCTCGTGGCCGCCTTCGTACAAGGCTCGGTCGGGGTCGGTTTCGGGTTGATCGTGGCACCGGTGATCGGCTTGCTGGCACCGCAGTGGCTGCCGGTGACGGTCCTCATTCTGATGCTGCCGCTCAACGCCTACGTCTGCTGGCGAGAGCATCCCGAACTCGATCGAGGCGGAGCAACCTGGGTGACGGCCGGCCGGGTCATCGGTGCGTTCGGCGGCGTCTGGATCATCACGCGCATCTCGGCGCACGACCTCAGTTTGCTGATCGGCGTGGCGACCATTCTCGCCGCGCTGGCGACGATTTATGCACCGGCCTTCACGCCGGGGCGCAAGGCTTTCATGACTGCGGGCCTGATCACCGGGGTGACGGAGACCGCGACCGGCATCGGCGGGCCGCCGCTCGCGCTGGTCTACCAGTATCACCCGGGACCCGCGCTGCGCTCGACCATTGCGCTGTGTTTCGCGGTGGGAGAAGTCATCTCGCTGGGGTTGCTGTCTGCCTCCGGCCGGGTCACCGCCCACCTTGCGCTGCAGGCCATCACGTTGATACCGGCGATGGTCGTGGGCGTGATGGCAAGCCGCTTTGCGCGGCACCGGCTCGACGACCGCGTGATGCGCTCGTGCGTGCTGGGTTTCGCATTGATCTCGGGCGTTCTGATTCTTATCCAAACCTTGTTTTCGGGGAGCATGTAATGAAGCGAACGATGGTGTCGTCACTGGTGTTGTCGGGGCTGGCCTTGCCGGCACTGGCGCTGGCGCAAAGCAATGTCACGCTGTATGGCAGTCTGGATGCGGGCGTCGGGTATGTCAGCAACCTGCGCGGCAACTCGGCGTTCATCGCCGAGCAGGGCACTTATCGGGCCGATCACTGGGGCCTGCGCGGCTCGGAGGATCTTGGCGGCGGGCGTCGGGCGCTGTTCAGGCTGGAATCGGGCTTTTCGACGATCACCGGCAATCTGGCCAGCGCCGGTGTGCTGTTCAACCGGGAAGCGTTTGTCGGTCTGGCCGATGCGCGGCTCGGCACCCTCACGCTCGGGCGTCAGACCGACTGGAATTTCGAGTGGCTGGGGCGGCTTTCCTCGGCGCAGATCATCGGCAATTTTTCGGTGTTCCACCCGGGCAATATCGATGGCCTGGCCAACACGGTACCGGTCGAGGTATCGAACGCCGTCAAATATCGCAGTCCGAATCTTGGCGGCTTGACGCTTGGCGCAATGTATAGCTTCAGCAACCGGGCAGGCGCCAACACCACAGCCGGCTACAGCCTTGCGGCGAAGTATGCGAGCGGCCCGCTCAGGGCGGCGGCGACCTACTCAAATTACAACGACCGGCCGCTGAATCTGGCGGGCGGATTGGGCTTGACCGAGTTCGCCGGCCAGGCACTCGCGCCGGGCAGTCTGTTCGTGGCGGACAACGTCAAAATCGCCGGCGCCGGCGCCGCGTACCTGTGGGGCCGCTGGACTTTTCACGCGCTGGCGACCGACGTGCGGATTTCGGCCAACCACCAGCGCAGCAGCTATGTCGCGCTCGACGGCGGCGCCAACTATCAGCTCACGCCGGCCGATACGCTCGGCGCCGGCGTGTCGTCGACGCATTTCGCAGGCAAGCGCTGGACCCAACTCAGCGTGCAGGACGTCTACGCGTTTTCCAAACGCACGCAGTTCTATGCGAGCGTTCTCTATGAACGCGCCTCGGCCAATGCGGTTGCCGACATCACCGGCATCGGCCCTGCCTCCGGGGCGAACCAGACGGTCGTGCTCAGCGGTATTCACCACTCGTTCTGAAAAACGGCTCCTCCGGTGCCGCTTGCCGCCCGCGCGATTGCCGGCACCGCTAGACCTTCGTGATGCGAAGGTCTTTTTTATGTGCGCCCAGCATGGGCGCACTCCTGCGGGTGTAAGTCCCGCCACAAGCTGGTCACAGCGAATGAAGCGAAGCGCAACTGCATGAGGGCGACCGAGTGTGGGGAGGAAGCGTGGATCGTAAATCGCGAGCCGATGAACAAGAACTGCATAGAAGGCGCTGCCTAGCAGGGCGAGCGGGCATGAAACCGCGAAGCTCTCGTGACCAAGGCGAAGCAGCGTAAATGCAGCGGTTGTGCGATGAAGGAGTGCGCTCTTACCTGGGGAGTCCTCGCCTCATGCCTGAAAGGGCAACGGTGTCGAATCGGAGCGAGGCGTCAGCAGAGGCCGTAGTAGTCACGGGATAGGTCGGCGAGACTGAAGCTAGTGGCGAAGGGCCGAACGAGAAGGAGTGTTCGACGACATGCCGACGCAACAGGCCAGGCGTCAGATGCCGGCGCAAGCGGGGCGAGCGGTGGCGGCGCGCGGTGAAGCTGCGCGAGAAGCCGTGAGTGACGAAGCCTGCGGCTCGCGGCGTGAAGCGAAGAACACAGGGTCAGCGCTGCTAGATGCGGCCTTGACAAGAGAGAACCTGCGGCAGGCGTTCAAACGGGTGCGGGCCAATAAGGGTGCGCCGGGAGTTGACGGTCTGGACATTGACCGGACTGCGCGACATCTGGTGACGGCGTGGCCTGCGATACGAGAAGAACTGTTGCGGGGGACGTACCGGCCAAAACCGGTACGACGGGTGACGATCCCGAAGCCGGACGGAGGCGAGCGCGAGCTAGGCATCCCGACGGTGACGGATCGGCTGATCCAACAGGCGTTGCTGCAAGTACTGCAACCGATTCTCGATCCCACATTCAGCGAGCACAGCTACGGTTTCCGACCGGGCCGGCGCGCGCACGACGCGGTGTTAGCCGCACAATCGTACGTGCAGTCGGGCCGCCGGGTGGTCGTGGACGTGGACTTGGAAAAGTTCTTCGACCGGGTCAATCACGACATTCTTATCGACCGCCTACAGAAGCGTATCGG
Organism: Pandoraea thiooxydans; assembly: GCF_001931675.1. Taxonomy (NCBI): domain Bacteria; kingdom Pseudomonadati; phylum Pseudomonadota; class Betaproteobacteria; order Burkholderiales; family Burkholderiaceae; genus Pandoraea; species Pandoraea thiooxydans. The sequence continues at coordinate 3,504,595 of NZ_CP014839.1, read as the reverse complement.
CGATGCTGGCGTAATCGGGCTGATCCGAGCCTACTTGAACGCGGGAATGATGAGCCATGGCGTGGTGCAGGAGCGCTATGAGGGTACGCCGCAAGGCGGACCGCTCTCGCCGCTGCTGGCAAACGTGCTGCTGGACGAGGTGGATAAGGAATTGGAACGGCGAGGCCATTGCTTCGTTCGCTACGCGGATGATGCGAACGTGTACGTTCGCTCACGCCGGGCGGGCGAACGGGTGATGGCGCTGCTGCGAAAGCTGTACGGGCGGCTGCGTTTGAGGGTCAACGAGACCAAGAGCGCGGTGGCGAGTGTGTTCGGTCGCAAATTCCTGGGCTACAGCTTCTGGGTGGCAGCGGGTGGCGCGATCAAGCGTAAAGTGGCCACCAAAGCACTTGCAACGTTCAAGCAACGCATTCGGGAGCTGACCCGCCGCGGTGGCGGGCGCAGCATGTTGGAAGTAGCGCAAAGACTGCGCTCCTACCTATTGGGTTGGAGGGCTTATTACCGGTTGGCGCAAACGCCGAGGGTCTGGCTAACGCTGGACGAATGGCTTCGTCACCGGTTACGGGCCATTCAGCTCAAACAGTGGAAACGCGGCCCGACCATCTACCGGGAATTGAGCGCGCTAGGGGCCAGCACCGAAATTGCGCGACGAGTCGCGGCGAACAGCCGTTGCTGGTGGCGAAACAGCGGACTGGCTCTGAATCGTGTGCTCACCATTGCCTATTTCGACAGCCTGGGTGTGCCCCGACTCTCTTGACCTCAACTTCTCGAACCGCCCGGTGCGGACCCGCATGCCGGGTGGTGTGGCAGGGGTGTAGCCTATTGGCTACCCCCTATGCCGATTTGAGCATCCGTATTTCGTGGTTGAAACGAGTCGGATTTCGTCTTCCTCTATCAGCCGTGCCAGTGTTGTTATCGCGTTCGCGTTTGAGCAGGACAAAGCGGTTGTGCATCAGCCCGCGACGCTGGTTGGTCGTCAGGTCGGCGCGGATCGCCTTGCGGGCCGATTCAACGGTTTCATTCGCCATTCGCACGACGTGGAACTTGTCGATGACGATGGCCGCCTGCGGTAGTACGGCGCGCGTGGCGCCGCGGTAGGGCCGCCAAATGTCCATCGCCACGTACTGCACCTGGTTGCAACCCTGTTTTCCTGTTAAGCCTGCACTCAGGCACCGAGAAGAAATCTGAGAAACCTTCGGGGTGGCCGCTGATCCCGCGCACCGCTGTGGTCCTTGAACTCTTCCGTCAACTGCCGCGCATACACGACCCCGAGACCGCTTTTCCGGTAATCGCGGTACATCGACGAGCGCACTGGGCGATCCTTGATCATCTCCCAGACAGCATTGTCGACGGCGATCTTGAACACCTCGGTTGCGCGCTCGGTGTTGAAGCGACCGGACGCACACTGCTGGTGCAGGGATTCGGCGGCTCGCTTGATTCCTTGATTGCCTTCGATTGTTTTGAGCGCGCTATCGATCAGCGTTGTAAGCGCTTCCTCGTCGGTCATGATGCATGCTCCGGCCAGCTACCGGCTAGCGTTCGGGGCGCACTTGCGCCAGATGCCCTTCTACTTTGACTTCAAGGGCCTCGCACTGACCTCCATGATCGGCAGCGCCGCGTTTTCCGTTGCTTAACTTGCTGCCCGGTCCAAGCGCTTCACCTTCATCCCGGTCAGGACCGCGTCATCGAAGTAGTAGCCCAGGCAGTTTTTGAACCGCGTAGCGCTTTCGAGGTTGCTGAAATGCACGATGACCGAACCGTCTTGGTCAAACAGGCCGTGCGCGAGGCCCGCGACGCAGCTCCAGCGCTTCGGTTGCGCACATCAGACCGCGACGCATGCCTGCAAGCTCGTCCCGATCATCAGGATCGACATCGTCCATATTAACGGGCACTTTCGGCAAGAGCACATTCCCTGCGCTGTCAAAGAGATCTCGCCGTTTCATGTTTCCCTTGTTTCCTACACTTTGTATGGGACTCGAACGCCTGGTTCGTCAGCCGGAAAATCCTTTGTATTGCGCGAAACGAGCAACAGCGAATGCACTTGCGCCGTTGCCCAAATGATGGCGTCAGGAAGACGAACTCGCCTTGCCTTGCGGATTTCAACCGCGCGATTTGCTATGGCACTGTCAACTGCAATAACGTCGAATGAGCCGAGCCACGATCGAATGGCTTTCTCTTCCTCGGTGGAAGCACCAACAAGAACTTCCATCCACGTAATCGTGCTGATGGCACGATATTCGTAGCGCCCCAACTCCTTCTTTGCAGCGCTTATACCGCCGAGGTAGTCGATGAGAACATTCGTGTCAAACAGCGCTTTTACCATTCCGAGCGAAGCTCCTGCTGGTATGTCAGGCCATCGACCTTTTTGCTCTTCCACAATCCGAATACATCGGTACCAAGCGTGCGTTTGCGTTGCGCGATGTATGCCTCGATGGCGTCACGGATAACGGCCGCTCGAGGGCGTTGCTCCGACTCCACAATCACCGCCAACTCCTCGATCTGCGAATCAGGCAGATCAACCAAGATTCGGCTCATTGTCACACCCCAATTTCATGATATATATATCGTATATCGCATTGCAGCGAGATGCAAGGTTATCCTTGCCACAGTTATTGGCTGCGAGCATTCGTAGTGTCACCCCTAAATCATCGCTCGGTCCTACCTCATTCCCCGAGGCCGATCCCGGCGATCGCATCGGCTGCTCCTGCTCCGACACGTCCAGATACGCGGCCACGTGATCGAGGTGGGCATGCCCCAATAGAATCTGTACGGTTTCGAGCGAATGCCCGTTGGCGACCAACCGGGTTGCGAACGTCCTCCGCCCGGAATGACTGCTGTACTCCTGCCTGGCCCTGCGGCCCGATACAGACCGGTGACGTAGCTTTGCAGACTATCGGCGGCCCAATATCCCTAGGCTCGCCAGCAAGGCTGGCACGACGCGTCAGACTCAGCTCGAACGGTCCACCCGTCTGGGTCAAGAGGAGCCTTGAGCGCGGCATCAGACCATGGTACTCGCGGCGATCCAGCGACACGCCATGCCCATGGCGGTATCGCCACTCGACATAGCGATCAAACGCTTCAACGGCCTTCACGTGCGAGAGAAAAAGCGCTTGGCGCTCCTGTCCAGCGTAACCCGCGTGACGCCTCGTTTCCTCGGAAGAACGGACACAACCACCCGGCACTCGGCACCAGACGCTCATCATCCATCGCACAATACGATTTCGTGATGTACCGCAGCGCCCTGAAATCAACCGCGAAATACGATGTTCAGTCAGGCGTCTGGATTGCCGTGCGTCCTTGGCTACAGCATCTCGAGCGGGCGCTTGCGCTTGGGCGGTGCGAACGCCTGGTCGAGCGCCTGCAGTTCTTCGGCGCTCAGAACGATGTCGCCTGCGCCCGCGTTCTCGCGCACATGCTCGGGTCGGCCCGCCTTGGGGATCGCGATGACACCCGGGCGCGACAGCACCCAGGCCAGCGCGACTTGCATGGCCGTGCAACCGTGCGCGTCGGCAATCGATGCGAGCGCGCCGCGCGCCGGCAGGCGGGACTGTTCGAGCGGGCTATAGGCCATGATGGGCATGCGATGTTCGCGTTGCCACGGCAGCAGATCGAATTCCGGCCCGCGCCGGCTCAGGTTGTAGAGCACCTGGTTGGTGGCGCACCGCGCGCCGCCCGGCGTCGCGAACAGTTCTTGCATGTCGTCGGTATCGAAGTTGCTCACGCCCCAGTAGCGGATCTTGCCGGCCTGCTGCAACGCCTCGAAGCCGGCGACGGTTTGCGCCAACGGTTCTTCGCCGCGCCAGTGCAGCAAGTACAGGTCGATGCGGTCGGTGCGCAGGCGCTCGAGGCTGCGCTCGCAGGCCTGGATCACCCCTTTGCGACTGGCGTTGAACGGATACACCTTGCTGACCAGGAAGACTTCGTCGCGCAGTCCGTCGAGTGCCTCGCCGACGAGCTCCTCGGTCTTGCCCTCGCCGTACATCTCGGCGGTGTCGATCAGCGTCATGCCGAGCGACACGCCCAGGCGCAATGCGTCGATCTCGGTGGCGCGGCGCGCGGAGCGCTCGCCGAGCGTCCAGGTGCCCTGGCCGAGTGCCGGCACGGCAGTGCCGTCCGGCAACACAATAGATGGTTTCATGGCAATCTCCAGCGATGGGTTTGGCTCGGCGCGCAACGCATCACGCACTCTCACGCTCGGGCAGTTCGATCGACAGCAAGGCAAAACTGTACGACTTGCCGTGCGCATCGAGCGCCAGCGAGCGCGTGACGCCGCCGGCCAGCGCGCGCTCGAGCACGAAGTTCAGGGCGCCGATGCCGGGCAGCGCGTAGCGCACCACCTTGCCCGCCACCAGGCCGGCCAGGTGGGTGCGTACCCGCTCGGCGCTCAGATGCTGCTCCAGCCACGGGTAGTCTTCGGCGCGGTAGGCGATTACCGAGATGCAGGAAATGTCGCCTTTGTCGCCGGCCCGCGCATGAGCGATATCGTGCAGTCGCATGTCATAACTTGTATGGATGCCTCCCGGCGATAGGTAGTAACCCGCATCGTGTTGTGAAGAAGTCGGCTGCTGCCTTGTATCCGGCCTAGTGTGTGGATCGATGGGTTGCCCCGCTCGGCCACTGGCCCCGATGTAATCCGCTGACGAACACCTCATCTCCAAAACGGACTGTTGAAGTCCGGAATGACATTCAGGTTTAGCTCGTCCCGGTCTGACCTGTTTCACATCACTTCGCTTCGTGCTGCCTGTGCGCCTTCAAAGGCTCACCATATCCTTCTAAAGGTGATGGATGATTGGTTACCGAGTTAGGCCGCAAGCGGCTTGGTGCTCTGGTAACCCCGTTGGTACTCTTGCTGCTTGGCGGTGATGGCCCAGATCGTGCGTGCCATCTTCGCGGCTTGTGCCACGATGACCACGTTCGCTGGGCGCCGCACCTTGATCTGTTCAAGCCATGGTCCCGGCTCCTTGGCGTTCGTGAGTACCGACCGCGCCCCGTGAATCAGCAACGTGCGCAAATAGGTGTCTCCTCGCTTGGAGATGCCCAGCAGATTGACCTTGCCCCCTGTGCCGCGTTGCTTTGGCACCAAGCCCAGCCACGCGCAGAATTCGCGGGCGGACTTAAAGGCGCGAGCCTCGCCCATCGTGGCGATCGCTGCCGTCGCGGTGAGCAGACCCACGCCCGGAATCTCGGCCACGCGCTTCATGTCAACGTTCTCACGCAGGCGCTGCGCCAGCCGCTGTTCGATCGCCCTAATGTCGGCTTCGGTTTGCTTGATCCGTTGAGTTTGCTCTCGCAGGCTGTCAGCTACGTACTGCGGGATGTCCTTGGCCAACGATTCAAGCGCCGTCTCCATCTCACTGAGCAGGGCCCTCGCTCCCTTGGCGAAGATCGTGCCGAACTCATAGAGCAGGCCTCGCAGTGAGTTCATCTGCATGATTTTCATCTTCATGAGCAGCTCTCTCTGGCGGTGCAGCGTCAGCGTCGCCTGCTGCTCCAACGTCTTCATGCCCACGAACTTCGTTCCAGGTTGCTGAATAGCCAGCCAGATCGCACGTGCGTCCGTCGCGTCGGTCTTGTTGCCGCAGACAAACGGCCTTACTGCCTTGGCGTGGATGAGTCGTACGCTGTGACCCAGCGCCTTGAACTTGCGTGCCCAGTAGTGCGCACCACCGCACGCCTCAATGCCGATCAAGCAGGACTGACGGTTTGCGAAATACTCCAGCACCTTCGCACGCTTGATCTGCTGGTTAATGATTTCGCCAGTGTCCATGTCCACCGTGTGTAGCTGGAAAACGCTCTTGGCAATGTCCACCCCAAAGACCTGCTGGCCGTCGATCAAGCCGATGATTTGCCCAGCTCCCATGCTTGCTTTACGATTCATGTCGGACCCTCGATGGTGTTTGTGAAGACCTCGGTCTATCACACCCTGGGCACCTTGATGCCGTATCCATTCGAGGGTCCACCTTGCGATCGCCGCAAGACAACTCCACAGAACAGCCACGTTCTTCATCTCCGTACTCCAGTCCCAGTTTCAATCCCCGTAGGGAGGGAGGCATCCATTACATCTCCAGAAAGTCGATCGCAGGCTTGGCGAGCTCGCGCGGAATCAGGGTCGACTGTACCGCGATGACCTCGCGCGCGGCCTTGAATGCGCCGCCGCCGCCCGCCGGCCCGCAGGTCAACAGGGCCTCGACCTCATTGCCGATGCGTACCGCATCGCGCAGCGAGTCGGTGCGAGCGGCCACGCGGGCGCGTACCTCGTAGGGCTCGCCCCCGCTGCGCGAGAGCGCCGCGCCATGCAGCGCATCGACGCCGATCAGCTCGGCGCGCATTTCCGTATGACGCACGCCGATCAGCGCGAGACGTTCGGCGACGATTTCCAGCGCCAGCCTGCCGCGTGCGACGGCGTTCGGCCCCGCGTAGGAAATCTGGCCTTCGCCGATGTAGCTGTCGAGGTAGCCGACCGATACCTTGAGCGTGTCCGGCCGGGGGCTGCCGCCGCCGCCTGCGATTGCCACGCGGTCGGGGCCGGCCTGACGCACGGTGACGCGAGAAAAGTCAGCCACCACGTCCGGTGTCAGGTAGCGGGTGGGGTCGTGAATTTCGTAGAGCAGTTGCTCCTTGCAGGTTGCCTCGGTGACCATGCCGCCCGAGCCCGCGACCTTGGTGAGCTCGAAGGTGCCGTCGCGCGCGATCTCGGCAATCGGAAAACCCAGCCGCGCGAGGCCGGCGACGTCCTTCTTGCCGGGATCGGCGAAGTATCCGCCGGTGACCTGGCCGGCGCACTCGAGCAAATGCCCGGCCAGCGTGCCGGCCCCCATCAGGCGCCAGTCGTCCATCGGCCAGCCGAAGGCGTGGATCAGCGGGCCCAGTGCCAGCGCGGGGTCGGCCACACGCCCGGTGATGACCACGTCGGCGCCGGCGCGGAGCGCCTCGGCGATCGGCTGGGCGCCGAGGTAGGCGTTGGCCGAGACGATGCGCTCGCCCAGCGAACTCACGGGCGCGCCGCTGTCGTGCAGCACGAAGCTGCCGGCGCGCAGTGCGGCCAGTACGTCGTCGCCGGTGATGGCGGCGATCTTCAGGCGCGGCAAACCGAGTTCGCGCGCAATATCCCGCACCAGCGCGGCGGCTGCCAGCGGATTGGCCGCGCCCATGTTGGTGACGATCTTGACGCGATTGGCATGGCATGGGCGCAGCACGGCACGCATGCGCTCGGCCAGCAGCGGATCGTAACCCTGGCCCGGGTCTTTCAATTTGGCTTGCTGGGCCAGCGCGATGGTGCGTTCGGCCAGGCATTCGAACATCAGGTAATCGAGCCGGCCATGTTCGGCCAGCTCGATCGCAGGTTCAATGCGGTCTCCTGAGTAACCGGCGCCGCCGCCGATTCGAATAGTTTGCATGCAGACTCCAGGCGAATTGAATCCGGGCGTCGCGGGCGCGGATTCGCCGCGCCGCATCCGAAGGACCGCAGGCAAGGAACGGTGGTGACGCTCAGTCGGATCGGCGCGCGTGACTGCGTGGGAGTATAGCGCCGAGTGCCGGAATAAAAAAAAGCCCGCAACCGAGGGGAAGTCGGTTGCGGGCGAAGTTGGCGGTGATCCTGTGCAATGCACCACCAAGGAGGTTTCGCGAATTGACGGGTCATTGTCGGGCGCTGTTCGTCGCCTGACCATAAGGCAAATCCGAAAACCGGCGGCGGCGAATGGGCATGGCGCGTGCGGCGCGCATTGCGCCGTCACGATGCGGGGAGTAGGATCGACGGGGCAGGGGGCTCATGATTCGATCCGGATGGCACCGCACTGTCCGGCACGCGTGAGATCGGGAGCCGGCATGAAACCAGCACGATCAGAAGACAAAGTAGCGCAGCGGCTCGAGGAGGCGGCGGCTTTTGCCCGTGAGCGCGACGGCGCGGCGCCGGCCGCGTTTGAAGCCTTTTTGCGCCATTATTTCAGCCAGGCCGACGCGGACGACGTGATGAGCCGCGCCGTGCCGGATCTCTATGGCGCCGCGATGGCGCACTGGCAACTGGCGCAGACCTTTCCGTCCGGCAACGCGCGTATCCGCGTCTATAACCCGGACGTCGAGCAATCCGGCTGGTATTGCGAACATACCGTGGTCGAGATCGTCAACGACGATATGCCGTTCCTGGTGGATTCCGTAACCACCGAAATCAATCGGCTGGGCCTGGCGCTGCATTCCGCGTTCCACCCGGTGTTTCGTGTCTGGCGCGATGTCGACGGCCAGCGCCGGCGCGCGGCGCCAAGCAGCACGCCCAATCGGGAGGAGGCTTCGGGCGGCGCGCCGGCTGACGCCGGCCGGCTGGAGTCCTACATTCACCTCGAGGTCGATCGCTGTACCGAGGCTGCGCGCCTGCAGGCGCTGCATGCCGGTATCGCCAAGGTCCTGGGCGACGTGCGTGCGGCGGTCGAGGACTGGCCGCAGATGCGCAGCGCCGCGCAGCAGGCCGTCGCGGCGCTGAGCGCACGCGAGCGCGCGGCGGGCCGCGCACCGGACGAGGGCGAGGAAATCGCCGAGGCGCGGGCATTCCTGGCGTGGATGATCGACGATCATTTCACCTTTCTTGGTCAGCGGGACTATCAACTGGTGTCGGAGCAGGGCACGTATTATCTGCAGCCCGATCAGTCGCCGGGCCTGGGCATTCTGCGCGAAGCGTTGCGCGCGCCCGGCGCGGCCGAGCGCACCGCGCTGGCGCCCGAAGCAGTCAGGGTGATCGAAGATGCCTCGCCGATTTTTCTGACCAAGGCCAATTCCAGAGCGACCGTGCACCGGCCCGGGTACCTCGATTACGTCGGGGTGAAGCTGTTCGATGCCGCCGGCAAGGTGTGCGGCGAGCGGCGTTTTCTCGGCCTTTACACGTCGAGCGCGTATATGGAGCCGACCGGCGAGATTCCGCTGGTCAGGCGCAAGGTGGCGGCCGTCGTTCAGCGCGCCGGCTTTTTGCCCAAGGGGCATCTGGCCAAGTCGCTGCAGACGATTCTGGAGCAGTATCCGCGCGACGAGCTGTTTCAGATCGATAGCGACACGCTGTTCGAGATTGCGATGGGCATCCTGCGCTTGCAGGAGCGGCAGCGCACGCGCCTGTTCGTGCGGCGCGACCGCTTCGACCGCTTCGTCTCGTGCCTGGTGTTCGTGCCGCGCGAGAAATTCAATACCGACCTGCGGCTGCGCATTCAGCAATTGCTGCAAACGGCGTATCAGGGCAGCGGCGTCGAATTCACGCCGCTGCTCTCGGAGTCGATGCTCGCCCGCATTCACATTACCGTGCGTACCGAGCCGGGCCAGGTGCCGGAGGTCGACGTGCGCGACTTGGAGGCGCGCATCGTGCAGGCCGCGCGGCGCTGGCAGGACGAATTGGCCGATGCGCTGCTCGAGCGCTGTGGCGAGGAGCAGGGCAATCGGCTGCTGCATCGCTATGGCGGCTCCTTCCCGGCGGGCTTTCGGGAGGATTACGCCGCGCGCGGCGCGGTGCACGACATCCAGCTGATGGAGCAGATCGTGTCCCAGGCGGGCGCGCGCGACGGCGCATTGGCGATGCATTTGTACCGCCCGATCGAGGCGCCGCCCGGCACGTTGCGCTTCAAGATTTACCAGGTCGGGCGCCCGATCGCGCTGTCGCGCAGCTTGCCGATGCTCGAGCACCTGGGGGTGCTGGTCAACGAGGAGCGCCCTTACCGGATCGAGCCTCACGACGCCGAGCCAATCTGGATCCACGACTTCGGCATGCAAAGCGCGGACGGCGCCGAGGTCGACCTGACGCATATCAAGCCGCTGTTCGAGGAGGCGTTCGCGCGGATCTGGGCGGGCGACGCAGAGAACGACGGCCTGAACCGCCTGGTGCTGCGGGCCGGTCTGAAGTGGCCGGAAGTGCGTATCCTGCGTGCCTATGCGAGGTACATGCGGCAGATCGGCTCGACCTTCAGCGACGCTTACATGGAGCGGGCCCTGACCGGTAATCCGGCGATTGCCAGGCTGCTGGTTTCGCTGTTCCAGGCGCGCTTTGACCCGGCCATGGGCGAGACCCACGCCGCCGCGCGGGAGGCCCGCGTGCAGGACCTGCAGCAGCAGATTGCCGCGGCGCTGGACGACGTGCCCAATCTCGATGAAGACCGTATCCTGCGGCAGTTCCTGGGCGTGCTCGAAGCGACGTTGCGCACCAACGATTTCCAGCGCGCGGCGCAGCATGCTCCCAAACCGTACTTGTCGCTCAAATTCGATCCGGCGCGCGTCCCCGGCTTGCCCGAGCCGAAGCCCATGTTCGAGATCTGGGTGTACTCGCCGCGCGTCGAAGGGGTGCATCTGCGCGGCGGCAAGGTCGCGCGCGGCGGCCTGCGCTGGTCCGACCGGCGCGAGGATTTCCGCACCGAGGTGCTCGGGCTGGTCAAGGCGCAGATGGTGAAGAACACCGTGATCGTGCCGGTCGGCTCGAAGGGGGGCTTCGTCGTCAAGCAGGCACCCGCCGAGCGCGAAGCGTATCTGAAGGAGGGCGTGGCGTGCTACCAGACGTTCCTGCGCGGCCTGCTCGATCTGACCGACAATCTGGTCGAGGGCCGGCTGGTGCCGCCGCCCGACGTGGTGCGCTTCGATCCCGATGACCCGTATCTGGTGGTGGCTGCCGACAAAGGCACGGCCACCTTCTCGGACTATGCCAACGCGATTTCCGCCGAATACGGTTTCTGGCTCGACGACGCCTTCGCCTCCGGCGGCTCGGTCGGCTACGACCACAAGAAAATGGGGATCACCGCGCGCGGCGCCTGGGAATCCGTCAAACGGCATTTCCGAGAAATGGGCGTGGACACCCAGCAAACCGATTTCACGGTGGCGGGCATCGGCGACATGTCCGGCGACGTATTCGGCAATGCGATGCTGCTCTCGCGTCATATTCGGCTGGTGGCGGCGTTCGACCATCGGCATATCTTCCTCGACCCCGCGCCCGACCCGCAGGTGAGCTTCGCCGAGCGCGAGCGCCTGTTCAAGCTGCCGCGCTCGAGCTGGGACGATTACGATCGCGCGGCGATTTCGCCAGGCGGCGGCGTGTTCGCGCGTACCGTCAAATCGATCGTGCTGTCGCCGCAGGTGCGTGCGGCGCTGGGGGTGAGCGAGGCCGAACTGGCACCGGCCGATCTGATGCGCGCGATACTCAGGGCGCCGGTCGATCTGTTCTATAACGGCGGCATCGGCACTTACGTCAAGGCATCGTACGAGAGTCACGCCCAGGTCGGCGATCGCGCCAACGACGCGGTGCGCGTCGACGGCGCGGACTTGCGCTGCAAGGTGGTGGCCGAGGGTGGCAATCTGGGCTGCACGCAATTCGGCCGCATCGAGTTCGCGCAGCGCGGCGGCCGTATCAATACCGATGCGATCGACAATTCGGCCGGTGTCGATTGTTCGGATCACGAAGTCAACATCAAGATTCTTCTCGGGCTGGTGGTGGCCGACGGTGAAATGACGCTCAAGCAGCGCAATGCGTTGCTGGCGAGCATGGCCGACGAAGTGGGCGAGCTGGTGCTGCGTGACAACTACTATCAGACTCGCGCGCTGTCGCTGGCGCGCGATCGCGCCCCCGCCTGGCTCGACGCCGAGGCGCGCCTGATGGCGATGCTCGAGCGCGAGGGCCGCCTGAACCGCGCCATCGAGTTCCTGCCGGACGACGCAGAGATCGAGCGGCGCCGCGCAGGCGGACAGGGACTGACTTCGCCCGAACGCGCGGTGCTGATGGCCTACAGCAAGATGTGGCTGTCCGATCTGTTGCTTGCATCGGACTTGCTCGAAGCGCCGTTCGTGGCCCGGGACTTGCCGCTGTACTTTCCGCAGCCGCTGCGCAGCCGCTTTGCCCAGGCGATGACGCGTCATCCGCTGCAGCGCGAAATACTGGCGACCATGCTGGCCAATGCACTGGTCAATCGCGCCGGCGTGACCTTCGTGCACCGTATGACCGAAGAGACCGGCGCCGAGCCGGCCCAGGTGGTGCGCGCGAGCCTGATCGCCCGCGCGGTGTTTCGCCTGGACGATGTATGGCAGGCGATCGACGCGCTGGACGACCGCGTCGGTCACGAGGCGCAGGCGGCAATGTTCGCCGATACCAGCCTGTTGCTCGAGCGCGCTACCCTGTGGTTCCTGCATCATCAAGCGGGAGGCGCGCAGGCGTCGCGTGCGATCGAGGACTTTGGCGCGGCGGTCGCCGACCTGGCACCGGCGCTCGACGGCCTGCTGGTCGAGGACGAGGCCCAGGCACTGGCACAGCGCCAGTCGGCCCTGGTCGAGGGGGGCGTGCCGGATGCATTGGCTTTGCAGCTGGCCAGTACCGAGGCGCTGGTCGCGACGCTCGACATCGCCGAGGTCGCCGCGGCGTGCGGGCGCAGTTTGCGGGTAAGTGCGAGCGTTTATTTCGCGCTCGACCAGTTGCTCGGTTATGCGTGGCTGCACGACGGCATTGCCTCGCTGCCGGCCCGCACGCATTGGCAGATGCTGGCACGCGCCGCGCTGTTCGAGACGCTGGCGCAGGTCAAGCGAGGGTTGACGCGCTCGGTGTTGCGATTGTCGCCGCAGGGCGACGATGCGCTGGTGCTGATCGAGGCCTGGCGCAGCCAGCGCGAAGAGCCGCTGGCGCGCTACCGACGCCTGGCGGCCGACCAGCATGCGGCGGGTCCCGCCGATCTGGCGATGCTGTCGGTGACCCTGAAGGCGCTGGGCGAAATCGAGACTTTCGAGCCGCCGCTCAACTCGCCGTGAGAACGTCCGGGGCGGCGTGATCGAACGTCACGTCGACCATCAGGTCGTCGGCCAGGCTCTCCAGCGCGCGCTGCAGCGTATCGGTTTCCAGCGCGGCCGGCACCAGCAGGCGCGCGGTGGCGCGAAACAATGTGCCGCCTGCTTGCGGGCCGCTGACGCACTCGGTATTCAATTCCTCGATGCTGACACCGCGCTCGGCCAGCAGGCGCGAAATTTCCTTGACGATGCCCGGCCGGTCCTGGCCTACCAGATCGAGCGCCAGCAGGCGCGCCGGCGCTGCCGGGGCGGTCTCGCCGAGCGTGACGAACACGCGCAATTCGGGCGAGTCCAGCGCCAGCAGGGCGGCGATCAGCGCATCGGCCTGCGTCGGCTCGATTTGCAGATGCACGATGCCGGCAAATTGCCCGGCCAGGTTGATCATGCGGCTTTCCATCCAGTTGGCGCCGAACGCCGCGGCCTGTTCGGAAACGGCGCTGACCAGCCCCGGTTTGTCGGGACCGACGATATTCAGGATCAAGGATGTCATCGGGCGGCTCCTCAATTGGCGACTATGCCGCGCCGGTATGGCGCGGCGTTGCCTCCAGTGTAGTGCAAGCCGCCGCCGCGGCAGCGCTGCCGCCGTTGTTGTTCATATCGCACAGCACTTTTAAGCGTTTGCTGCAAAGTTCGCCGGCGAGGCGTAGAATGATTGACTTATCAATTGTTGATTGATCTATAGAATGGCCCCCACCCCCCCTCTTACCCCGCATTCGAGCGGCCAGGTACTGCCGTTTCGCCAGTCCGTCATGGCCATGCTGGGCGTGTGTTTCGTCACCATGATGGTGGCGCTCGACCAGACCGTGGTCGGCACGGCTTTGCCGACGGTCGTTGCCGAGCTCAAGGGTTTCGACCTGTATGCGTGGGTCGCGACCTCGTACCTGCTGACTTCCGTGATTACCGTGCCGGTGTTCGGCCGGCTGGGCGACTATTACGGGCGCAAGCCTTTCGTGGTCGCCGCCATTCTGGTGTTTACGCTGGCTTCGGTGCTGTGCGGCATGGCCAACAGCATGCTGTTTCTGGTGCTCGCGCGCGCGCTGCAGGGCATCGGCGGCGGCATGCTGGTCGGCACGGCGTTCGCCTGCATCCCCGACTTGTTTCCCGATGCTCACGTGCGCCTGCAGTGGCAGGTCATGCTGAGTTCGGCGTTCGGCATCGCCAACGCGGTGGGACCGTCGCTGGGCGGGTTCCTTACCGAGTACTACGGCTGGCGTTCGGTGTTTTACGTCAACTTGCCTGTGGGCATCCTGGGCCTGTGGTTCGTCGTGCGGCACCTGCCTCACCTGCGCCAGACTGCGCATGAAGGCATCCGGCTCGATTGGCCCGGCGTGATACTCATTACCGTCGCGTTGGGCGGGCTGCAATTGCTGGTCGAATTCCTGCCCAAGGACGGCCTGAGTGTCACAGTCGCCCTGTTGGCGGTGGCCAGCATCGTTGCATTCGTTGCGCTGTATCACTGGGAGCAGCGCTGCGCGCAGCCGCTGTTGCCGTTCGAGATGTTTCGCAACCCCAGTCTATCGGCGTTGTTCACGCTGTCGCTGTTTTCCGGCTTTACGCTGTTCGCGATCCTGTTTTACGCGCCGCTGCTGATGCAGGGCGGCTTCGGCTTGTCGCCCAAGGACGCCGGGCTGCTGATTACGCCGATGGTGGTATGCATCACCGTGGGCAGTATCATCAACGGCCGTATCGTCACGCGCCTTCCCAACCCGAATGCGATGCTCTACATCGGCAACGCACTGCTCACGCTGTCGTGCGTGGGCATTGTGCTCACGCATCGCTGGACGTCGCACGGCCTGGTCGCCGCCTATATGCTGGTCGGCGGCCTGGGCCTGGGTTTCGTGATGCCGAATCTGACCGTCTTCGCGCAGGAGGTGTCCGGGCGCGCCAATCTCGGGATCGCCACCGCGCTGCTGCAGTCGCTGCGCATGATCGGCGGCATGCTCGGCACGGCGCTGGTGGGCACGCTGGTGACGCATAGCTACCTCAGCGGCGTGCGCGCGTCGCTCGCGGCCAGCGGCGCCATGCAGTGGCTGCCCAAGCTCGACGACCCGCAGATCCTGGTCAACCCGCAGGCCCAGAAAAGTTTCATCGAGCTGCTGCAGCACGCCGGCAAGAATGGCGAGCCGCTGATCGAGGCAGCCCGGCTGTCGCTGGTCGCCGCGGTTCACTCCGGCCTGATGCTGGGGCTGGTCGTGACGATCATTTCACTCTGGTGGGTGCGCAGGGTGCCGGCCATTCGTTTGTCGCGCGGCGCGAAAGTGTCGCCGCAGATGGGGGAGTGAGGATGCCCACCGAACACGAGAAGCTCAACGCCGTGCAGCAACTGGGGCGTACCTATCGCGCGATGATGGCGGCCTTCGACGCGCAGGTCGGTCACGCGTTGCCACGCTGGCGCATTCTGCTGACGTTGTACGAACAAGGCCAATGCTCGCAGAAGCTGCTCGTCGAGCAAGTCCGTATCGACCCGGCGTCGCTGACGCGCCAGCTCAAGGCGATGGAAGCACAGGGCTGGGTCAGCCGCGCCACCGATGCGCAGGACAATCGACTGACCAATGTCACGCTGACCCCGCAAGGCCGCGCCGTGGTCGACGAGGCGCTGCCGCGCCGCACGGCGTTTTACCGGGATTCGCTGGCCGTGCTGTCGAGCGAACAGTTGCAGCTGCTCAACGAGGCGCTCGGCGCGCTCGAGCAACGCTTTCGAGAGGTTGCGCAGGCCCACCGCGAGTGAGCGCTGCGACCGGCTTAGCGCCACGCGTAGCGCAGACCGACCCAAATGCCGCGCGGCGCGCCCGGACTGACGAATTGTTCGTTCGTGACGTCGTTGCCGCTGAAGGTATGGCCGGGGCCGCTGAAGAAGTTTTGTCCCAGGCTGCCGAAATTCGCATAGCGCTTGTCGAATAAGTTGTTGACGCGTGCGAACAGCGTCAGGCTGCGGGTTGCGCGAAAAGTCGTGTCCAGATCGACGACCGCGTAACCCGCAATCTTGCCGTTGATGTCCCGGTTGTTTTCGTCGCCGCGCGCGAAGATCGCGCTGCGATAGCTCAGGTTGGCGCCGGCGTGCCAGCTTGGCGTTACGGCGTAATCAAGCCGCAGCTTGAATATGCTGTCCGGGATGCCGGGCATTCGGTCGCCAGGTCGAACAACGATATTGCCGTTTGCGTCGGCGCTCGAATTGCTCGGGCTGCGCTCGGTAAATGCGGTCCGATAGGTCGCGGCGATATAGCTATAGCTCGCTGTCACACCCACCGATCCGGAGCGCGTGCTCAACTGCGCCTCCACGCCCTGTCGACGGGTTTGCCCGACATTCTGGAAATAGCCCGATGAGGCGGCGGCGCTGCTGCTGACGAATGCGATATCGTCGAGCAGCGCGGTGCGGTAGACCGAGACGTGCCAGGATGACGCCGCGCCGAGCTTGCCGCGCAAGCCCAGTTCCACGGTTTTGGCAATGACCGGCCGCAGGGCCGGATCCGCGATGAAATCGTTCGGCAACGAGCAGGGCGCGGCCGGGTCGGCGCACGCGAGTTCGATGGCGGTAGGTGAGCGCATGCCCTCGTTATAGGCCGCGTACGCCGACAAGCGGGGTGTCGGATTGAAAGTCACGCCTAACGCGGGGTTCAGGCGGGAGAACGAATGGTTGCCGTCGAGCAGCGGCTGCCGGCCGGTCTGATCGGCGATATCGATTTGCGCATGGTCGTAGCGGGCCGACGCGGTCAGCGTCACCCTGTCGCTCAGCGACAGCGTATCGGTCATGAATAGGCCAATGTCGCCGTTATGTGTTTTTGCGTCGGTGCGCAACGCATAGTCGCCAATCCCGACGGTGTTGCGGTCCGGCGTGAATTGCGCATCCTGGCTCGATTGCGAGAAGCGGCTGTTGGCGAAGTCGCCGCTGGTGCCCGCCACGAACTGATTCGGCATGCCGGCCAGTTGGCCGAGTAAAGTCAATTGCAGGCCGAAGCCATAGCTTTGCTGGTCGATGGCCGAAATCGCATTGTTGGCTTCGACGGTATCGGGCCGACCGCTGAGAGGGCCGATGGCGCCATAGTCGCCGTTGACGTTGCTGCTGAGGTTTTGATTGCGATATGAGCGGTAATAGGCATTGGCGTTCAGCTGAACCTGGTCGTTGAAAAAATGCGTGCCGCTCAGATTGAACAACGTCGCGCGATTCAGATTCAGGTCGGGGTAGGTGTAGGCTTGCCGAAAATTGTCGAGAAAGGAGCGCGGGATGGTTTGCGCGCCCTGCAAATCGTTATCTGCCGCGCTCAGGCTCAGGGCGATCGAGCTGTTTTCATCGGCGTAGCCAAGCTTGCCGAATAACTGCCTGATGCGGCTGGCGTTGTGATCGGACCAGCCGCCATCGCGCTCGTCGTTGAGGGTGAGAAAGTAATCGAGCTTGCCGTGCCGTCCGCCTTGCTCGAATTCGACGCCTCGGCGTCCGAACGACCCGCCGGTGACCTCGGCCGCGCCGCCTGGACTGTCGCGTCCGCTTCGGGTGGCAATGGCCAACGCCCCGCCTAGCGTATTGAGCCCGAACAGCGGGTTCGAGCCGGGAATAAGCTGCACGCTTTTGATGGCCGATTGCGGCAACAGATCCCAATTGACCACGTCGCCGAACGGCTCGTTGATGCGCACGCCATCCTGGAATACCGACAAGCCCTGCGGCGTGCCGAGCAGCGGCGATGCGGTGAAACCCCGGTAATCGACGTCCGGTTGATAGGGATTCCCCTGGCTCGAATGGATCTCGACGCTGGTCAGATTGTCACTGAAATAATCGGTGAGACTGGCGTGGTGCTGAGTCCTCAACTTCGCGCCGCTCATGACTTGGACGTTCGCCGGTATCCGATCCAGCGGGACCCCCAGGCCGGCCAGCGGCGTCGTGTCGATCACCACGGTGGTAGCCAGCGACGGCACATCGGTCAGCGCGGCGCTGTGTGCGCGAGCGGCTGGCACCGGCAGCGCACTGAGCAGACTGCCCAGCGCCAGGGCCATAGGTGTCCAGTTCGGTGGAGTGATGCAGCGCCTCATCCTGTCTTCCTCTCGTGTCGTGGTCCAGGTTCAGATCACCCGAGGGAGAGCAAAAACGATGCCACGTCGAGGCGCGGCGGCAACATGGGTGTGTTGAAATGACACGCAACGTGTGACGAAACGCAACGAAGCGGCACAGGCCGCGAGAAAACAGACCGTGCGTTGTCATGCAGGCCAAAGCGGGGCGAGCGTATAAAAATGAGAGACAGGGCACTTGCGGCGCGACCTCTCGCGCCATCGCCGATCCGCGTGCCGAAGCCTTGTGACGGCGCTTCAGTGCGTGCTCTGGCCTCGGCCCCTGCCCGCTCGCGACACTTTGCCATGCGCTGTTGACCAATCGCGGCGTGTACCGGCGGCATGGATATTGCTGACACCCTCTGGCCGAAATTTCGGCATATCAATTATTTGACGGAGGGGACAATAATGAAACGGATTGTTAAGGCAGCCATCCTGGTTTGCGCGGCCCAGGCGGTGCAAAACGCGCAAGCGGTCGATATTCAGGCCGGCGACTGGACGGTTTCCATCGGCGGCAATATCAATGCCTACTACACGTCGGTCGGATGCTCGGGCGACAACGTCGCCGGCACCGCGCTCGCGGGCCGGGCGCTGGGGTGCAACGGGCGCGGCAGCGCCACGGTCATCGGCAACGGCCTGCTGCCGAACTCGCTCATCACGACGGTCAAGTCGCATCAGGGCGACTACGACGTGCAAGGCACCATCGGCATCTCGGCGGCGGTAGCAACCGGCAGCGCCATCGCAGCCAACAGCGCGGTCGACGTGCGCCAGGGCTTTTTGACGATCGGCAATGCGGATATCGGCACCTTCAAGCTCGGGCGCGACTACGGCATCTTCGGCTCGAACGCCATTCTCGGGGATATGACGCTGCTGGGGGCGGGCGCACCGGTGCAGGCCACGCAAAACGGCCGCGTCGCGCTTGGCCATATCGGCTCCGGATATACCTATTTGGGGACCTATGGCCAGTTCGCCTACACGTCGCCGACGGTCCATGGCTTGCAGGGGCAGTTCGCGCTCGTCAGCCCGGTCGACAGCGGTACCGGCTCGAAGGCGGGAAGCATGCCGCAATTTCAGGCCCAACTGTCGTATTCGCGGGCCAACTGGAAAACCTGGCTGGGAGCCAAAGCGCAGAAATTCTATGCCGACGCCACCTCCAGCGATTTTACTGAAGCCGCTTTCGAAACCGGGGCCTCGGCCACGCTCGGACGCTTCGGCCTGCTCGGCAACGTGCAAACGGGGCGTGGGCTCGGCATCTTGTCCGACGGCGATCAGGGCGACGTGCGCGGGTTCAACTATCTCGTGCAAGCATCCTATCAGCCCACCGACAAGCTCAAGCTCGGCGTGAACTATGGCGTGAGCCGGAGCCTGGCCAGCGCTGCCGATGCGATTCGCTACAACAGCAATCTCACGCTCGGCGCCTATTACGCGATCACAAAAAGCATCACCCTCGTGGGCGAAGTCGGCCAGACCCGATCCGAGGACACGAGCGGCAAGACAGCGCGCCTGAACGGCGTTTCGGTCGGCGGCATCATGTTCTTCTAAGCGTCGCTCGAGCTGGCCATTTGATCCGTTTTGCAACAGATGAACCCAGGGACTTGTTCCACAAAAGAACACGGCACCGACCGCCGCGTGCGCGAATGCAAGCTCATCCGGCGAATTGCGCGGTGGCATGGGATTTGCCTTCATAGGATGCGGCACCGCAGCCTGTGTACTGCATTCAAATCAGAATCAGGAGACTTCAATGAATCGATTTATTTCAATCATTAACCCAAAGTGGGCGTTGGCCGGCGTGTTGCTGGCCAGCGGCCTGGCGATCGGAGCGGCGTCGGCCCAGACGGCCGACTATCCCGCCGTGACCTATGACCGGCTGACGTCGGCCCAGGCCGATCCGGGGTGGCTGACTTACTACCGCTCGTACACGGGCCAGAGCAATTCGCCGCTCAAGCAAATCAATACGGCCACGGCCAAGGATCTTCAGCAAGTCTGGAGTTATAAATTTCCTGCCGAGTTGCAACAAGGCTTCGAGGCAACGCCGATCGTCAACGGCAACTACATGTTCGTGACCACGCCGAAAGATCACGTCTATGCGTTCGACGCCAAAACGGGCAAGGAGCTGTGGACCTACGATCCCAAGCTGACCAGCCTGTCATTCAAGACCGCCTGCTGCGACGTGGTGAACCGCGGTGTCGCGCTGTACGGCAAGAACGTCTATGTGGCGATGCTCAGCGGACAGGTGGTGGCGCTCGATGCGCAGAGCGGGAAAGTCGTGTGGGAAAAGCAATTGTTCGAACCGGGAATCGGCTATGCGTTTACGCTCGCGCCGCTGGCCCTGAAAGACTCGATCATCGTGGGCAGCTCCGGCGGCGAGTACGGCGCACGCGGATTTATCGCGGCCCTGAATCCAGCCAACGGCGAGATCCAATGGAAGCGCTGGACCGTGCCGGCGCCGAATGAGAAGGGCGGCAACACCTGGCCGAACGGCATGTACCAGCACGCGGGTTCGCCGGCGTGGCTGACCGGCACCTACGACGTCAAAACCAATACGTTGTTCTGGGGCGTCGGCAATCCCGGTCCGTGGCTGGCCGATATGCGGCCCGGCAAGAACCTGTATTCGGATTCGCTGCTGGCGCTCGATCCGGCGAATGGCGATCTCAAGTGGCACTTTCAATATACGTCGCACGACACCTGGGATTATGACGGCGTCAACACGCCGGTGCTGGCGAACATCACGTATAAGGGCAAGCATTACGAGGCCATCATTCATGCCGACCGCAACGGCTATATCCATGCCATCGACCGGACCAACGGCAAGCTGATTTACGCGAAGCCGTTCGTCAAGGCGACCTCCGTGACCGGATATACCGCCGCCGGCGTGCCGATCCAGAATCAGAAGCATTATCCGAAAGTCGGCACGACCATCGAGACGTGCCCCAGCTTCCTGGGCGGCAAGAACTGGTGGTCGGTGTCTTACGATCCCACCACGCACCTGGCATTCGTGCCGTCGCTGCATGCGTGCATGACGATGTCGGGCAAGGCAGTGACATACATGCAGGGGTTGCCATACCTGGGTGAAGGGTTCGAAATTCGGCCGGAGCCGGGCAGCAAGGGGTATGGCGAACTGCAGGCCATCGACGTCAATACCGGCAAGAAAGTGTGGAGCCATTGGAGCAAGCTGCCGTGGAACGGCGGGGTGGCCAGCACGGCCGGCGGCCTGGTGTTCAGCGGCTCGCTCAACGGCCATCTCTATGCCTTTGATCAGAAGAACGGCAAGGTGCTGTGGGAGAGCCCGCAACTGGCCAGTGGCGTGATCGCGCAACCGTCGGTGTTCGAAGTCGATGGCACCGAGTATGTGGCGGTATTGGCGGGCTATGGCGGCGCCAACCCGATCTGGGGCGGACCGATGGCCAAGATCGCCGAGCATGTTCCGCGCGGCGGCACCCTGTATGTGTTCGCTTTGAAGAAAGGCTGATGCTTTGATCGCCGGGGCCGCTGTGTCGTTCGGCATGCGGCGGCCCGCGGCGTGCGCATCGCCATGTCGTTGATAACTGAAGGTGTCGTCATGAAGAAAACTCCATTGAAACGGATGACTTGCGCGCTCGCATTGGGACTGGCTACCTGCGGCATGAGCCTGGCGCGGGCCGCCGACGTCAGGGTTTGCATGTTTCCCGGCAGTCCGTCCGTGGCGCTGGATACGCAGGTGGTGTCCGCGGTGCTCCAACATATCGGCATGCGGGCTGTCGCCATGCCCCATGCCATACGCGAAGGCGATGACGACGGTATCTCGCTCGGTGCGCTGGGCGGGATCCTCAAAAACAAATGCGATATCGTTGCCGGCTTCCCGCGCTCGAACGTTGCCGATGCCGTGCACGATGGTGTGTTGTTGTCGCGCCCCTATTTGCGTACTGGCTACGCAGCGTTCCGGCGAGAGAATGCCGGGGCCAAGCGCGATAAGGTGGGCCGGCTTGCGGTGACCTACGGCAGCCCGGCACAACTCATTGCGGTACGCGAAAAAGGCGCTTTGCTGGACTTCGAAGTCACCACGGAAGATACCGTGGCGGCCGTCGCATCGGGCAAGGCACAACGCGGCATCGCGTGGTATCCGGCGATCGTGGCTTATCAGCACGAACATCCGCAGGTGCGGTTCAAGGTGCGTGCGGTGGCTTCCGATTATGGCCACTGGGATTTGGTGATGATGTTCGGCCAGCGCAATGCGGCGCTGCGCAAGCGCTTCGATGCGGGACTCGAGCAAATGGCGGCCACTGGCGCGCTCGCCAGGTTGACCGAAACATGGCGCATCGCCGCCGGCAACGCCAAAACATCGACCGCGTCGGACGCTCGCGATGCCGGCCCTGATCGCGTGATTGCCTCGCATGCTTTTGCCGCGCTCGACCGCTCTGCGCATTTCGTTGGCAATCGAAAACCGTCGCTGCTGCGCGTGGCCGCGGCCGCGGGGCAGGCGGATATCATGGGGCCGTCGTTTACCCAGGCGCAGGCATTGCACGGGCATGACGTCTATGCTGCGAACTGCGCCAAATGCCACGGTGCTCAATTACAGGGCAATGTCGGGCCAGCGCTTCAGGGACCGGCGTTCGCGCCTGCCACGGGCTCCAGTCTGACGCTTAGCGGGATCTTCAATTACATGCAGTCGAACATGCCGGCCGATCAGCCGGGAAAGTTGAAGGCGCAGGATTACGCCGACGTGATGGCGTTTTTGCTGATGCGCAATGGCTATCAGTCCGGCACTTCGAAACTGACCGCGGCCAAGGCGCTGAAGAGCCAGGCGTTGCTTGAGTCCCATGCGGCGATGTAAGCGCTTCGCCAGGACCGTTGTGGCGTGACGCGAGCCAACCGCGCGCCGCTGCCCGAGGCAATGCGGCAGCCGCGCGCGGGATCGGTTCGACAAAGCGGGAAACCGCGCGCAGCGGATCGGTGCGTTAGTCCGGGGCGAGCGAAGGGTGTAGCCGCGCGGCATTGGCGTCGCTGCGAAAGATCAGCGGCGCTTCGCGGGATTCGCGGCGCTGTCCCGCGGCGAACTGAACCGCATGCTCGACGACGCCGTGCTCCGGTGATTTGGCGCAAACCGGATCTGCGGCGCGCGCGTCACCCGTCAACTGGTAGGCCTGGCAGCGGCACCCGCCGAAATCCTGCTTGCGTTCGTCGCAACTGCCGCAAGGCTCCTTCATCCAGGCGTCGCCGCGAAAGGCGTTGAAGGCATCGCTGTGATACCAGATATCCGATAGCGGTGTCGCGGCGACATTCGGGAACGACAGACCGGGAATCACGCGCGCCGCGTGGCAGGGCAACGCGCTGCCGTCGGGTGCTACAGCCAGGAAGACACTGCCCCATCCGCTCATGCAGGCCTTGGGGCGGCTCTCGAAATAATCGGGCACGACGAAAAGAATGCGGCATCGCTGGCCGATGCGGGCGCGGTAGGCATTGACGACGGCTTCCGCCTCGCGCAACTGAGCCGCGTCGGGCATCAATTGCGCGCGGTTGACCAGGCCCCAGCCGTAGTACTGGGTGTTGGCCAGCTCCAGATAATCGGCTTGCATCTCCAGGGCCATTTCGATGATTTTATCGACGTGCGGCAGATTGTGCCGATGCAGCACGCAATTGAGCACCATCGGGTAACCATGGCGCTTGATCAGACGAGCGACCCGGCTCTTCAACTCGAAGGTCTTGGTACTGCTCAGAAAATCGTTGAGTTCGCGCGTCGCGTCCTGGAATGAGAGCTGGATGTGATCGAGTCCGGCGTGCTTGAGCGCGCCAAGACGTTGCTCGGTGAGCCCGACTCCGGAGGTGATCAGATTGGTATAAAAGCCGAGCCGATGCGCAGCGTCGACCAGCACTTCGAGATCGTCCCGCAGCAATGGCTCGCCGCCGGAAAAGCCGAGTTGCGCCGCACCGAGTGCGCGCGCCTGGCGCAGCACGTCGATCCATTGATCGGTGGTCAGCTCATCGCGATAGCGAATGTGGTCGGTTGGGTTGTAGCAAAAGGGGCAGTGCAGCGGGCATCGATAGGTCAACTCCGCCAGCAGCCAGAGCGGCGGCCCCGGCCGGACCATCGCTGGCTCGCAAGGATCGGCAGTGGTGATTGTCATGACGGCACCTCCAAGTGGGCGCGAGCGGCGCCGCCGGCGCGCTAAAAGGCGTGCTTTGCGCCGGCCAGGTCCGCTCGCTATGTGTTTGGCGCCCGGCTAACCGAGCCAGCCGCGCGTGGTTGCGTGCTCGATGAATGTTTTTACGTCGGCGGCAATGGGCTGATCGACAAAGAGCGCCTCCAGTTCACCGATGATCTGGGCCGGCGAGCGCAAACCGTCACAGCGCTTGAGGATCTGGGCCGCGCCGTCGTTCAGGCGGACCATGCCCTCGGGGTAGAGCAGCACATAGGCTTGCTGGACCTCTTCCCATTGCAGGCGAAACCCCTGCTGCAGACACGGAGCATTCGCGCTCATACCGCGCCTCTTTCCGGATAGGCCAGTTCGATCGCGTCGAGCATGCTCCAAAGTATATCGAGCTTGAACTGCAGGATATCCAGAGCGCGTTGCTGCTGCTCGAAGGTACGGAAATGATCGAGCGTGACCTGCAAACCATGTTCGACATCGCGCTGCGCCAGCGACACGCGGGAGCGGAAGTAATTCAGTCCCTCGGCGGCAATCCACGGATAGAAGGTTGGCCAGCCTGCCAATCGGTCGAGATGAATCTGCGGCGCGAACATTTCCGTGAGCGACGAGCACACGCCCTCCTGCCATGGCGCCTGGCGCGCGAAATTCACATACGCGTCCACCGCGAAGCGAACGCTGGGCAATACCAGTTCCTGCGACCAGAGCGTATCTCGGTCCAGCCCGACGGCCTCGCCCAGACAGGCCCATGCCTCGATGCCCCCGGCGTTGTCCTGCCAGCCATCGTGATCCAGCAGCCGCACGATCCATTGGCGGCGGACTTCGCGATCGGGGCAATTGGCCAGAATCGCGGCGTCCTTGCGCGGAATGCTGATCTGATAGTAGAAGCGGTTGGCCACCCAGCCGCGGACCTGCTCGCGCGTGCAGCGACCGCCATTGAGCCGCACGTTGAACGGGTGGTGAATATGATAGCGGCCGCCCTTGGCGCGCAAGCGCGCCTCGAAGTCGACCCGGCTCCAAGGCCGAAACTCACTGGCTTCCTCGAAAATGTCCATGGCGAGCGTCAAAAGTTGAATGTCATGCCGTCGTGCGCGACCTCGATGCCGTGGTGCGCCAATTCGGCGCGCTCCGGGCTGTCGTCGCGCAGGATCGGATTGGTGTTGTTGATATGGATCAGAACCTTGCGGCACGTATCCGAGGCCAGCGCGTCCAGGTGCGAGATCATGCCGTGCGGGCCGCTTTGCGCCAAATGGCCCATCTCGGCGGCGCTCTTCGGCGACAGGCCAAGACGCTGCATTTCGTCGTCGCGCCAGAATGTGCCGTCGACCAGCAGCAGATCCGCGCCTTGCATCGCTTCGCGCGTTCGCGCGTCGATCCGGCCCAGACCGGGTGCGTAGAACGCCTGCCGGCCCGTACTTTCATTGCGTATGAGCAGCCCGATGTTGTCGCCCGGCTCGGGCGCATGCCGGTGGGGCGAGTAGGGCGGCGCAGCGCTCTCGAGCGGGATCGCCGTGAAACTCGTGGCGTCCAGGCCTGCCACGTGAAATGGCGCGCCTTCGAGCGGTATCGAGTGATGATCGACACCGCAGTAATGATCGAGCATCGGACCGATCGGGAAGCGGGTGCTCAGGTCCTGCCAGACCGGCTCGGTGGCGTATAGCGGCAGCGGTGCGGTGCGCTCCCGCAGCAGCAGCAGCCCCGCGGTGTGGTCGATCTGAGCGTCGATCAGCATGACCGCAGCGATACCGCTGTCGCGCGGCGCCCTGGCCGGGCACAATTCTGGCGTGGTGCGAACCTGCTGCAGGATATCGGGCGACGCATTGATGAGTACCCAGTCCGAGCCGTTTTCGCTCACGCAAATCGACGACTGCGTGCGGGCTGTCACGGCGGGGTCCGCGCGCCGCACCGCCCGGCAATTGCCGCAATTGCAATTCCATTGAGGAAAGCCGCCGCCGGCTGAAGAACCCAATACCTTGAGTTGCATGATGATGACGGGCCGCTGACCGGTGAAGTGCCGCGCGGCCCGGTTCCGTTTAACGATTGGCGATATACATCGTGATTTCAAATCCAAAGCGCAAATCGGTATACGCTGGCGTGGTCCACTGCATGATGTTCCTCCTGTGAATCGGGTTGGCATGGAAAGTGTTTGTATTGCCGGACTGCCAATCAACCGCCATTAGCAAGTCATGCCTAAACCAGCAAAATCCATGCCGGAAACGCCTGCCTCGTCTCGTCTGGTGATGCGCACCCTCGATGGGCATCGGCTATCGGTGCGCACGATGGGCAACCCGCAAGGCGTTCCGGTGGTCGTTTTGCACGGCGGCCCCGGCAGCGGTTGTTCGCCTGCCATGGCGGACTGGGTCGATCTGCGGCAGGTGCGCCTGGTGCTGCCCGATCAGCGCGGCGCCGGCCTGTCGCGACCACGGGGATGCACGCGCCGAAATGGCGTGCCGCATCTGATTGCCGACCTCGAGCGCATTCGTCGCGCATTGAATATCGCCTCGTGGGTGGTGGTGGGCGGCTCGTGGGGCGCGACGCTGGCCTTGGCGTATGCGGCGCGGTGTCCTGGCGCGGTGCGTGCGCTGGTGCTGCGCGGCACATTTACGGCGAGCCAGGCGGAGCTGCGATATTTTTTCGCGCCGCGTCGCCGCTTGAAGTCCAGGCACAGCGTGGCCAGGCGCAGCGCCGTGCGAGCACCGGTGACACGGGTGTTGCACAATTGGGCACATGCGTTCCAATTTGACACACCGACTGTCGCGCATCGGCTGGCCGCAGCTTGGCAGGCGCGAGAACGCGCGTTGCTGGAGATGCCATCCCCGATGACCGGGCCTCGACGGCTGCGGCCTGCGGCATGCCGCAAATATCGGATACAGGCGCATCTGCTGGCGCGCCTCGGCGGTCTTGGGCCGCGTGGGATATTGGCGTTGGCCGCAGCGCTCAGGCGTTGGGAAGGGATCGCCATGGCGATTCACGGGATGCGCGATCGGGTCTGCCCGCCTGCCGGATTGCGCCGGCTGCAGGCATGCTGGCCTGTGCTGCAAGTCACCTGGGTCGAGGCGGGTCACACGGTGGCCGGCCCTGCCATGCGCGATGCCTTGCGGCACGCCATCGAAGCGGCCGTGAGCGCCTCGCGCCGAGCTCAGGCGTCGGTCTTGCCCTGCAGTTGAAGCGCCTGCATTTTGCGATAGATGGTATTGCGGGAGACGCCCAGCATACGAGCGACTGCGGAAACGTTGCCTTGATGCTGGCGCAAGGCAGCCGCGATGGCCGATACTTCCAGTTCGTCGAGGCGGGTGTTGCCGGACGGCAGTTGCATGACTGGCGCGGCGGGGATGTCCGACAGATCTTCCAGGAAGTCATCCGGCAAATGCTCGCGGCGAATATGGCCGTCGTCGTCGACGATGGCTGCGGCGGTGCGCAGCACATTGCTCAACTGACGGAAATTCCCCGGCCAATGGTAGCGGCGAAACAAGCCCATTACCTCAGGGTCGATATGCAGGCGACGCTCGACATTGAGATCGTCGTGCAGGATCTTGGCGATGACGATTTCCAGATCGCCGCGCTCGCGCAGCGGCGGTAGTCTGGCAACCATGCCGTTGAGCCGATAGTACAGGTCTTCCCGGAACGAGCCGGTCCGAATCATCTCGCGTAAATTACGGTTCGTCGCACAGATGATGGCGACATTGACGGCGATCGATTTGGTGCTGCCCAAGGGCGTCACGACGCGCTCTTGCAAGACGCGCAGCAAGCGCGCCTGCAATGAAATCGGCATGTCGCCGATCTCGTCGAGAAACAGCGTGCCCCCGTTGGCCTGCAGCACCCGCCCCGTGCCGCCTTTTCTGCGAGCGCCGGAAAAAGCGCCCTCTTCATAGCCGAACAGTTCCGATTCGATCAGTGTTTCCGGAATCGATGCGCAATTGACGGCGATGAACGGCCCGCTGCGCCGCGGCGAGTCGTTGTGAATCGCGCGCGCCAGCAACTCTTTGCCGGTGCCCG
This sequence comes from Pandoraea thiooxydans, assembly GCF_001931675.1. Taxonomy (NCBI): domain Bacteria; kingdom Pseudomonadati; phylum Pseudomonadota; class Betaproteobacteria; order Burkholderiales; family Burkholderiaceae; genus Pandoraea; species Pandoraea thiooxydans. The sequence continues at coordinate 3,476,657 of NZ_CP014839.1, read as the reverse complement.
TTTCGCCGGTGATCATGATCGAAATGTCTTTGCCGATTACCTTGCGTAGCTTGTCGATCAAGGCGGTGATCTGTGGATCGCCGGTGTCCAGATAGCGCAGGCTGGACAGGCGCATTCGCATTTTTGCGGCGTTCGTTCCGTCATCCGACGCGGTCTGCAAAGGCGCGGGTTCGGGCGCAGCGATGCTCGTCGGCAAGGTCAATCCGGTGTATTGAAATTCGGCCTTGCCGAAGACCCGAACGCCGTTATTCAGGCAGAGCTTCAAGAGCCCGGGCTGCGCCGTGCGGTAATGATCGAATACTGCCGATGGCGTGATGCCGAATAACGACGAGAACGTGTGGGCACCTAGCGCGGCAAGACTCAAGCCGAGCTGGAATTGCGCGCTGCGATTGGCGGACAGGAAGCGGCCGTCGCGCGAGAAGGCGGCGATGCCTTCCATCAGTGTGCCGAGAAACTCATGGCGGCCGTGAAACCGAACCAGAAATGCTTCCGGAAAAGCGTTGGCGAACAACTGATTCTCTATCATTTGCGCCGACATGCGCACCAGCGCCATGGTATGGCGATGATAGCTTCGATGATCTCCAGTGACGTCGAGCACGCCCGCCAACTTTCCGCTTGGACCGATGATCGGTACGCTCGAGCAGGTCAGGAAGTGATTGGCGCGCAGGAAGTGCTGATCGCCGTGTACGGTGGTCGGCGCCATTTCGGCGATTGCGGTGCCGATCGCATTGGTGCCCTGGAACTCCTCGCTCCACAGCGCGCCCGGCTTCAATGCCACTTTTTCCGCGCGGCTCAGAAAATCGTCGTCGCCCAGCGACATCAGAATGAGGCCCTGAGGATCGGTGAGCACGACCATGCTCTGCGTATTGGCGATCTGTTCGTGCAGCGATTCCATGACCGGCGCGGCGTGGGCGTGCAGCACGCGGTTGCGCGCCAGTTGCAGACGCAATTCGTGCTGGCCGAGCAAATCGTAGTCCGGCTTCATGGTCTCTGACAGACCGAATGAGACGGAGCGCTCGTGCGACTGGTCGATCATGAGCTCCTCCCGCGGAGATGACAACGCGTCATCTCTAGCAAGATTTGCTCCATCCTGGGAGGGCGGTGTGTCCATTCGAAGCATGCCGGTTTCTTCAGAAGCTGGATTGCGACGCTTCCCTCGGGGCGGGAAGGTCGGCGGCGGCGGGTCGGGATTCGACTCTAACATTGCTTAAATTTCAAGCATAGACTTTTGTCGTCCCGAATCCGTCAGGGTTAACACGGTTTCGTCGACAACCGATTCAGGCCTGTTCATGCCGGCGCCATCGTGTCCTGTTGCAAAACGACACATCTGTTCCATCTCGCGACAGCTGGCGTGTTGGTCATATCCGCGAGGTACGCCCGCACACCGGCACGCGGCCTCCCATCGGCCGGCGATTCGGCCGTGGCATGCAATTTGCGTGAGTTGACTTGCGATACAGACGACGGATCAGGATATTGCCGAGCGCGCCGTCCCCTGATTCCCATCGCTATACGAAGCAAGCAACCTTCCCATAGGAGACACCATGAACCACTCGGAAATGAAATTCCTGGATATCGAATTCCCTTACAAGAAGGAATACGGCAACTTTATCGGCGGCGCTTGGGTCGAGCCTACGACCGGCGAGTACTTTGAAAACGTCTCGCCGCTGACCGGCAAAGCTTTTTGCAGCGTGCCGCGTTCGACAGAGGCCGATATCAATCTCGCACTGGACGCCGCGCATCTGGCCAAACGCGCCTGGTCGCGTACCAGCCCCGCCGAGCGTGCCATTCTGTTGAACTGGATCGCCGACCGGATGGAGCAGAACTTGACTCGGCTGGCCGTGGCCGAGACGATCGACAATGGCAAGCCGCTGCGGGAGACCCTGGCGGCCGACATCCCGCTCGCGATCGACCATTTCCGCTACTTCGCCGGCTGCATTCGCGCCCAGGAGGGTTCGGTCTGCGAAATCGACGACAGCACGGTGGCCTATCATTTCCACGAGCCGCTCGGCGTGGTCGGGCAAATCATTCCGTGGAATTTCCCGATTCTGATGGCGACCTGGAAGCTGGCGCCGGCATTGGCAGCAGGCAATTGCGTGGTGCTCAAGCCGGCCGAGCAAACGCCGGCTTCGATTCTGGTGATGGTGGAGTTGATTCAGGATCTTTTGCCGCCGGGCGTGCTCAATGTGGTCAACGGCTTTGGCCTGGAGGCCGGCAAACCGCTGGCCACCAGCAAGCGCATCGCCAAGATCGCATTCACTGGCGAAACCACGACGGGCCGGCTGATCATGCAATACGCCAGCCAGAACATCATTCCGGTTACGTTGGAGCTGGGCGGCAAGAGTCCGAACATTTTCTTTGCCGACGTGCTCGAGCGCGACGACGATTATTTCGACAAGGCGCTCGAAGGTTTCGCGATGTTCGCCCTGAACCAGGGGGAGGTATGCACGTGTCCGTCGCGCGTGCTGATTCAAGAATCGATCTATGACCGTTTCATGGAGCGAGCGCTCAAACGGGTGGCCGCGATCAAGCAGGGGCATCCGCTCGATCGCACCACCATGATCGGTGCACAGGCGTCCGAGGAGCAGCTCGAAAAAATTCTGTCGTATATCGATCTGGGCAAGCAGGAAGGCGCTCAATGCCTGATCGGCGGCGAGCGAAATCAGCTCGAGGGGGAATTGAAAGACGGCTACTACATCAAGCCGACGGTGTTCCTTGGGAACAATAAGATGCGCATTTTCCAGGAAGAAATTTTCGGCCCGGTGGTGTCGGTGACAACTTTCAAAACGGAAGAGGAAGCGCTCGAGATCGCCAACGACACGTTGTACGGCCTCGGAGCCGGCGTGTGGACGCGCGATGGCACGCGCGCCTATCGCATGGGCCGGGAGATTCAGGCCGGGCGAGTGTGGACCAATTGCTATCACGCCTACCCCGCCCACGCGGCATTCGGCGGCTACAAGCAGTCGGGCATCGGCCGCGAGAATCACAAGATGATGCTCGACCACTATCAGCAAACCAAGAATCTGCTGGTGAGCTACAGCCCGAAGGCGCTGGGGTTCTTCTGACCGGACGCGTGCCGCGCGAGCGGCCCACCGAACCGCGAACGCAATCGATTACCGAGTGCGTTCGCGGCGGGCCCGGATGCTTCGACAGGGATCGGAAAATTGCAATGAATGAATCCATGGTGGCGCGCGTGGTGGCCACGCCTGCGGCACTTGAATTGATCGCCAGGCTTCGCCGTGAGCATGGCGATGTCATGTTTCACCAATCCGGCGGCTGTTGCGACGGCAGCGCGCCGATGTGCTATCCGTGCGGCGATTTCATGGTGGGCGCGTCGGACGTCAAGCTGGGAGCCATCGGCGGTGCGCCTTTTTACATGAGCGAATCGCAGTTCGAGTACTGGGCGCATACGCAACTGATCATCGACGTGGTGCCTGGCGCCGGCGGCATGTTTTCGCTTGAAGGACGCACCGGCCTGCGCTTTCTGACGCGCTCGCGACTCTATACGGACGAGGAGATCGCGTGGCTGGCAAGGCATCCGGTCGAGGCGGCGGCATAAAGCCGCCGCCGCTTATTTTCCTTATCGCTCGTTGTCGAGGGGTAATTCGCAAGCTATCGTTTTTTAAAGACAATCATGGCATCCATCGAATCTGTAATGCATGAGCAACGCGTGTTTGCGCCGCCGCAGGCTCTGGTCGAGCAGGCCAACATCTCGGGCATGGCGGCGTACCAGGCGCTGTGCGCCGAGGCCGAGCGCGATCATGAAGGGTTCTGGGCGCGTCTGGCGCGCGAGAACGTCGCCTGGCACAGGCCGTTCACCAAGGTGCTGGACCAATCCAATGCGCCTTTCTACACGTGGTTCGAAGACGGCCAGCTGAACGTCTCCTATAACTGCCTGGACCGCAATCTGCAGAACGGCAATGCCGAGAAGACAGCGATCATCTTCGAGGCGGACGACGGCACCAGCACGCCGGTGACCTATCGCGAGCTGCACCAGCGGGTCTGCCGCTTTGCCAATGCGCTCAAGTCGCGCGGCATCAAGAAGGGCGACCGGGTGGTGATCTACATGCCGATGTCGATCGAAGGCGTGGTGGCGATGCAGGCCTGCGCGCGCATCGGCGCGACCCATTCGGTGGTGTTTGCGGGTTTTTCGGCCAAGTCGCTCAACGAGCGCATCATCGACGCGGGGGCGGTGGCGGTGATCACGGCCGACGAACAGATGCGCGGGGGCCGCGCGCTGCCGCTCAAGAACGTGGTCGACGAGGCGCTCACGCTGGGCGGGTGCGACGCGCTGCACACGGTGGTGGTCTACCGGCGCACGGGCGGGCCAGCCACGATGCAGGCCGGGCGCGACGTGTGGATGCACGAGCTGAGCGCGGGCCAATCGGAACAGTGCGAGCCGGAATGGGTGGGCGCCGAGCACCCGCTGTTCATTCTGTACACGTCGGGCTCGACCGGCAAGCCCAAGGGCGTGCAGCACAGCTCGGGCGGCTATTTGCTGTGGGCCACGCTGACCATGCAGTGGACCTTCGACATCAAGCCCAGCGACGTGTTCTGGTGCACCGCCGACATCGGCTGGGTGACCGGGCATACGTATATCGCCTACGGGCCGCTGGCGGTGGGGGCCACGCAAATCGTATTCGAAGGGGTGCCGACCTACCCGAACGCGGGGCGCTTCTGGGACATGATCGCGCGCCACAAGGTATCGATCTTCTACACGGCGCCCACGGCGATCCGCTCGCTGATCAAGGCGGCGGAGTCGGACAAGAGCATCTACCCGACGCAGTACGACCTGTCGTCGCTGCGCATTCTGGGGTCGGTGGGCGAGCCGATCAATCCGGAAGCCTGGATGTGGTACTACAAGAACGTCGGCGGCGAGCGCTGCCCGATCGTCGACACGTGGTGGCAGACGGAGACCGGCGGGCACGTGATCGCGCCGCTGCCGGGGGTCACGCCGCAGGTGCCGGGCTCGTGCACGCTGCCGTTGCCGGGGGTGGCCGCGGCGATCGTCGACGAGACGGGGCAGGACGTACCGAACGGGCAGGGCGGGATGCTGGTGATCAAGCGGCCGTGGCCGGGGCTGTTGCGCACCATCTGGGGCGACCCGGAGCGCTTCAAGAACAGCTACTTCCCGGCGGAGCTGGGGGGCAAGATCTATCTGGCCGGCGACGGCGCGATTCGTGACCGGCAGACCGGCTACTTCACGATCATGGGTCGTATCGACGACGTGCTCAACGTCTCGGGGCACCGGCTGGGCACGATGGAGATCGAGTCGGCGCTGGTGGCCAATCCGCTGGTGGCCGAGGCGGCCGTGGTGGGGCGCCCGGACGACACGACGGGCGAGGCGGTGGTCGCGTTCGTGGTGCTCAAGCGCACGCGTCCGATTGGCGAGGAGGCCAAGCAGATCGCCACCGATCTGCGCAACTGGGTGGCCAAGGAGATCGGGCCGATCGCCAAGCCGCGCGACATCCGCTTCGGCGAGAACCTGCCGAAGACCCGTTCGGGCAAGATCATGCGGCGCCTGCTGCGCGTGATCGCCAAGGGCGAGGAGATTACCCAGGACACTTCCACCCTGGAGAACCCGGCCATCCTCGAGCAGCTCAAGCAGTCCCTTTGAGGCGTGGGAGTGCGCGGTCCGCACGCGCCGTCAAAAGAACGTCTGGACCACGTCGATGACCTGGTAGGCGTCGTCCAGCACGGGAATTTGCCGCCATTTGTCGAAGGTCAGGCAGGGGTGCGATATGTCGAAGGCGAGCATGTCGCCCACCTGCAGGTCGTCGTTTGGGGCGATGCGCAAGAACGCGTGTTGATCCATCATGCGGATGACTTCCCAGTGCGCGGGCGCGGGCGACGGCTTTGACTGGATGCCGGGGCGGAAGTGGCTGGCCGGGCGAGGCATGCCGGCATCGGACGCGGTATCGCGCTTGCCCAGGGCGACGATGGCCTGGCCCGGTTCCGGAACCGATTGCACGTAGGCCCAGACCTGCAGCGCCGGCAACAGGCCGGCGCGCATCTTGTGGGCTATCGGGTTGCGGCTCTGGATTTGCGTTTGTGCCGCCTGGTAAATGCCTGCGTCGTGCGTGAGATAGCAACCCGGGCGCAGCACGATATCGAGCGGCGCGCCGATATTTGCTTTGGAGAATTCTTCTGCGACCACGTCGTACCAGGCCGAGCCTGCTCCGGAGAGAATGGCCGGCTGGCGCTCGAAGCGACCCGCCTGGGCGAGCTCCTGAGTGATGGCCACGGCGCGACGCAGCAGCGCACGAATTTCGTCTTCTTCCGTGAGTACGCCTTCGTACAATTCGACGCCGGCCAATGCGACAGTGCCGTGCCATTGCACGAGCGCGTCCAGTACCGCGCGCAGGCCGGCGTCGTCGCGCACGCCGGTGCGGCCACCGGTCACGCCGAGTTCGAGCAGCACGTGGATGGTCTGCCCGCGCGCCCGAAAAAAGCGGCCAAGATGATCGACGCTGGCGGCGGAATCGACCAGGCAGAAAAATTCGAAGGCAGGGTCCTCAAGTAGCTCGGCGATCAGCGTCATGTTCTGCTTGCCGACCAGCTGGTTGGCCATCAACACGCGCCTCACGCCGTGCTGATAAGCCGCGCGGGTCTGTGGCGCGGTGGCCAGCGTGATGCCCCAGGCGCCGCCGGCGAGTTGCCGGGCAAACAGCTTGGGCGCCATGGTGGTCTTGCCGTGCGGCGCCAGTTTGAGACCGTATTCGGAGACGAACCGCTGCATCCAGTCCAGGTTGTTGGCCAGGCGCCTCTCGTAGAGCACCGCGGCGGGCAGGCTGAGGTCTTCGCGTAGCAATTGCCATCGCAGCCCGGCAGTGTCGTCCGGGCGCAAAGGCTCCTCGAGCGGCCCGAGGCCTTTGTCGACGATATCGATCATGCCGCTTTGATGGGGGATGTCGTTCATTTCGATGGATCGTGTTGATGCCGATGCCGCTGCGGCGCGTTACTGCCGCGCATTGCGCCGATTGTCGGGCAGCGGCAGATTGAAGTTGGTGCGAAACGGATTGATGTCGAGGCCGCCGCGGCGCGTATAGCGCGCGTAGACCGCCAGTTTGCCGGGCGCACAGGTGCGCAGGATATCCATGAAAATGCGCTCGACGCACTGCTCGTGAAAGCCGGTGTGATTGCGAAACGAGATCAGGTACTTGAGCAAGCCGGCATGATCGATCGGCGCGCCGACGTAGCGGATCTGCACGCTGCCCCAATCCGGCTGGCCGGTCACCGGGCAGTTCGACTTGAGCAGGTTCGACACCAGCGTCTCTTCCACGGGCGCTTCGTCGTGATTGGCGTGCAGCAGCGTCGGGTCCGGCGTGTAGATGTCGGTCTCGATGTCGAGACGGTCGAGCGACAGCCCTTCGAGCTCGGCCAGACGCAGTTGATCGAAATGCGTGGCTTCGGTAAGCCGCACCTGTACGGCCGCACCGCACGCCTCGCTCAAGTCTTGCTGGATCAGCTGGCGCGCCGCCTCGGCATTGGCCAGGCGCGTTTGTGCGAACGAGCCCAGGTAGAGCTTGAAGGACTTCGATTCGACGATGTTGGGTGAATCGGCCGGCACGATGGCGGTGAGCAGCGCGATCTGCGGCTTGCCTTTCGGGTTGAGCCACGATAACTCGTAGGCATTCCACAGGTCGGCGCCGAAGAAGGGCAGCGGCGCGGGCACGCCGATCGCCTCGCGCGCCGGCTGGCGCTCGATCGGGAAGAGCAGAGCGGGGTCGTATTGCTCGGTGTAATTGACGGGTTTGCCCAGCGGCGAGTGTTCAGCTTGCATGATTGGTGATTCCAATGGGCACGTGGCCGGTCGCTGTGACCTCGCGTGCCGATTCGCAATGACGCAGTTGGTCGTCGAAGAAAAAGTCGGGTTGGAATTCGCGCAGGAAAGTGCCCTTGTCGAGTCCGCCGAGGAACATCGCCTCGTCGACTTCGATCTCCCAGGCCATCAGTGTGCGGATCGCGCGTTCGTGGGCGGGGGCCGCGCGTGCCGTGACGAGCGCCGTGCGAATGCGCATGGTCGCGGCGTCGTCGGCCAGTTTCTGCAGCCGATGCAGCGCTTCGAGCAGCGGCTTGAGCGGGCCGTGTGCGAGCGGAATGTCTCGCTTTTGCACTTCGTGGCGCATGAATTCCGGCAGGCCGCTGGCCTGGTAGACCTGCTCGGCCTCGTCGGAGAACAGCACGGCGTCGCCGTCGAAAGCGATGCGGATCTCATCGGGCCGCAGTTCCGCCTGCGCGGTCGAGCGCGGGTAGACATGCGCGGCGGGAAAGCCGGCGGCCAGCGCCTCCTGCACGTCGTCGCGGTTGGCGGAGAGAAACAGGTGCGCGGCCAGCGGCTTCAGGTAGCGAAATGGGGGACTGCCGCGCGTGAACACGCCACGCTCGATCGCCAGTTGCTGCTCGCGGCAGGAGCGGAACGCGCGCAGGCCGCTGATCGGATCGCTGCGCGAGAGGATCACGACTTCGACGCGACGCTCGCGCTCGGTATTGAGCGCGAGCAGCTTGCGGATCAGCCCGAACGCGACGCCGGGCTGCGCCGGCACGTCCAGACGCTCACGCTGCAGCTTTTCGTAGGCGGCAGGGTCGCCCTGCTCGTAGACGCGGTTCTCTTCTTCGAAGTCGAACAGCGCGCGCGAGGAGATGGCGACCACCAGCTTATCGTTGAGCGTGAATGACATGAGTGCGATTCCCGGGCGGTTGGGCCGGGCGCCGCCTGGCGCCGGGCCGCGGTGCGGGCTTCAGGCGAGAAACAGCCGATACACCGGGTTTTCGCTTTCGTCCCAATAAGGATAGCCAAGCGTGTCGAGAAATTCCTGGAACACGCGTTTTTCGTCCTTCGGCACTTGAATGCCTACCAGGATATTACTGTAGTCGGCGCCCTGGTTCCGGTAGTGAAACAGGCTGATGTTCCAGTTCGGATTCATCGACGAGAGGAACTTCATCAGCGCGCCGGGCCGCTCCGGAAATTCGAAGCGGTACAGCAGTTCGTCGCGCGCCAGCGGCGAATGGCCGCCGACCATGTAGCGGATGTGCTGCTTGGACAGCTCGTCGTTCGACAGGTCGGCCGTGGCAAAGCCATGACGCTGGAAGTTGGCCGCGATCTTCGCGCCCTCGTCGCGATTGTGCGTCTGGATGCCCACGAAGATATGCGCCTGGGTGGCATCGGCGATGCGATAGTTGAACTCTGTGACGTTGCGGTTGCCGACCAGTTCGCAAAAGCGCTTGAAGCTGCCGCGTTCCTCGGGAATCGTCACGGCGAAAACCGCTTCGCGTGCCTCGCCGACCTCGGCCCGCTCGGCGACGAAGCGCAGCCGGTCGAAATTCATGTTGGCGCCGGAGGTGATCGCCACCAGCGTCTCGCCCTTGAGCTTTTCGCGCTCGACATAGCGCTTGGCGCCGGCCACCGACAGCGCGCCGGACGGCTCCAGTACGCTGCGGGTGTCCTGAAAGACGTCCTTGATGGCCGCGCACAGCGCGTCGGTATCGACCAGGATCACCTCGTCGACGTGCTGCTTGCACAGCCGGTACGTTTCAGCGCCGACGTACTTGACGGCGGTGCCGTCGGCGAACAGCCCGACATCGTGCAACTGCACGCGCTGGCCTTTGTGCATCGAGCGCGCCATCGCGTCGGAGTCCTGGGTCTGCACGCCGATGACGCGCACTTCCGGGCGCAACGCCTTGACGTACGCCGCTACGCCGGCGATCAGGCCGCCGCCGCCGATCGGTACGAAAATCGCGTGCAGCGGTCCGGGATGCTGGCGCAGAATCTCCATTGCGATGGTGCCTTGGCCGGCGATCACATCCGGGTCGTCGAACGGGTGCACAAAGGTCAGGCCGCGCTCCTCTTGGAGCTCGGCTGCTTTTTGATAGGCATCGCTGTAGGAGTCGCCCGCCAGCACAACCTCGACGGCCCGCCCGCCGTGGGTTTTCACCGCATCGATCTTGACCTGCGGGGTGGTGACCGGCATCACGATCACCGCCTTGCAGCCGAGCTTGGCGGCCGACAGCGCGACCCCTTGCGCGTGATTGCCGGCCGAGGCGGTAATCACGCCGCGCGCGAGCTCGGCTTCGGGCAGGTTGGCCATTTTGTTGTAGGCGCCGCGCAGCTTGAAGGAAAACACCGTCTGGTTGTCCTCGCGTTTGAGGTGGATGCGGTTGTGCAGTCGCATCGACAGCGTGCGCGCCAGTTCGAGTTCGCTCTCGCGGGCGACGTCGTAGACTTTGGCGGTGAGAACCTTTTTCAAATAATCGAGGGCAGAGGCGGACATGGTGTCGGGCGGGCGGCGCCGAAAGCAGGAAAAAGCCTCAATGATAGAGCATCGCCGGCAACCGGGGGGTGCGCGAGAGCGGACGCGTTCCGGTGAACGGAGCCATAGCCGGGCTGGCGAGTGCCTGGGTTCGATCGCGCCGGGCGCGTCGAAAATACCGACGCGGTCTTTGCCGGGCATGGGCCCGTACGGTGTTCGCGTGTGCGCAAACTGTGTCGGGCATGACGTCGATCAAGACTGCCGGGCAGCATAAAACCTAGGCTTTCCCTGTATTCGCGCAGAAGCGGGAATCAATAAAGCATCGCGGCCGTCATAGGTAAAGCCGATTGAATGAATCGGCAGGTCTTCGATGCGATCCGTTGGGAGAGTTGCATGAAAATATCCAGGCATCTAGGCGTGGCCATGACCCTGGCAGCCGTGCTCTGCAGTGCCGGGGGCGCTGCCATGGCGCGCACGCACGTCGGCGTGTTTATCGGACCGCCGATCTACAGCTACCCTTATCCGTATCCCTATTATCCGTATGCGCCCGCGCCGTACTACTATGCGCCGCCAGTGATGGTGGCGCCTCCCAGCCCACCGGTCTATATTCAGCAGGACCCGACCGATACGCAGGATCAAGGCGGCAACTGGTACTACTGCCGCTCGTCCCGTGCCTATTATCCGTATGTAAAGACGTGTCCGGAAGGTTGGCAAACCGTGCCGGCCCGCCCGCGCTAGGGCGCCGGTAACGCGGAGGAAATGTCATGAAACGATGGGTTTGCTTGACAGCAGTGGCGGCGGCCGTGCTCAGCGGCTGCACGGTGATGCCGGTGGGGCCGACCGTGCTGGCCCTGCCCGGCAACGGCAAGACGTTCGATCAATTCAGGACCGATGATGCCATCTGTCGCCAGTATGCATACCAGCAGATCGGCGGACCGGCAGCGCAGCAGGCCGTCACCGATAGCGCGGTTGGCAGCGCCGCGCTGGGTACCGCGGTCGGCGCGCTCGCGGGCGCGGCATTCGGCGGCGGACGCGGCGCGGCGGTCGGCGCCGGGGCCGGCCTGCTGGCCGGCAGCGCGATCGGCGCCGATAGTGCGGCTGCCTCCGGCTATGGCTCGCAGCGCCGCTACGATTACGCCTACGTCCAGTGCATGTACGCCCGGGGTAATCAGGTGCCGGTGCGCGGCGGCGTGATGCAGCGCTATAACCCGCCGCCCCCGCCGGCCGATGAGCCGCCTCCGCCTCCACCGGGGACACCCCCGCCGCCGCCGCCCGGCGTCTATTGATGCGGCGCCGGCTTGCCGGACATTGCCGGACCTCCCGCCGGGGGATCCGGCTTTTTTATTGCTGCAAATCCAGGTCGGCCGGTGTGTCGATGTCGCGCACAATGCCGGGATCGTCCAGATCGACCCAGCTCACGCGGGCGCTGTCGCGCAGCAGCGCGCGCGCGCCGAGATCGCCATCGAGTTCGGCCAGCGCGGCGCCGTGGGCCTGCCCGAAGGCGACCGGATGGCCTCGCTGGCCCTGGTAGCGCGGCGCGACCACAGCCTGCGGATCGTCCAGCGCATCGACCACGGCGCGAATACTGGCAGGTCGGATGAACGGCATGTCGGCCAGTGCCACCAGCCATCCTCGCGGTGCGCCCAGGGCGGTGGGCGGTGCGTTGGCGAGCGAGGCCCGAACGCCTGCCGCCAGGCTGGCACCCATGCCGCGCAAGGTTGCCTCGCTCGATACGATCTCGCAGCCGGCGGCGCGCAACTGCGCCATGAGTTCGGCGCGATCGGGCCGAACCACGGCAATCACGCGTGGCAGCACGGCGAGCAATGCGTGCGCACTGGCCGACGCGACGCTGCGTCCGGATGCGTCGCCTGGCAGCGGTTGCAGCAACTTGTTGCGCTGGCCGCTGGCGTCGAAGCGGCTGCCGATGCCGCCGGCCAGCAGAATGGCAACGGGCAGGAGGGAGTGTCGTGACATACGCGGTATTATGCGCTGCGCGCCCCGGGCGCCGCTACGCACAGCGCCCGGGGCGGAACCTTGCGCCGCGGCGCGGGACTTATCGCTTCGGGCTCGACTTGCGCGCGTGGTGCCGGCACGGGGCCGGGCGCCGGAATTTCTTCACGACATGGAACATTTCATCAATTGGTTGTTCGGGGTGCTGGCACTGCCGAAGGTGGGCCTGCCGGCCGTCTTCCTGATCAGCCTGGTGTCGGCCACCCTGCTGCCGATGGGCTCGGAGCCGGCCGTGTTCGGCTACGTCAAGCTCAACCCGGAGATGCTGTGGCCCACCATCGTGGTCGCCACGCTGGGCAACACGATCGGCGGCATGATCGACTGGTGGATGGGGTATGGCGCCAAGCTCGCGGTGATACGGCTGCGCGAGCGGCGCCGACTGCATGGCGCTGCCGGTGCAGTGCCCCGCGCGCGCCGCAACGGCCAGCCGACGCTGGGAGCGAAATACTTCGCCTGGATGCGCCGTTACGGGCCGGCCACGCTGCTGCTGTCGTGGCTGCCGGTCATCGGCGATCCGCTCTGCACGCTGGCCGGCTGGCTGCGCCTGCCGTGGGGCGCCTGCCTGATCTACATGGCAATCGGCAAGCTGCTGCGCTATCTCGCCGTGACGGGCCTGTTGCTGTGGGTGCCCGACAGTTTCTGGTCGGGCATCCTCGCTCCGTTGCGGGCGCTGGCCGGTTAGTACCCGATCATGCGTTCTCCAGGTCGAACGGCAGGGCGCGCAGGCGCTTGCCGGTGAGCGCGGCGATCGCGTTGGCATAGGCCGGCGCCAGCGCCGGCAGGCCGGGCTCGCCCATGCCGGTGGGCGCTGCGGCCGACGGCACCAGATGCACGTCGATGCGAGGCATGTCCGGCATGCGCGCGACGATGTACCGGTCGAAGTTGGACTGTCCGACGACGCCGTCCTTGAGCGTGATGGCGGCTCCGGGCAACGTGGTGCCCAGCCCCATGAGCGCGGCGCCTTGAACCTGCGCCTCGACGGTGAGCGGATTGACGGCAAAGTTGCAGCAAACGCCGGCGGTGGCGTGCAGCAGCTTGGGTTTGCCATCGACCAGCGTCGCCTCGACCACGTAAGCAACCACCGAGCCGAACGACTCGTGCACCGCGACGCCCCAGGCATGGCCCTTGGGCAGGGTTTTCGTGCCGTAGCCGGATTTGGCCACGGCGAGTTCCAGCGCGGCCAGGTGGCGCGGATGCCTGTCGCCCAGCAACGCGCGCCGATAGGCAACCGGATCCTGCTTTGCGGTCTGGGCCAGTTCGTCGATCAGTGTTTCCATCACGTAGGCGGTGTGGGTGTTGCCCACCGAGCGCCACCACAGAACCGGGACATTGACTTCGGTGTTGTGCACCGATACCTGCAGCGGCAGTGCATAAGGCGTGTTGGCGAATCCTTCGACCGAAGTGCTGTCGACGCCGTTCTTCACCGCGAATTTCTCGAATGGCGTGCCGCTCAGGATCGATTGCCCGACGATGCGGTGGTCCCACCCGAGTACCTGGCCATGCGCGTCCAGCCCGATTTCGGCGCGATGCAGGTACACCGGGCGGTAATAGCCGCCCTGGATGCCGTCCTCGCGGCTCCAGATCAACTTGACCGGCTCGTGACGGCCACGCGCGCGCCAGCCCTTGGCGACCTGCACCGCCTCCACGGTGTAGTCGGAGGTGGGCACCGCGCGCCGCCCGAAGCCGCCGCCGGCCATCAGGGTATGCAGCTTGACCTGCTCGGGCTTGAGGCCCAGCACGCGCGCGGCCGCCTGCTGGTCGACGGTCTGGAATTGCGTGCCGGCCCAGACCTCGCAGCCATGCTCGCTCAATCGCACGGTGCAGTTCAGCGGCTCCATCGGCGCGTGCGCCAGATAGGGGAAGGTGAATTCGGCGACGATTTTCCTGGGCGCCGAGGCCAGTTTCGAGAGGTCGCCGGGGCGCGCGACGGTGCCTGGATTTTTGGCCAAGGTCCGGTATTCGGCCAGCATCGCCTCGGTGTCGGCCGGTGTGAGCCCGGCGTGGCTCCATTCGATCTTGAGCGCGTCGCGCGCGGTTTTGGCCGGCCAGTAGCCGTCGGCCACTACGGCGATTGCCGTGCCGCCCCGATCGTAGGGAATCTCGAAGATTTCATGCACCCCTTTGATCGCTTTCGCGGCGCTTGCATCGAAATGCGCAACCTTGCCGCCAAAGACGGGCGGGCGTGCCAGTACGGCCACTTTCAAGCCCGGCAGCTTGAAATCCATGCCGTACATCGGCACGCCAGTCGACTTGGCGCGCGCATCGAGCCGGGGCGTGGGCTTGCCCAGCAGGCGGAATTCGCGGGGATCTTTGAGTACGACGTCGGCAGGCAACGGCTGGCGTTGCGCGCTGGCAGCCAGCGAACCGTAGCTGGCACGCTGACCACGCGGGCCGATCACCGTGCCGGATTCGGTGCGGCATTGCGCCGGTTTTACCTTCCAGCGGGCGGCGGCGGCCGATACCAGCATGGCGCGCGCGGTCGCGCCGATCTGGCGGTATTGCAGCCATGAGTGGGCCACCGAGCCGGAGCCGCCGGTCATTTGCATGCCGTAGACGGGATCCTTGTAGACCTCGGCCGCAGGCGCCAGCTCGCTGCGCACGTGCTGCCAGTCGCAGTCGAGTTCTTCGGCGATCAGCATCGGCAGCGCGGTTTGCACGCCTTGCCCGAAGTCGAGGCGGTTGACCTGGATGGTGACGGTTTCGTCCGGCGCGATATGGACGAAAGCGGCCGGTGCCAGACCCTTGCGAGGCTGGTTTGCGGTCTCGGCAGCGGTCGCCGCGCCCTGGCTGCCGGGCAGCACGCTCAATTCGAGCAGAAAGCCGCCGGCGGCGACGGCGGAAGTCTTGAGGAACGCGCGACGCGACGCACTGGCTGCGTTGCCTGCATCGGCGTCGGGATCGGCCGGCAGTTGAAAGCGAAATGGCTGCATGAGCGTCTCCTTGGGGTCAGGCCAGTGACGCGGCGGCGTCTTTGATGGCGGCGCGAATGCGGGCGTAGGTGCCGCATCGGCAAATATTGCCAGCCATGGCGTTGTCGATGTCGGCGTCGCTTGGCTGGCGATTGCTCTTGAGCAGTGCGGTGGCGCTCATGATCTGGCCGCTCTGGCAATACCCGCATTGCGGCACGTCGTGCTTGACCCAGGCGGTTTGCACGGCATGGCCGACGGGGTCTTCCCCGACGTGCTCGATGGTGGTGATGTGCTTGCCGGCGACTGCCGACACGGGCGTCACGCATGAGCGAATCGGCTGGCCCTCGAGATGGACCGTGCAGGCGCCGCACAGCGCCATGCCGCAGCCGAATTTGGTGCCGGTCATCGACAGGTTATCGCGCAGGGTCCAGAGTAGCGGGGTGGCGGGATCGACATCGACCTGAACGGCCCGGCCGTTGAGTTGGAACGAGATCATGGAGCGCCTCTTGTTGGAGGGGGATGAGCGGCTTACGATACCTCAGCTTCGGCGATCTTGCAGGCACCCGATCGGCGCGCCGCATGTTGCAGTGCGATGCAGTACAATCCGAACATCCGATAAAAATTTCCTTATCTGCCGGAAGAAAGAGTTGGGCATGCGCTTCGACCTCCGTACCTTTACGTGCCGGCCGGCACGTCCCTGTCGCCGCAACCGGGCTGCCCGTGCGAGTCTGCACGGCGCTTGCGGCAACTGGCGATCTTGACTATCCAGGATGACGGCCAAGGCGCGCGCAAACGCCGCCACGGCTGCTCGCTCGAACGCAACCTGACCTGATTTCCGGCGCGTCCCGTGAGACGCTCGCCGACGGCGTTAATCCCGCCGCAACCACGAGACCGACAAGATGAATGCTCCCCTGCCTGCCTTCGATCCGCACGATGCCAAACAGGCGGTGGCCGCCATGCCGCCGCGCCTGCGCGAGATTCCCTACAACTACACGTCGTTCTCCGATCGGGAAATCGTGATTCGCCTGCTGGGCGAGCAAGCCTGGCATATCCTGGACGAGCTGCGCGCGGAGCGCCGCACCGGGCGATCGGCCCGCATGCTGTACGAGGTGCTGGGCGATATTTGGGTGGTGCGCCGCAATCCGTATCTGCAGGACGATTTGCTCGATAACCCGAAACGGCGACGCTTGTTGATCGATGCGTTGAACCACCGTCTGAGCGAAATCGAGAAACGGCGCCGCGCCGATGTGGCCGAGCACGGCGATGCCCACGGCCAGGAGCGCGCCAGCCGGGTCGAGCAGCTGACGGCGGCCGCACGCCGCGCGGTGGACGCGTTTGCCGCCGAGTTTGCCCAGATGAGCGACTTGCGCCGCCGCGCGCAGCGCGTGCTGGGACGGGTGACCGCACGTGACAACATCAAGTTCGACGGTCTGTCGCGCGTCTCGCACGTGACGGACGCGACCGACTGGCGGGTGGAATACCCGTTCGTGGTGCTCACGCCCGACAGCGAGGAAGAAATCGCCGCGCTGCTCAAGGGGTGCTTCGAGCTCGGCCTGACCGTGATTCCGCGCGGCGGCGGCACCGGCTACACCGGCGGCGCGATTCCGCTCACGCCGCTGTCGGCGGTGGTCAATACCGAGAAGCTGGAAATGCTGGGGGCGGTCGAGCTGACGTCGTTGCCCGGCGTCGAGAACCCTGTGCCGACGATTTTCTCGGGTGCCGGCGTGGTCACCCGGCGGGTGGCAGACGCGGCCGAGCAGGCTGGTTATGTGTTCGCGGTCGATCCGACCTCGATCGACGCTTCGTGCGTTGGCGGCAACGTCGCCATGAACGCGGGCGGCAAGAAGGCCGTGCTGTGGGGCACGGCGCTGGACAACCTGGCCTGGTGGCGCATGGTCGATCCGGACGGCAATTGGCTTGAAGTCACGCGGCTGGATCACAATTGCGGAAAAATTCACGACGTGCCGGTGGCCAGGTTCGAGCTCAAGTGGTTCGACGGCAATCATGCCCCCGGCATCAAGCTGCTGCGCAGCGAAATGCTCGAGATCGCGGGGCAGCGCTTTCGCAAGGAAGGGCTCGGCAAGGATGTCACCGATAAATTCCTGGCCGGCCTGCCGGGTGTCCAGAAGGAAGGCTGCGACGGCCTGATTACCAGCGCGCGCTGGATTTTGCACAAGATGCCGGCGCATACGCGCACGGTCTGTCTCGAGTTTTTCGGCCAGGCGCGCGAAGCGATCCCGAGCATCGTCGACATCAAGAACTATATGTTCGCCCAGACGCAGCAGGGCGGCGCGATTCTGGCGGGGCTTGAGCACCTCGACGAACGCTATCTGCGCGCGGTCGGATATGCGACCAAATCCAAGCGCAACGCTTTTCCGAAGATGGTGCTGATCGGTGACATCGTCGGCGATGACGATGCTGCCGTGGCGCAGGCCACCTCCGAGGTGGTGCGCATGGCCAACGGCAAGAGCGGCGAGGGCTTTGTCGCGGTGTCGGCCGAGGCGCGCAAGAAATTCTGGCTGGACCGCTCGCGCACGGCGGCCATCGCCAAGCATACCAACGCCTTCAAGATCAACGAGGACGTGGTGATTCCGCTCGACCGGATGGGCGAATATACCGACGGTATCGAGCGCATCAATATCGAGCTGTCGCTCAAGAACAAGCTGCAGCTGATCGATGCGCTCGAGACATTCTTCGGGGCTGGCAATCTGCCGCTGGGCAAGAGCGACGACGCCAATGAGATTCCGTCGGCCGAGTTGCTGGAGGACCGCGTGCAACAGGCGCTGACCCTGTTGCGCGAGGTGCGCGAGCGCTGGCTGTACCTGCGCGATCATTTCGATGCGCCGCTGGCCGAGGCGATTCCACTGCTCAATCGGCACGGCATTCGCGATTTGAACATGATGCTTGGCGAGCGCCTGAAGCGGCAGCCCGCGGCGACGGTGTTCGATATCCTGCAAGACCGCACGGTGCGCATTTCGTGGAAGAGCGAAGTGCGCGGCGAGTTGCGCAAGATTTTCAATGGCGGCGAGTTCGAGCCGATTCTGGCCGAATGCCAGGCGATTCACAAAAAGGTGCTGCACGGGCGGGTTTTCGTGGCGCTGCACATGCATGCCGGCGACGGCAACGTGCATACCAACATCCCCGTCAATTCCGACAATTACGAGATGCTGCAGGACGCGCACCGGGCCGTGGCGCGCATCATGAAGTTGGCGCGCTCGCTCGATGGCGTGATTTCCGGCGAACACGGCATTGGTATTACCAAGCTCGAATTCCTCACTGACGACGAGATCGCCGAGTTCCGGGTCTACAAGGAACGCATCGATCCGCAGGGGCGCTTCAACAAGGGCAAGCTGCTGCACTTGCCGGAGTTGCCGGCCGATCTGCGCAACGCTTATACCCCGAGCTTCGGCTTGATGGGCTACGAATCGATCATCATGCAGCAGTCGGATATCGGCGCGATCGCCGATAGCGTCAAGGATTGCCTGCGCTGCGGCAAATGCAAGCCGGTGTGTGCGACTCACGTGCCGCGCGCCAATCTGCTGTACAGCCCGCGCAACAAGATTCTGGCCACCTCGCTGCTGATCGAGGCGTTCCTCTACGAGGAGCAGACGCGGCGCGGCGTGTCGATCAAGCATTGGGAGGAATTCAACGACGTGGCCGACCATTGCACGGTGTGCCACAAGTGCGTGACGCCCTGCCCGGTGAAGATCGACTTCGGCGACGTCTCGATGAACATGCGCAACCTGTTGCGCAAGATGGGCAAGAAGAAATTCAATCCCGGCTCGGCCGCGAGCATGTTCTTTCTGAATGCGACCAATCCCGAGACGATCAACCTGACCCGCAAGGTCATGATCGAATGGGGTTACAAGGCGCAGCGTTTCGGCAATGATTTTCTGAAGAAATTCGCCCGCAAACAGACCCAGCATCCGCCGGCCACGGTCGGCAAGCCGCCGGTGCGGGAGCAGGTGATTCACTTCGTCAACAAGAAGATGCCGGGCAATTTGCCGAAAAAGACCGCGCGCGCTCTGCTCGATATCGAAGACGACAAGATCGTGCCGATCATTCGCAATCCGAAGACCACCACGGCCGACTCGGAGGCGGTGTTCTATTTCCCGGGCTGTGGCTCGGAGCGGCTGTTCTCGCAGGTCGGCCTGGCGACACAGGCGATGTTGTGGCACACCGGCGTGCAGACCGTGCTGCCGCCGGGCTATCTGTGCTGCGGTTATCCGCAGCGTGGCTCGGGTCAGTTCGACAAGGCCGAGAAGATCGTTACCGACAACCGAGTACTGTTTCACCGGATGGCCAATACGCTGAATTATCTCGATATCAAGACGGTGATCGTTTCCTGCGGCACTTGCTACGATCAGCTGGCCGGCTACGAATTCGAGAAGATCTTCCCCGGCTGCCGGATTCTGGATATCCACGAATACCTGCTCGAGAAGGACGTGCGCCTGCAAGGCGTGGAAGGGGTGCGCTACATGTACCACGATCCCTGCCACACGCCGATCAAGACGATGGACTCGATCAAACTGGTCAATCAGTTGATGGGCGCCGAGCAAAATGGTTACCGGATTGCGAAGAATGATCGTTGCTGCGGCGAATCGGGTACGCTGGCGGTCACGCGGCCGGATATCTCGACGCAGGTGCGGTTTCGCAAGGAAGAAGAGATGCGCCGGGGCGCGGCCAAGCTGCGCGAGGGCAACGCCAGCGACGTCAAGATCCTGACGAGCTGCCCGTCGTGCCTGCAAGGGCTGTCGCGTTACAGCGAGGACGTCAATGTCGATGCCGACTACATCGTCGTCGAAATGGCCAAGCACGTGCTCGGCGCCAGCTGGCTGGAAAACTACGTGAGTCAGGCAAACAATGGCGGCATCGAGCGCGTGCTGGTGTAGTCGTCGCGCACAGCGGCCCTGGGCGACGTAGGCACCCCGATGGATGCGGTGTTGACGTCGCTGATCCTGCTCGTGGCCGTCGGCCTGACGGGCGTGCTGGTCAGTTTCGTGAAGGTGCCGGTGCCTTTGGTGCAGATCGCCGTCGGCGCGGCGCTCGCGTGGCCGGGCTGGGGCCTGCATGTGTCGCTCGATCCTGCCATCTTTTTCCTGCTATTCATCCCGCCGCTGCTGTTTGTCGATGGCTGGCGTATCCCCAAGCGTGAGTTCTGGCGCCTGCGGGTGCCGATTCTGACCATGGCGCTCGGCTTGGTGCTGTTTACCGTGGCGGGCGTCGGCTGGTTCATCCATTGGCTGATTCCGGTGATTCCGTTGGCGGTGGCGTTTGCCCTGGCGGCCGTGCTCTCGCCGACCGACGCTGTCGCGGTGTCGGCGCTGACCGGCCGGCTGACGATGCCCTCGCGCCTGATGCACTTGCTCGAGGGCGAGGCGATGATGAACGACGCATCGGGCCTGGTGGCGTTCAAGTTTGCGCTGGCCGCCGCCCTTACCGGCGTGTTTTCGTGGCGCGCGGCGACACTCAGCTTTTTCGTGGTAGCGCTTGGCGGCCTGGCCACCGGCTGGGCGCTGACCTGGCTCTTTTCCTTTTTGCGGCGCCGATTCTTCTCGATCAATAGCGAGGAACCCGCCACCGAGATTCTGTTGCTCCTGCTGCTGCCATTCGCGGCTTATCTGTTGGCCGAGCATTTCGATTTTTCCGGCATTCTGGCTGCAGTGGCCGCCGGCATGACGGTTAATTACACCGACGTATTGACAAGTCGCAGCGCCACCCGCGTGATGGGCACCGGGGTCTGGTCGATGCAGGAGTTCGTATTCAACGGCATGATCTTCGTGCTGCTTGGGCTGCAATTGCCTGATATCGTACGCGCCGCGGTGCGGCCGAACGGGCACTTTGCAACCGTCGAGCGTGTCGGGCAATTGCTGTTTTACGTTGTCGCCATCTCGCTGGCGCTGGTGATTTTGCGCTTTTGCTGGGTCTTCGTTGCCTGGCGCGCGATCAATTTCGTCGGACGTTTTCGGGGCGAGAAGCCGCTGCGCGTGAGTACGCGGATGATCAGCCTGATTTCGCTGTCCGGCGTGCGAGGCGCGGTGACGCTGGCCGCCGCGCTGTCGGTGCCGCTGGCCATGCTCGACGGCAAGCCGTTTCCGGGCCGGGATCTGTTGATTTTTCTGGCTGCCGGCGTGATTTTGCTGTCGCTGCTGGCCGGCAGTATCGGCTTGCCATGGCTGCTGCGCGGCATGCGTGCGCGGGACGAGGACCCGCTCCAGCGTGAGGCGCGCGAGGCGCGAGCGAGCGCCGCGGAGGCGGCGATTCGCGCCATCGACGAGACTCAGGAAAAGATTGCACTGAGCGGCGACGAGGCCGATCGGGCGTTATGCGCCGAAATTGCCGCGCGCGTCATGGTGCGCTACCGCGCACGCATGGAGGCGGCCGTCGGTGCCGATGAAAC
Organism: Pandoraea thiooxydans; assembly: GCF_001931675.1. Taxonomy (NCBI): domain Bacteria; kingdom Pseudomonadati; phylum Pseudomonadota; class Betaproteobacteria; order Burkholderiales; family Burkholderiaceae; genus Pandoraea; species Pandoraea thiooxydans. Next base: position 3,455,091 of record NZ_CP014839.1, on the reverse strand, counting down.
GCGTGCGCACGCGCGAAGGGTGGTGGAGGTCGAACGGGCGCTGCGGCGCAGCGCGTTGCAGGCCGAGCGTACCGAACTGGCCCGCTTGCGCGTCACTCATCGTATCAATGACGAGACCCTGCGCGAGATTCTGCGCGAAATCGACTATGCTGAAATTGCCCTTGGCGCGGGGCGCATCAATCCTTGACACTGAATTACTCCATGACGAATTGTCCCTTTTGCCAAACCGATGGCGGCGAGCTGCTGTGGCGCGACGCCAGACTGCGTGTGGTGCTGGCCGACGAAGCCGGTTATCCCGGATTTTGCCGCGTGATCTGGCACGCCCACGTCGCCGAGATGTCCGATCTCACGGCCGCCGAGCAGCAGCATCTGATGCAGGCGGTATTCGCGCTCGAGCGCGCGCAGCGCAAGGCTCTGGCGCCGGACAAGGTAAATCTGGCGAGTCTGGGCAACCAGGTGCCGCACGTGCATTGGCATGTGATTCCGCGTTTTGGCGACGACCCGCATTTCCCGGGCTCGGTGTGGAGCTCGCCACAGCGGGAGATCGCGCCAACGGCGCTGAGTGCCCGGCGGGCCCGGTTGCCGGCGCTGCGCGAGGCCGTCGTGGCAGAATTGCAAAACACCTTCGGCGGCGCTCAGGCGTGATACCCTGACGGCCCGGTTTTTTTGTTTGACACTTGCGGAGCGGCGCATGAGCGGCCTTGAACGAGACACCCCCATCCCGGTTTCCCTGACGTTGCATCGTCAGTCGCGGGTGCTGGAACTGGCCTATGAAGATGGGCATTCATATCGACTGCCCTTCGAGTTGCTGCGCGTTTATTCGCCCTCGGCCGAGGTGCGCGGGCACGGGCCAGGGCAGGAGACGCTGCAAACCGGCAAGCGGGATGTCGAGATCACCGCACTCGAGCCGGTGGGCAATTACGCTGTGAAGCCGGTGTTCTCGGATGGTCACGACACCGGCATCTATTCCTGGGACTACCTGTTCGACCTGTGCGTGCGGCAAGCCGCGCTGTGGCAGGAATATCTGAATAAACTGGCCGCCGCCGGCGTCGAGCGCGATGCGCCGATGACGGCCGGACGGCACTGACGCTGCGCGGCGGGGATTTTGGAGAAGGGCATGGCACAGACGCATTTTGGATTCAAAACTGTCGACGAAACTCAGAAGGCCGAGAAAGTGGCCGGCGTGTTTCACTCGGTGGCCGCCAAGTACGACGTAATGAACGACCTGATGTCGGGGGGCCTGCATCGCGCATGGAAGGCGTTCACGATCGCCCGTGCGGCGGTGCGGCCCGGCTTCAAGGTACTCGATATCGCCGGCGGCACCGGTGATCTGGCGCGCGCTTTTGCCAAGCGGGCCGGCCCGACCGGGGAAGTCTGGCTGACCGATATCAACGAATCGATGCTGCGGGTCGGGCGCGATCGCCTGCTCGATCATGGCGTCGTGACGCCCACGTTGCTGTGCGACGCGGAAAAGATTCCGTTTCCATCGAATTATTTCGATGTCGTCACGGTGGCCTTTGGCCTGCGCAACATGACGCACAAGGACGCCGCGCTGGCTGAGATGAGACGTGTCATCAAACCGGGCGGCAAAGTCATGGTGCTCGAGTTTTCCAAGGTCTGGCAACCGCTCGAAAAGGTCTACGACACGTATTCCTTCAAAGTCTTGCCCTGGCTGGGCGAGCGTATCGCCAAGGATGCCGAAAGTTATCGCTACCTGGCCGAGTCTATTAGGATGCATCCTAATCAAGAGGCGTTGAAGGAAATGATGGAACAAGCGGGGTTGGAGCGGGTCGAATACTTCAATCTGACGGCAGGGGTGGTGGCGCTGCACGTCGGTACCAAATATTGACGGCATCGCGCCAAACGCCATCTATCGACAAGTTATGGAGAAATCGGAGTCTATGCTGCAGTTCGTGCGAAGCAAAGTTCTGCTGGGATTCGTCGCCGGTGTGTTGACCCTGGGCCTGGTGGCCAATGATGCCGAAGCGCGGCGCATGGGCGGCAGCCGCAGCATCGGCAAGCAGTCGTCGACCGTGACGCAGCGTCAGCTGGCGCCCCAGTCGACGCAAGCGCCGGCGCAGGCGCAGCAACCCCGTTCGGCTGCGACGCCGGCCGCGGCCGGGGCTCAAACCCAGCCCCGCAACCGGTGGCTCGGGCCCCTTGCCGGCATCGCCGCTGGCTTGGGCATTGCCGCGCTTCTGTCCCACTTCGGCCTGGCCGGTGCCGCGGCGCAAATGCTGGCCAATGCGATCGTGATCGCCTTGATTGCCTTCGCGGTGATTTGGCTGATTCGCCGCCTGCGCGGCAGCAGACCAGTTGAGCCGGCCTACGCCGCCAACGGTGGCTACGCCAACGGGGCAAACACACAACCGGCGCTGCGCGAGGTTTCGGCATCGCCGGCGGTGAGTCCGCTGCCCGGCGGGGCCGGCGGCCTGGCTGCAGGCCAGCCGTGGGGCGTGCCTGCGGATTTCGACACTGACGTGTTCCTGCGCCACGCGAAGGTCAATTTCGTCCGTCTGCAAGCGGCCTGGGACGCTGGCAACATGGCGGACATCCGGGAGTTCACGACGCCCGAGATGTACGCGGAAATCAAGATGGATCTCGACGAGCGTGCGCCTGGTGTCAATCGCACCGACGTCGTCAAGCTCGACGCCGAGCTGCTTGGCATCGACGAGGCCGGTGCGGAGCATATGGCCAGCGTGCGCTTTTCCGGCCTTCTGCGGGAGAGCGAGGGGGCGCCGGCGGAGCCGTTCAACGAGGTCTGGAATCTCACCAAGCCCATTGCGGGCGGCGGTGGCTGGCTCTTGGCCGGTATCCAGCAGTTGAACTGACGGTGCCTCGCATGTTCGCGTGAGCGAATCCGCCGTCGAATCGGCTTACCTGCCGTACAATGAGAGCCCGCGCCCAGCGCGGGCTTTCTTATTCCTGCCAGTATTCCCATGACCGTTGCCGCCAAACCTGCCGCCAGGCCATTTGCTGCTGCCATAAATCACTTGCTCGCGCGTGAATCGTGGGCGCGCGAGCGGCTAAGCCAGCATGCCGGCCACACCGCCCAGTTGACCGTCACGCTAATCACCTTGCACCTGCAAGTCACGGAGGACGGCTATGTTCGGGCTCAGGACGAGGTGCCGGCACAGTCCGCGAGCAATGTGCGCATCGAAGTGCCGCTCTCCGCGCTGAGTGACTTTGCGGCGGGCGGCCAAGCCGCGGTCATGAAGCATGTGAAAATCGAGGGCGATGCGGAGTTTGCCAACACCATTTCCTATTTGGCGCAGCATTTGCGCTGGGAAGTGGCGGAGGATCTGAGCCGGCTGATTGGCGACACCGCTGCCCATCGCTTGACCGAGACGGCACGCGCCGCGGCCGACCATGCCAAACGCACCGGCAGGACCGCCGTGGAATCGCTGGTCGACTATCTGGTCGAGGAGAACCCTCAATTGGTGCGGCGCCCCGAATTGGATGAGTTTTCCGCGCAGGTCACGCGCATGCGTGACGATCTTGCTCGCCTTGAAAAGCGCCTCGAGCGACTGAACCGCGAGACGCCTGCACGGGCATCGTCCCGTTCGTCCCGGCCCGACGAGGAGCAATAAGAACGATGCGCATTTTCCGTATCGCCAAAATCGGGTTGACGATATTTCGCTATGGGCTGGACGAGGTCGCCTTGTCAGGCGTGCGTCATCGCGGCATACGCCTGCTGGTCAAACTGGGCACTTTTGGCCGCAAGCTCGATGCCCCGCGCGGCGAGCGCCTGCGCCTGGCGCTCGAGAGTCTGGGGCCGATTTTCGTCAAATTCGGACAAGTGCTCTCCACCCGCCGGGACCTGCTGCCGGCCGATATCGCAGCCGAGCTGGCTCGACTTCAGGATCAGGTGCCGCCATTCGATTCCGACACGGCGGTGCGACTGATCGAAAAATCGCTCGGCGGGCCCCTGGAGGACACTTTCGACGAATTCGAGCGAGTTCCGGTGGCCAGCGCATCGATCGCCCAGGTGCACTTTGCGCGCCTCAAAGTGGGGTCGCATGCCGGCAAGGCAGTAGCGATCAAAGTCTTGCGCCCGGGCATGCTGTCGGTGATCGACAGTGATCTGGCGCTGATGCGCGATGTCGCCGGCTGGATCGAGCGGCTGTGGGCCGACGGCAAGCGCCTCAAGCCGCGCGAGGTGGTCGCGGAATTCGACAAATACCTGCACGACGAACTCGATTTGATGCGAGAGGCGGCCAACGCGGCCCAGTTGCGTCGTAATTTCGCCGACTCGGACCTGCTGCTGGTGCCCGAGATGTACTGGGAATACAGCTCCAGCAACGTGCTGGTGATGGAGCGCATGCACGGCGTGCCGATCAGTCAGGTCGAGGTGCTGCGTGAAGCCGGCGTCGATCTGAAAAAACTCGCTGAAGAGGGCGTGCAGATATTCTTCACGCAGTTCCTGCGCGACGGGTTTTTCCATGCCGACATGCATCCGGGCAACATTCTCGTGAGCATCGATCCGGCCACTTTCGGCCGCTACATCGCGCTCGACTGCGGCATCGTCGGGGCATTGTCCGAGTTCGACAAAAATTACCTGTCGCAAAACTTCCTGGCATTCTTCCGGCGCGATTATCACCGCGTCGCCGCGTTGCACCTTGAATCGGGCTGGGTGCCGCCCGATACGCGCGTCGAAGAGCTGGAGGGGGCGATTCGGGCCGTGTGCGAACCATACTTCGATCGCCCGCTCAAGGAAATTTCGCTCGGGATGGTATTGATGCGACTGTTCCAGACATCGCGCCGATTTCACGTCGAGATTCAGCCGCAACTGGTGCTGCTGCAAAAGACGCTGCTCAATATCGAAGGACTCGGCCGGCAGCTCGATCCCGACCTCGATCTCTGGAAAACCGCCAAACCGTATCTCGAGCGCTGGATGAGCGAGCAGCTCGGCCTGCGGGGATGGCTGGACCGACTTAAGGCCGAGATTCCCCAATGGAGCAAGACGCTGCCGCAATTGCCGCGCCTCGTGCATCAGGCGCTGTCGGCTCACGCGGCGCCGCCGAACGACGCACTGCTGCGTGCGCTGCTGGAGGAGCAGCGTCGCACCAATCGGCTGATCGGCAGCGCGCTGTACCTGCTGGGCGGCGTCGCCGTCGGCGTCATTCTCACCTTCCTGTGGATGTCTCTGGCATGAGCGACAAGCCACAATTCACCAATCGTGATCCGGGCGATCCTGCTTTTTGGGACGAGCGTTTCGAGCAGGCTTTCACACCCTGGGACGCCGGGGGCGTGCCGCAGGCAGTACGCGACTTCGTCGGTGCCGAGCCGGCCCCGCTGTCGACGCTGATTCCCGGATGCGGCGCGGCGCACGAGGTCGGCTGGCTGGCTGAGCTTGGCTGGCCGGTGAGTGCGATCGATTTCTCCGCGTCGGCGGTAGCGGCCGCGCGAGCCGGCCTGGGCCGCCACGGCGCGCATGTGCAGCAAGCCGATTTTTTTACCTTCGAGCCGGCAAAGCCCGTATATTGGGTGTATGAACGGGCGTTCCTGTGCGCGCTGCCGCCGCACCTGCGCGCAGCATACGCGCGGCGTGTGGGCGAATTGCTGCCGACCGGCGGCCGCCTGGCGGGGTTCTTCTTTCTTGGCGATACGCCCGGCGGGCCGCCTTTCGGGATGGACCGCGCGACATTGCTGGCGTTGCTATCCCCGGCGTTCTCACTCGTGCAGGAAGCGCCGGTCGACGACTCGTTGCCGGTTTTCGCGGGGCGGGAGCGATGGATGGTTTGGCAGCGCCGCTAACGGGCGCGGGCCGTCCGGGCCGCTTGTGCGAACCGTGGCGCGCGGGTTCGCGAGACGATCCCCGAAAAGCCAAACAAGCGGTTATAATTCAAGGCTTTGCGTGATTTTCCAACTGGAAAGAGCCATGCCTATTTATGCCTATCGTTGTGAATCTTGCGGTTTCGCCAAAGATGTTCTGCAAAAAATGAGCGACGCTCCGTTGACGGAGTGTCCCGAATGCGGTCGCCCGACCTTTAAGAAGCAGCTCACCGCGGCTGGTTTTCAGCTCAAGGGCTCGGGATGGTACGCAACCGATTTCAAGGGCGGCGCCAGCAAATCGCCCGCGCCCGATTCCACCACCAAAAGTGATTCGACGTCGTCCGGCGCGAGCGACAGCGCCGGCAAATCCGGCGGCGATGCGGGTGGCGGATGCGGCGGTTCCTGCGCATGCCATTGATGCCGCGTCGCACTGTTTTCGCCGCTTAAACGGGTCTTGCCATGTCCATCAAGAAAACCGCGCTGAAAACCTACTTCCTGACCGGCTTGCTGGTGCTGGTGCCATTGGCCATCACGCTGTGGGTGCTCGGTCTGATCATCGGCACGATGGATCAGACCCTGCTGCTGTTGCCGCAGGGCTGGCAGCCGGAGCGGCTGGTCGGGATGCACATCCCCGGACTTGGCGCGTTCCTGACATTGGCGTTCATTTTCGTCGTCGGACTGCTGGCCCACAATTTCATCGGCCAGAAGCTGGTGCAATGGTGGGAGGCGATCCTGCGGCGCATTCCCGTGGTCGGCTCGCTCTACGGCAGCGTCAAACAGGTCTCCGATACGCTGCTCTCGAGTAACGGGAACGCATTTCGCAAAGCCTTGCTGGTGCAGTACCCGCGCGCGGGCTCCTGGACCATCGCGTTCCTGACCGGCGTGCCCGGCGGCGATGTCGTCAATCACCTGCAGGGCGATTACGTGAGCGTTTATGTGCCGACCACACCGAATCCGACGTCGGGTTTCTTCCTGATGCTGCCGCGAGCCGATGTGATCGAGCTGGATATGAGTGTGGATGCCGCGCTCAAATATATTGTGTCGATGGGCGTGGTTGCCCCCCTGCACAACCCGCGTCACCGGCCCGGCCCGCCCATGTAGCGGTCGTCGGTCATGCAGTGATGCTTTGATTTTTAAGAACGGAATACCAACATGTCGATGCGAACTTCTTACTGTGGTCTGGTGACCGAGCAGCAGCTCGGTCAAACCGTCAAACTGTGCGGCTGGGTGCAGCGCCGCCGCGATCACGGTGGGGTCATTTTCATTGATTTGCGCGACCGCGAAGGCCTGGTGCAAATCGTCTGCGACCCGGATCGCCCGGAGATGTTCAAGGCGGCCGAGAGCGTGCGCAACGAGTTCTGCCTGCAGATCGTCGGTCTGGTGCGAGCCCGTCCGGCCGGCACCGAGAACGCCAATCTGACCAGCGGCAAGATCGAGGTGCTTTGCCATGAGCTCAACGTGCTCAACGCATCGGTGACGCCGCCGTTCCAGCTCGACGACGAGAACCTGTCGGAGACCACCCGCCTCACGCATCGCGTGCTCGATCTGCGGCGCCCGCAGATGCAGTACAACCTGCGCCTGCGCTACAAGGTGGCCATGGAAGCGCGCCGATACCTCGATGAGCAGGGCTTTATCGACATCGAAACGCCGATGCTCACCAAGAGCACGCCGGAAGGCGCGCGCGACTATCTGGTGCCTTCGCGTGTCAACCCCGGCCATTTCTTCGCGCTGCCGCAGTCGCCGCAGCTGTTCAAGCAACTGTTGATGGTGGCGGGGTTCGATCGCTATTACCAGGTGACCAAGTGCTTCCGCGACGAAGATCTGCGTGCCGACCGCCAGCCCGAATTCACCCAGATCGATTGCGAGACGGCGTTCCTCGACGAACAGGAAATTCGCGATCTGTTCGAAAACATGATCCGTCGCGTATTCAAGAACACCATCGATGTCGAACTCGCGGCGCAGTTCCCGGTGATGCAGCATAGCGAAGCCATGCGCCGCTATGGCTCGGACAAGCCCGACTTGCGCGTCAAGCTGGAATTCACCGAGCTGACCGACGTGATGGCTGACGTCGACTTCAAGGTGTTTTCGACCCCGGCGACGACCGAGGGCGGGCGCGTGGTCGCGCTGCGCGTGCCGCACGGCGCCGAGTTGTCGCGCAGCGAGATCGACAGCTATACCGAATTCGTGAAGATTTATGGCGCCAAGGGGCTGGCGTGGATCAAGGTCAACGACGTCAGCAAGGGGCGCGACGGCCTGCAAAGCCCGATCGTCAAGAATCTGCATGACGCAGCGATCTCGGCAATTCTGGAGCGCACCGGCGCGCAGGGCGGCGACATTATTTTCTTCGGCGCCGACAAGGCCAAGATCGTCAACGATGCGATCGGCGCGTTGCGTCTCAAGGTCGGGCACTCCGAATTTGGCCGCAGCAATGGCCTGTTCGAAGCCGGTTGGCAGCCGCTGTGGGTCGTCGATTTTCCGATGTTCGAATACGACGAAGAAGATGCCCGCTGGGTGGCGAGCCACCATCCGTTCACCAGCCCGAAGGACGAGCATATCGCTTATCTGGAGTCCGACCCCGGCAAGTGTTTGGCCAAGGCCTACGACATGGTGCTCAACGGCTGGGAAATCGGCGGCGGGTCGGTGCGGATCTTCCAGGAGGCCGTGCAAAGCCAGGTCTTCCGGGCTCTCAAGATCAGCGACGACGAGGCCCGCGCGAAGTTTGGTTTCCTGCTCGATGCGCTGCAATATGGCGCGCCGCCGCATGGTGGTATCGCCTTCGGCCTCGATCGCATCGTGACCATGATGGCCGGCGCCGATTCGATTCGCGATGTCATTGCGTTCCCGAAGACCCAGCGTGCTCAATGTTTGCTCACGCAGGCGCCGTCGCCGGTCGACGAGCGGCAGTTGCGCGAACTGCATATCCGTCTGCGGCAAGCCGAATCGCCCAAGGTTTGAGGCGACCTTCCCCAGCTCAACGCGCCCCAGCCCAGGCTGGGGCGTTTGTTTTTGAGCATTGCGCCGGGGGCTTTTACAATGGAGTCTCTATTCCGACAGTTGACGCTGCATGAAACCGTTCAAAATCCCCGAATCCGTGCTGGTGGTCATCTACACGCCGGAACTTGACGTGCTGGTCCTGGAGCGAGTCGAGCCAACCGGTTTCTGGCAGTCCGTCACCGGCAGCAAGGATGCGCACGACGAACCGTTGCTTGAGACCGCGGCACGCGAGGTGAGGGAGGAAACCGGCATCGTGGTCGGCAGCGCTGCGGTGCCGGCCGAGAATCTTTGCGACTGGCATCACACGATCGAATACAGCATCTATCCCCACTGGCGCTATCGCTACGCGCCTGGCGTCACGCGCAACACCGAGCACTGGTTCGGCCTGCAAGTGCCGGCGGGCACGGCGGTGAGCCTGTCTGCGCGCGAGCATGTCGGATACCGGTGGATGCCCTGGCAGGAGGCTGCGGCGCAATGTTTCTCGCCGTCCAATGCCGAGGCGATTCGGCAATTGCCGCAACGGGTCCGCTGAGGCGGGCCGGGAGAAGGCATGAAGACCCGGCTGCATTTCAGGCAAGGCGACGAACTGGATTTGCTGTTTCAGGGGCCGGCATATTTCTCGGCCTTGATCGATGCGATCGAGCAGGCCCGGCAGGAAGTCGTGCTGGAGACATATATTTTCGCCAACGATACCGTTGGGCAACGGGTCTCGGCGGCGCTGCTGCGGGCCGCGCAGCGTGGCGTGACGGTGCGTGTCATCACCGACGGCATCGGTACCGGCGGCTTGCCCCTATTTGCCGACTGGGCCGCTGGCGGCATCGCGCACCGTGTCTATAACCCGCGCCTGTTCGGCAAGCAGGGTTTTTCGCGCACTCACCGCAAGCTCGCCGTCATCGACCGCCTGTATGGTTTCGTCGGCGGCATCAATATCATCGACGATGTCGATGTGCATGGCGGCAAACTACCGGAACCGCGCTGGGATTTCACCGTGCGATGCCGGGGCCCTATCGTGCACGACATCTGGCGGGCGTTCGATATGCAATGGCAACGGTTGTCGCCCGGCGATATGGGGCCGTTGATCCGACGTCGACGCTACCGCCTGAAGCCGACCGGCGAGCCGATGGCGGCGTTTGCCGCGCGCGACAATATTCGAAATCGGCGCGCGATTGAAAAAGCGTATCTGATGGCGATCGGCCATGCCCGTGAAACGGTCTGGCTGGCCAATCCGTATTTCGTGCCGGGCCGGCGCGTGCGGCGCGCGTTGGTCGCTGCGGCCGGGCGCGGCATTCAGGTTGCCGTACTGATCGGGCACAAGGAATTCCCCTTGCTCGATCTTGCCGTTCCCTCGTTATACGGCAAGCTGCTGAAGGCCGGGGTTCGCATCGCCGAGTACGATCGCACTCAATTGCATGGCAAGGTCGCGGTAGTCGACAACCACTGGGCAACGGTTGGCTCTTCGAATCTCGACGCGTTCAGCCTGTTCCTCAATCACGAAGCCAATGTCGTAGTCCTGAATCATCCGTTGGTCCCGGAGTTGCGCCAGCGCATCGCCGCCGCATTCGAGCAGGCGCACCGGATTGACCCCGCGCGCTTTGCCGGGCGTGCGCTACCCCGACGCCTGGCCAGTTGGGGTGCATATCTATTTTATCGCCTCAGCATGAAAATCATTACAAACGGCAAATATGAGTGAGCCGAACCATCGATACGTCGGAAACACCACCGAACGTCGATGGATTTAGAAAACGATTTCTAATAAATTGCTTGTTTGGCATGCGGCCCCACACAATAATAGGACGGCCGTTCGATTTTATTTCAACGTGTGCGAGCGGTTAAAAGTTATGCGAAAAGGCGAACAAACACGGGCTGCGATCCTGAATGCCGCACTTGAACTGGCGGGCCGGGATGGACTCGAGGGATTGACCATCGGGTTGCTGGCCGATCGCATGCAAATGAGCAAGAGCGGCGTGTTCGCGCATTTCGGGTCTCGGGAGGATCTGCAGGTCGAGGTCATCCGGGAATATCACCGACGCTTCGAGGAAGAGGTTTTTTTCCCCAGCATGGTGTTGCCGCGCGGCTTGCCGCGTTTGCGAGCGCTGGTGAACCGGTGGATGGACAAGCGTATCCGGGAAGTGACGACAGGCTGCATCTATATCAGCGGGGCGGTGGAGTACGACGATCGCGCCGAGAGCGCGGTACGCGACCAGTTGGTCGCCAGCGTGCAGGCATGGCGGCGAGCGTTATTGCGAGCGATAACGCAGGCCAAGGAAGTCGGTCATTTGCGGCAGGATGCCGATCCGCACCTGATGCTGTTCGAGATGTACAGCCTGACGCTGGGCTTGCACCACGACGCACGGTTTTTGCGAGAGCCGGGCGCGGTCGAAATAGCCAGGATCGCGCTGGAGAAATTGATTTTGTCATATCAAAGCGGGTGAGGATTCGGCGCCGCGCAATTGCTGGTGCGGCACCGATACCGATCCCGTTGGGCGAAACAGGTAGCTTTATTTAGTTCGGAGACTGTTATGGGAAAGTACACGGCGCCGCTGCGCGATATGCAGTTCGTATTGCATGAATTGCTGAATGTCGAACAAGAGCTGAAAGCGTTGCCGGCGCATGCCGATGTCGACGCTGACACCATCAACCAGGTTCTCGAGGAAGCCGGGAAGTTTTGCAGCGAAGTCGTGTTCCCGCTGAATCAGGTCGGTGATCGTGAAGGTTGCCAATATCACGACGGCGAGGTGAAAACACCGACAGGCTTCAAGGAGGCCTATCGCCAGTATGTGGAAGCCGGCTGGCCGGCACTGGCGTGCGATCCTGCGCACGGCGGACAGGGTTTGCCGATGTTGATGAACAACGCGCTTTACGAGATGCTGAACTCGGCGAACCAGGCCTGGACCATGTACCCCGGCCTGTCGCACGGCGCCTATGAATGCCTGCATGCGCATGGCACGCCCGAGCAGCAGCGTCTGTATCTGCCGAAGATCGTCTCCGGCGAATGGACCGGCACAATGTGCCTGACAGAGCCGCATTGCGGAACGGATCTGGGTTTGCTCCGGACCAAGGCCGAACCGCTGGCGGACGGCTCGTATTCGATCAGCGGCACCAAGATCTTCATCTCGGCTGGCGAGCACGACATGGCCGCCAACATCATCCATCTCGTGCTGGCGCGTCTGCCCGATGCGCCGCCCGGAACCAAAGGCATTTCGCTGTTCGTGGTTCCCAAGTTCATTCCCGATGCCGACGGCAATCCGGGGGCGCGCAACGGGGTGCGGTGCGGCTCGATCGAACACAAGATGGGCATCCACGGCAACGCCACCTGCGTGATGAATCTCGATAACGCACAGGGTTGGCTGGTCGGCGAGCCGAACAAAGGCCTGAACGCGATGTTCATCATGATGAATGCCGCGCGTCTGGGCGTCGGCATGCAGGGCCTGGGGCTGACCGAGGTGGCTTATCAAAATTCGCTCGTCTACGCGAAAGAGCGCTTGCAAATGCGTTCGCTCACTGGCCCCAAGGCGACCGACAAACCCGCCGATCCGATTATCGTTCATCCGGACGTGCGGCGCATGCTGCTGACCCAGAAAGCTTATGCCGAAGGTGCGCGTGCCTTCTCTTACTGGACCGCGCTGCAAATCGACCGCGAACTCTCGCATGCCGATGAAAGTGCGCGCAAGGAAGCCGCCGACCTCGTGGCGTTGCTCACGCCGGTCATCAAGGCCTTTCTCACCGACAATGCGTTCCTTTGCACCAACCTGGGCATGCAGGTATACGGCGGCCACGGCTATATTGCCGAATGGGGCATGGAGCAATACGTGCGCGATGCGCGCATCAACATGATCTACGAAGGAACCAACACGATCCAGTCGCTCGATCTGCTGGGCCGCAAGGTGCTCGGCGACATGGGCGCCAAGTTGAAGAAATTCGGCCAACTGGTGCAGGACTTCGTCGAGCGCGAAGGCACCAGGGAAGAGATGCAGGAGTTCGTCAATCCGCTCGCCGATCTTGGTGACAAGGTGCAGAAGCTGACGATGGAAATCGGCATGAAAGCGATGAGCAACCAGGATGAGGCGGGCGCCGCCGCGGTCGATTATCTGCGTGTGGTCGGTCACCTCGTATTCGCCTATTTCTGGGCGCGCATGGCGCGCATCGCCCTCGACAAGCAGAGCAGCGGCGATACGTTCTACGCAAGCAAGCTGGCTACGGCCCGCTTCTATTTTGCCAAGTTGCTGCCCGAGACCGCCTATCACATCCGTGCGGCACGCGCCGGCGCCAAATCGCTGATGGAACTCGACGCCGAGCTGTTTTGATCGGTGAACGTGCCGGCGCGGCACACATGCGCCGCGCCGCCGGGCCAGACACGCCAATTTCAGGAGGAAACTGTGAGCAATCTGATTATCCGCAAGGTCGCCGTACTCGGCGCTGGTGTGATGGGGGCGCAAATCGCGGCGCACCTGATTAACGCCAAAGTGCCGGTGGTGCTGTTCGACCTGCCCGCCAAAGAAGGCCCGAAGAACGGCATCGTTCTCAAAGCAGTCGAGTCGCTCAAGAAACTCAATCCCGCACCGTTCGGAGTCAAACGCAGCGCGCAGTTTATCGAAGCCGCCAACTATGAAGACGATTTGGCGAAACTTCAGGAGTGCGATCTGGTGATCGAGGCGATCGCCGAGCGCATGGACTGGAAGCACGACCTTTACAAGAGGGTTGCGCCTCATCTGGCACCTCACGCGATTTTCGCGTCGAACACCTCGGGGCTGTCGATTACCGAACTCTCGGAGGGATTCGACGACGAACTCAAGGCGCGCTTTTGCGGTGTCCACTTCTTCAATCCGCCGCGCTATATGCACCTGGTGGAGCTGATTCCGACACCTTCGACCCAACCGGCCATTCTCGATCAGCTCGAAGCGTTTCTCACCAGCACATTGGGCAAAGGCGTCGTGCGAGCCAAGGACACGCCGAACTTCATTGCCAATCGTGTGGGGATTTTCTCGATCCTGGCGGTCTTCGCCGAGGCACAGAAGTACGGCATTCCGTTCGACGTCGTCGACGATCTGACCGGCAGCAAGCTTGGCCGCGCCAAATCGGCGACGTTCCGTACCGCCGACGTGGTGGGCCTGGACACCATGGCGCACGTCATCAAGACGATGCAGGACAACCTGAAGGACGATCCCTTCTATCCCGTCTACGCCACGCCGCCGGTGCTGCAGGCGCTGGTGGACAAGGGCGCGCTCGGGCAGAAAAGCGGCGCGGGCTTCTACAAAAAGGAAGGCAAGGCGATCAAGGTGCTCGACCCGGTCAGCGGCAACTATGTCGAGGCCGGCAAGAAGGCCGACGAGCTGGTGCTGCGCATCCTCAAGAAAGAGCCGGCCGAGCGCTTCAAGCTGCTGCGTGAGTCGACCCACCCGCAAGCGCAATTCCTGTGGGCGGTGTTCCGCGATGTGTTTCATTACATCGGGGTCTATCTGGAGCAGATCGCCGACAACGCACGCGACGTCGACTTCGCGATCCGCTGGGGCTTCGGCTGGAACAGCGGGCCTTTCGAGGATTGGCAGGCAGCCGGCTGGACCCAGGTGGCGCAATGGGTCAAGGAAGATATCGATGCCGGCAAAGCGCTGAGCAACGCCGCGCTGCCAGCCTGGGTGATCGACGGGCCGGTTGCCGAGCAAGGCGGCGTGCATGGTGCGGCAGGCTCGTGGTCGCCGGCCAAGCAGGCATTCGTGCCGCGCAGTACCCTGCCGGTCTATCGACGCCAGGTATTCCAGGCGTCGCTATATGGCGAAGCGGGCGCGGATCCGCGCAGCTTCGGCAAGACCATCGAAGAGAGCGACTCGGTTCGCCTGTGGGTCGATGACCGGGCGGGCGAGGGCGACGTACTGATCGTGTCGTTCAAGAGCAAGATGAACACCATCGGGCCGGACGTGATCGATGGATTGCTCAAGGCCGTGACGCTGGCCGAGCAGCAGTACAGGGGCCTGGTCGTGTGGCAGCCGACCTCGCTCAAGCTCGGCGCGCCCGGCGGGCCCTTCTCGGCGGGCGCCGACCTGGCCTCGGCGATGCCGGCATTCATGATGGGCGGCCCCAAGGGGATCGAGCCGTTCCTCAAGAAGTTCCAGGATTGCATGATGCGCATCAAGTATGCGCAGGTGCCGGTGGTTCCCGCCGTGTCGGGTATCGCGCTGGGCGGCGGATGCGAGCTGATGCTGCAAAGTGCCAAGCGGGTGGTCGCGCTGGAGAGCTATATCGGTCTGGTCGAGGTCGGCGTCGGCCTGGTGCCGGGCGGCGGCGGCCTCAAGGAAGCGGCGCTGCGCGCCGCGGCGGCAGCCGAGGCGGCCGGCAGCACCAACTATCTGGAGTTCGTCAAGAACGCCTTTCAAAACGCTGCGATGGCCAAGGTCTCCGGCTCGGCGCTCGAGGCGCTCGAGATGGGGTACCTCAAACCGTCCGACACCATCGTATTCAACGTGCACGAGTTGCTGGCGGTGGCCTGTAACGAAGTGCGCGCGCTGGCGGCGAGCGGTTACCGCCCGCCGCTCAAGCCCGCCGGCATTCCGGTGGCGGGGCGTTCGGGCATCTCTACCATCAAGGCGCAACTGGTGAATATGCGCGACGGCAATTTCATCTCGGCGCACGACTTCCTGATCGCCTCGCGCATTGCCGAAATCGTATGCGGCGGCGACGTCGAGGCCGGCAGCCTGGTCGACGAAGACTGGCTGCTCGCCCTGGAGCGCCGTGCCTTTATCGATTTGCTGGGAATGCCGAAAACCCAGGAACGCATCATGGGCATGTTGCAGACCGGCAAGCCGGTGCGCAACTGAGCCCCGCCCATTGGAGACAGTCATGAGCAAACAACTGCAAGACGCCTATATCGTTGCCGCCACGCGTGCGCCGATCGGCAAGGCCCCCAAGGGCAGCTTCAAGCATCTGCGTCCGGACGACCTGCTGGCAACGATTTTGCGCAGCGCCGTCGGCCAGGTGCCGGAGCTCGACACCAAACTGATCGAGGACATCATCGTCGGCTGCGCGATTCCCGAGGCGCAGCAGGGCCTGAACGTGGCGCGCATCGGCGCGTTGCTGTCGGGCTTGCCGACCAGCGTGGCAGGTGTCACGGTCAATCGCTTTTGTGCCTCCGGCCTGACGGCCGTGGCGATGGCCGCTGACCGCATCCGCGTCGGGCAGGCCGACGTGATGATCGCGGCCGGCGTCGAGAGCATGAGCATGGTGCCGATGATGGGCAATACCCCGTCGTTGTCACCGTCGATTTTCGAGCGCGACGAGAACGTCGGCATTGCCTACGGCATGGGCCTGACGGCCGAGAAGGTGGCGCAGCAATGGCAGATCAGCCGCGAGGCGCAGGACGAGTTTTCGCTGGCCTCCCACCAGAAAGCGCTCAAGGCGCAGCAGGCGGGTGAATTCACCGACGAAATCACACCGATCGAAGTCATCGAGAAATTCCCCAATCTGGCCAGCGGGCAGATCGATCTCAAGAAACGCCTGCTGTCGCTCGACGAGGGGCCGCGCGCGGATACCTCGCTCGAAGGGCTGGCCAAGCTGCGGCCGGTGTTCGCCAACAAAGGCTCGGTCACGGCGGGCAATAGCTCGCAGACGTCGGACGGCGCTGGCGCGTTGATTATCGTCAGCGAAAAAATCCTCAAGCAATTCAATCTGACGCCGCTGGCGCGCTTCGTCTCGTTCGCGGTGCGGGGCGTGCCGCCGGAGATCATGGGCATCGGTCCCAAGGAGGCAATCCCCGCCGCCCTGCGCGCCGCCGGCCTGTCGCTCGACGATATGGGCTGGATCGAGTTGAACGAGGCGTTTGCCGCGCAGTCGCTGGCGGTGATCAAGGACCTCGGCCTCGATGCGAGCAAAGTCAACCCGGTCGGCGGCGCCATCGCATTGGGGCATCCGCTGGGCGCCACGGGTGCGGTGCGCTCGGCCACCGTGGTGCACGCCTTGCGGCGGCATAACCTCAAATACGGGATGGTGACGATGTGCGTGGGAACCGGCATGGGAGCCGCCGGTATTTTCGAGCGCCTCTGAGCGCGTTTCGCATCGACGTCAACGGCTCGCTCGCGCGGGCCGTTGACGCTTCTGGAACAATAACGAGGGACAGCATGGACATCCTTATCGAGCGCAGCCATCACGTGCTGAGCATGACCTTCAACCGGGCTCACAAGAAGAACGCCATCACCGCCGCCATGTACCAGGCGCTGGCCGACGCGCTGACCGAGGCCGAGGCCGACAGCGACATACGCGCGATCCTGATCCAGGGCCAGGCGGATGTCTTTACCGCGGGAAACGACCTGGAAGATTTCATGAAGCACCCGCCGACCAGCCAAGATGCTCCGGTATTCCAATTCCTGCATCACATCAGTCACGCCAGCAAGCCGATCGTCGCTGCGGTGGCAGGCCCGGCGGTCGGCGTGGGCACTACGTTGCTGCTGCATTGCGATTTGGTCTATGCGGCCGACAATGCCAGATTCTCGCTACCGTTCACGCAACTCGGGTTATGCCCCGAAGCCGCCTCGAGCCTGCTGCTGCCGCGCTTGACGGGCTACCAGCGCGCCGCCGAAAAACTCCTGCTCGGCGAGCCCTTCGATGCGCTCGACGCGCATGCGATGGGGCTGGTCAATCGCATCCTGCCGGCTACCGACCTGCTGTCGTTTGCCCAGGCCCAGGCGGCCAAACTGGTCCAACTGCCAGCCGCGTCGCTGCGCGCGACCAAGCGCCTTATGAAGGGCGATCAGCACGCCATGGTGGACGAGCGCATCGCCGAAGAGGCGCTGGAGTTCGGCCGACGCTTGCAGGCACCCGAGGCGCGCGAGGCATTCACGGCATTTTTCGAAAAGCGCCGGCCTGATTTCTCGCGTTTTTCTTGAGCGTGCTGCAACTCCCTGTGCTCCGGCGCGAATGCGGCCTGCTCTTCGTCATGAAATGACCGATTTTTTTACGATTGCTCCACGCTGCATTTTCTTGCTTTGGAATGGTGCAGCTTTTTTTGTGAGTAGCCTCAGCGACTATCAACCACGCATGATGATCGCAATTTTAGGAGGTTGACTGGCGGTTGAACTGAGCTGTATCGCGAACCTTTCAACGCCGGTCATCCTCCCTATAACGCTATCGCAAGAAAGCTTGATTGTACGAGCGAGCTTGCAGAAACCCTGAAAGTTCACCCAGGGAAATTTTTTAAATGATTGATTATAAATATAAAATTTCTTGTTTCGAGTTCGTCTGATTGACGCGCTGCATACGGCAGAGTCAGTGAGGGCGTGGTGGTGTCGATGACAACGGATGGGCTTGAGCTGGCGGGACGGACGTGTGGCGGGGGCGGCCGCCGAGCGCCGCCCCTTGACGCGGATTGAGTGCGGTAACGCTATGGCGTGCTTCGCTACGTATCGGACGTATGAGACGTATTGCACCCGCACTCGGGCGCGGTGCTACACGGGGGGCAGCGGACGGCGCTTGCGGTGCTCGTCGGTGGCGACATAGGTCAGGGTGGCTTCGGTTACCTTGACGATTTCATGCGACAAACGGGTGCGCTGCGCATAAACCTCGACGTCGACGGTAATCGAGGTGGTGCCGGTCTTGATGATTTGCGCGTAGAAACTGAGCAGGTCGCCGACGAAGACCGGCTGCTTGAACAGAAATGAATTCACCGCGATCGTCGCGACCCGTCCGTTGGCGCGTTCGGTGGCCGGAATCGAGCCGGCGATGTCGACCTGGGCCATGATCCAACCACCGAAAACGTCGCCATGGACGTTGGCGTCGGCCGGCATCGGCATGACTCGCAGCGTGGGCAGCTTGTTCTCGGGCAGGGAAGGGAGGTTGGTCGATTCCATAGGGGGGATCCTGATTCAGAGGCGGTTGCGGGGGCCGTCAGCGCGAGGCTCCGGCTTCTGCGAGAATATACCCGTTTCTCATCTCAAAATCCCGACTCGATAAATCCATGCGCCGGTACGCCCACGCCGATTCGCCGCTTCCCTCGTCGCAGAGCAAGTCGCGCAGCGATTGGCAGATTCTTCGCTCGCTGTTCCCCTACCTGATCGACTTCAAGGGGCGGGTAGGCTTTGCTTTACTGTGCCTGATTGGGGCCAAGGTTGCCAATCTCGGCGTCCCCGTGCTCATGAAGCATATCGTCGATCATCTGACCGGCTTCGCCCAACTCTCGACGCTGGCGCGCGCACAGCAAACGCCGGCCCTTGTGATGGTCGGTGGTGTCGGGCTGCTGGTCGTTGCTTACGGTGTATTGCGGCTGTCGACTTCGCTGTTTACTGAATTGCGGGAGATTCTATTTTCCAAGGTCACGGAGAGCGCGGTGCGGCAAATCGCGCTCAAGGTGTTCCGGCATCTGCATTCGCTCTCGCTGCGCTTTCATCTCGAGCGGCAGACCGGCGGCATGAGCCGCGATATCGAGCGGGGCACGCGCGGCATCCAATCGATCATTTCCTATTCGCTGTACAGCATCTTGCCGACCTTGATCGAAGTCGGATTGGTGCTGGGCTACTTTTTTATTCATTACGACATTTTTTATGTCGTGGTGACGCTGGTGGCGCTGGCGCTCTATATTGCTTTCACCGTGCGGGTGACCGAGTGGCGCACGCATTTTCGCCGCACCATGAACGAACTCGACTCGAAGGCCAATACACGGGCGATCGATTCGCTGATCAACTACGAGACCGTCAAGTATTTCAGCAACGAAGACTTCGAGGCGCGCCGCTACGACGAAAATCTCAAGCGCTATCGCAACGCCGCGATACGCTCGCAGAACTCCCTGTCGGTGCTCAATTTTGGCCAGCAGGTGATCATTGCCAGCGGACTGGTGCTGATTCTCTGGCATGCGACCGGGGAGGTGATGAGCGGGCGCATGACGCTGGGCGACCTGGTGCTGGTCAATACTTTTATGCTGCAGTTGTACATCCCGCTGAATTTTCTGGGTGTGATCTACCGCGAGCTCAAGCAGGCTTTGACCGACATGGATCGGATGTTTTCGCTGCTCGACGCCAATCGCGAGGTGGCGGACGCCCCCGGCGCGCAGCCGCTGATGTGCCGCGGCGGAGAGGTGCGTTTCGAGCATGTCAATTTCGGTTATGAGCCGGCACGGCAGATATTGTTCGACGTCGATTTCAGGATCCAGGCCGGCACCACCACCGCGGTGGTCGGTCACAGCGGGTCGGGCAAGTCGACGCTGTCGCGACTGTTGTTTCGCTTCTACGATGTCGGATACGCCGGCGGGGCCAACGCCGGCCGCATCACTATCGACGGGCAAGATATTCGCGAAGTGACGCAGGATTCGCTGCGCGCGACGATTGGGATCGTGCCTCAGGACACCGTGCTCTTCAACGACACGATCTACTACAACATCGCCTATGGCAATCCGTCGGCCGATCGCGAGGCGGTCATCGCCGCGGCGCGTGCTGCTCACATTCACGACTTTATCGAGAGCCTGCCCGCCGGCTATGAGTCAATGGTCGGCGAGCGCGGCCTGAAGCTCTCCGGAGGCGAAAAGCAGCGGGTCGCGATCGCGCGAACGATCCTGAAGAACCCGCATATCCTGATTTTCGATGAGGCAACGTCGGCACTCGACTCACGCTCGGAGCAGGCGATCCAGACGGAGTTGCGGCAAATCGCGCAAGAGCGCACCACGCTGGTGATTGCGCATCGGCTCTCGACCGTGGTGCATGCCCAGCAGATTCTCGTGCTGGACAAGGGGCGCATCGTCGAGCGCGGCACGCACGAATCGTTGCTGCAGGCCGGCGGGCTGTATGCGCAAATGTGGTGGCTGCAGCAACGGCGCGACGATCGGGATGACGAGATGGCAGCCGATGTAGCGCCGGCGGTAGCCGCATCGGCTTGAGCCTGCAACCGGGGAAGGGGCACCATGGAAATCAAATGGCTAGAGGATTTCGTGTCGCTGGCGAAGACACGCAGTTTCAGCCGCTCTGCCGAACTGCGGCACGTGACTCAGCCGGCGTTCTCGCGGCGCATCCAGGCGCTCGAGGCATGGCTCGGCAGTGAATTGATCGATCGCTCCAGCTACCCGACCAACCTGACGCCAGCCGGCGAAGTGTTCTACGAGCAGGCGCTCACCCTGCTGGCGCAGGCCCAGGAGGCACGAGCGCTGCTGCGCGAGCAGCGCTCGGCCGATGCCTCGGTGATCGATTTTGCCGTGCCGCATACGCTGTCGCTGACCTTCTTCCCCCGCTGGCTCGAGACCCTGGAACAGCGCGTGGGCAAGCTGCGCTGCCGGCTGCGGGCGCTGAATGTGCACGACGCGGCAATGTCGCTGACCGACGGCGGGTGCGATCTGCTGATGTGCTATTACCACCCGCGCCAGCCGCTGCAGCTCGATGCGGCCCGCTACGACAAGCTGATTCTCGGCGCCGAGTCCTTCGACCCCTACAGCGCAACGAATGCGCAAGGCAAGCCCTTGTACCGTCTGCCGGGTACGTCCGCCGCGCCGGTGCCGTATCTGGCCTATACGCCGAACGCGTATTTGGGGCGCATGGCCGATTTGTTGCTGGCCGATGCGGCCGCGGCGCCGCATCTGGACAAGTGCTACGAAACCGATATGGCCGAAGCGCTCAAATCGATGGCGCTGGCCGGACACGGCGTGGCCTTCCTGCCGCACAGTGCCGTGACCGATGAGGTGAAACAGGGCCAATTGGTACGGCTCGATGGCGCGACGCGCATCGCACCTAAAGAACGGACAGCGAACGCTGGCGACCTGCATCTGGAGATGGAGATTCGCCTGTATCGGGACCGCCTGGCGTTCGGCGAAGCGCGCAGCCGGCGCGATCGCGCCAAGCGCGACGCGATGCAGGCGTTATGGGAAGCCGTTAGCGGCATGGCCGGTAGCGCGGAATCGTCGAATGATTATGCAAAAATTGCATAGAAGCATGTGAAATTGGCATTGGATTCTTGGCCTGGGTTTTTTTAAAGTGCGCCCAGTCGTATCGACAAACACAGCGTCGATGCGGCAACGCGAATCAGGATCACGAGTCCCGGCCCTTTGCCATCTTCTGGATGGCGGGGGCTGTCGCGGTAACCCAGATGCTGGAGATCACCGATGTCCCAAACCACCCATGCCTTGCCTTCCTACCTGCGACCCGACGACCTGGGCCCGTGGGGGATTTACCTGCAACAGGTCGATCGCGTCACCCCCTATCTTGGTTCGTTGTCGCGCTGGGTCGAGACCCTCAAGCGTCCCAAGCGCATTCTGATCGTCGATGTGCCGATCGAGCTGGACAACGGCACGATCGCCCACTTCGAAGGCTATCGCGTGCAGCACAACACCTCGCGCGGCCCGGGCAAGGGCGGCGTGCGCTTTCACCAGGATGTGACGTTGTCGGAAGTGATGGCGCTGTCGGCCTGGATGTCGGTCAAGAACGCCGCGGTCAATGTGCCGTATGGCGGCGCCAAGGGCGGCATCCGGCTGGATCCGCGCAAGCTGTCGATGGCCGAACTCGAGCGCGTGACGCGCCGCTACACCAGCGAAATCAATATCATCATCGGGCCGACCAAGGATATTCCCGCGCCCGACGTCAACACCAATGAGCAGATCATGGCGTGGATGATGGATACCTACTCGATGAACGAGGGATCCACCGCCAGCGGGGTCGTCACCGGCAAGCCGATTTCGCTGGGCGGCAGCCTGGGACGTCGTGAAGCGACCGGCCGCGGCGTGTTCGTGGTGAGCTGCGAGGCGGCCCGGCATATTGGCCTGGAAGTGAAGGGTGCGCGCGTCATCGTGCAGGGCTTCGGCAACGTGGGCGGCATTGCCGCGCGCCTGTTCCATGAGGCCGGGGCGCAGGTGGTCGGCGTGCAGGATCACACCGGTACGATCTACAACGGCGGCGGCCTCGACGTGCCGGCGCTGCTCGCGCACGTGGCCGAGACCGGCGGGGTCGGCGGCTTCGCTCGCGCCGACAAGATTCCGGACAGCGAATTTTGGGGGCTGGACTGCGAGTTTCTGATTCCGGCCGCGCTCGAAGGGCAGATTACCCAACATAATGCCGGGCAGATTCGCGCCAAGATCGTGGTCGAAGGGGCCAATGGCCCGACCACGCCCGAGGCGGACGACATCCTGCACGAAAACGGCACGCTGGTGGTGCCGGACGTGGTCGCCAACGCGGGTGGCGTCACGGTCAGCTATTTCGAATGGGTGCAGGATTTCTCCAGCTTCTTCTGGACCGAAGAGGAGATCAACCACCGCCTGGAGCGCATCATGCGTGAAGCGTTCGACGGGGTGTGGCACGTGGCCCAGGACCACAAGGTATCGCTGCGTACCGCTGCCTTTATCGTGGCCTGTACACGAATCCTGCAGGCGCGTCAGATGCGCGGCCTGTATCCCTGAGTTGTATTTCGCCGGCATGCCGGAGCCATCGCCCCAGCGTTGGCTCCGTCCGAGAATTGCGTGTTCCGGCGGACTTTGAATGATCATTTCAAGGGGGCTTTCACAGCCCCCTTTGTGTTTGTTGAAGGGCGATCCGAGCTGTTCGTGTCTGCCACGGGCCGACAGATATGCCGCCTTCAGCCTGCATGTGGGCACAGGCGGCGTATCATGCCGGGATCGTCCGGACCGGCGGGATACGCGGCGGACGAGAAGTCTTCAACAAAGGATTGTGAAATGATTTCACTCAAGAACGTCTCGAAGTGGTACGGTCAGTTTCAGGTGCTGACCGATTGCACCACTGAAGTGAAAAAAGGCGAGGTGGTCGTGGTGTGCGGGCCGTCGGGGTCGGGCAAATCGACCTTGATCAAAACCGTCAACGGTCTGGAGCCGTTTCAGCAAGGGGAAATCATCGTCGACGGCATTTCCGTGGGCGCGCCCAAGACGAATCTGGCCAAGCTGCGCTCGCGCGTGGGCATGGTTTTCCAGCATTTCGAGCTGTTCCCGCATCTGTCGATCACCGAGAACCTGACGCTCGCGCAAATCAAGGTGCTGGGGCGCAGCAAGGACGAGGCGATGGAGAAGGGCATGAAGCTCCTCGACCGGGTCGGGCTCAAGGCGCACGCGGGCAAATATCCGGGGCAACTGTCGGGTGGCCAGCAGCAGCGCGTGGCGATTGCGCGCGCATTATGCATGGAGCCGATTGCAATGCTGTTCGACGAGCCGACCTCGGCGCTCGATCCGGAAATGATCAACGAGGTCCTCGACGTGATGGTGGAACTGGCTCGGGAAGGGATGACGATGATGGTCGTCACGCACGAGATGGGCTTTGCCAGGAAGGTCGCGCACCGCGTAATTTTCATGGATCACGGCGCAATCGTCGAAGATGATCGCAAGGAAGATTTCTTCGCCAACCCGAAGTCGGACCGGGCCAAGGATTTTCTTGCCAAGATCCTGCACTGAGCTGGACCTGAGCGAACGTCAAAGCGCGCTGCGGCGCGCTTTTTTATTTTGGAAGGTCTAGAGGCAGGCGGAGTTTTGCGCGTTTTTCAGCCGGACCTCGTCGGGTATCGGCACCACGGTTTTCAGCGTGGGCTGACCGGCCTCGAACAGGATCAGTTCGCCGGGGGCAAAGCTGGTCCAGGTTTCATTGTCGGTCAGCGGAGCGGTGGCGATGACCGACACGCGGTCGGCCTCGGTCGTGTACTGAGCGAAATCGATGGTCATGTCGGAGTCGATCAGATGCGCCGCCTGAAAGGGCCATTGGCGCACGATATAGTGCAGGCGGGTCGAGCAATGGGCAAACAGGGCCTGACCGTTCGACAGCATATAGTTGAAGACGCCGTGCCGGGTAATGGAGCGCGTGATCTCCTCGAGCGTGTGGAATAACTCGTTGAGCGGTGGCTGCGAGCCGGGAAATCGCTTGCGCAGGCCCTGCATGATGTCGCAAAAGGCCAGCTCGCTGTCGGTGGTGCCGACCGGCTGATAGACGCCGCTCAGGAAGGGCTGGTAGTCCTTCAGATCACCGTTGTGAGCGAAGATCCAGTGCCGGCCCCACAGCTCACGCTGGAACGGATGGCAATTCTCCAGCTCGATGCGGCCTTGCGTTGCCTTGCGGATATGGGCGATGACGTTTTTCGATTTGATCGGGTAGCTTTTGACCAGCTCCGCGATGGGCGACGTCGCGGCGGACTGATGATCGATAAAGAGACGGCATGCCTTGTCTTCGAAAAAGGCAATGCCCCAGCCATCGGCATGGTGATCGGTGACGCCTCCGCGCGCGGCGAAGCCGGTAAACGAAAACGTGATGTCGGTTGGGGTGGCGCAGTTCATCCCCAGCAATTGGCACATGTGCTGACCCGGTAGGCGAATCCCGGCTGTGTCGCCCCTGCTGCCGCGGCAATGATGCGGCGGCGCCAACAGCCGTTACAATAAAAGGCTGTTCAAGCATAGCACTCACGTTCCTCGCCGTACATGGCGCCGGCCGCCGCCGGCGGCAGCCGGCCTCACTGGTACCGATCATGACCCAGCTTACTCTCACGCGGCCCGACGACTGGCATTTGCACGTGCGCGACGGCGCCACGCTGCGCAGCGTGCTGCCCGACAGCGCCCGTCAATTCGCCCGCGCCATCATCATGCCCAACCTCAAGCCGCCGGTGACGACCACGGCCCAGGCGCAGGCATACCGGGAGCGCATCCTGGCGGCGCTGCCCGCCGGCTGCGCTTTCGAGCCGCTGATGACGCTGTATCTGACTGACAATACGCCGCCGGACGAAATCCGGCGCGCGCGGGACTCGGGCATCGTGCATGGCGTGAAGCTCTACCCGGCCGGAGCGACCACCAACTCCGACGCTGGCGTCACCGATCTGGGCAAATGCGCCAGGACGCTGGAGGCCATGCAGGAAGTCGGCATGCCGCTGCTGATGCATGGCGAGGTCACCGACTCGGCGATCGATATTTTCGATCGCGAGAAAGTGTTTATCGATCAGGTGATGTTGCCGTTGCGGCGCCAGTTTCCGGCGCTCAAGGTGGTTTTCGAGCACATCACCACGCGCGACGCCGCCGACTACGTGCGGCAAGCCGAGGGGCCGATCGCCGCGACCATCACCGCTCATCACCTGCTATACAACCGCAATGCCATCTTCACCGGCGGTATCCGTCCGCATTATTACTGCCTGCCGGTGCTCAAGCGCGAGGTGCACCGCCAGGCATTGGTGTCGGCGGCGACCTCCGGCAGTCCGCGTTTTTTCCTCGGCACGGACAGCGCTCCGCATCCGCGCGGCCTGAAAGAGCATGCCTGCGGCTGCGCCGGATGCTACACCGCGCTGCACGCCGTCGAGCTTTACGCCGAGGCGTTCGAGGCGGCTGGCGCGCTGGACAAGCTCGAAGGCTTTGCCAGTTTTCACGGGCCTGATTTCTATGGGTTGCCGCGCAATACGGACAAAATCGAGCTGGTCCGTGAACCATGGACGTTACCTGCGGAGTTGCCGCTGGGCGACGGTGCGACGGTCGTCCCGCTGCGAGGCGGCGAAGTGCTGCCGTGGAAGTTGCGGGCTTGACGTCTTTGCCCGATCAGACGGATGTCGGCGCCGCGCTGGCTGCCATCGACTGGGCTCGCCCCTGGTTTTCCACCACCGCGACGGTCGGGCGATATGCCGCCGGCACCGGCGATTGGCGTGCGGCGCTTGATCTCGAGGCTGGCCGCCGCGGCCTGCGCAACGCGGCCGGCAAGCCGATCCGATTCGTGCCGCAAGCGAGCTTGCCGGCCGGATGCGCTTATGAGGCGCACATCCACGCGAGCGGTGAAGTGCCCACGCGAATCAACCCGCATGACTTTTTCAACGCTTTGATTTGGTTGACTTTTCCGCGCATCAAAGCATGCCTGAACGCCCGTCAGGCAGCGGAGATCGCGCGCGCCGGCATCGGCGCCGAGCGCGGGCGGGCCCGCGATGCGGCAACGCTCTTCGACGAGAATGCCGTGTTGTTTGCCTGTAGCGATATGACGATGGCCGACACGTTGCGACGCTTCGATTGGCACGATCTAATGCTTGGCCGGCGCGCCGACTGGGGGCAATGCTGCGAGGCGCTGGTATTCGGCCACGCATTATTGGAAAAGCTGGTGCGGCCTTATAAATCGATTACCGCGCATGCCTGGGTGGTGCCGGTCGACGGCGAGTTCTTTTCACTTGCCCCGGCAGAGCGCATCGGCGAGCTCGACCGACGGGTGGCGGCGAGCCTGCGAGACTCGCCGTTGCACAGCGCGATGTTCGCTCCGCTTCCCGTGTTGGGGATTCCCGGCTGGTGGCCGGCCAATGAGGATGCCGGTTTCTACGCCGATACGCCGGTGTTCCGCACCGGCCGGCGCCGCACCGTCGCTGCGTGCTAGACTACGCCCGCAGAGTCGGCCAGACAGTCGCCGCTTTCTTCGGAAAGGGGAGGAAAGTCCGGACTCCACAGAGCAGGGTGATGGCTAACGGCCATCCGTGGCGACACGCGGAACAGGGCCACAGAA
Organism: Pandoraea thiooxydans; assembly: GCF_001931675.1. Taxonomy (NCBI): domain Bacteria; kingdom Pseudomonadati; phylum Pseudomonadota; class Betaproteobacteria; order Burkholderiales; family Burkholderiaceae; genus Pandoraea; species Pandoraea thiooxydans. The sequence continues at coordinate 3,427,930 of NZ_CP014839.1, read as the reverse complement.
AACAAACCGCCGATGGCCGCCCGGCGCAAGCCGGCGGCTCAGGTAAGGGTGAAACGGTGCGGTAAGAGCGCACCGCGGCGTGCGGCAACGCACACGGCACGGTAACCTCCACCCGGAGCAATTCCAAATAGGCAAGCGCGTCCCGCATGGCTTCGTGCGATGCGGGACACAACGGGGCTCACGTGAGCTTGCGGGTAGGAAGCTTGAGCGGCGCAGCAATGCGCCGCCTAGAGGAATGACTGTCAACCGCGCTTCGGCGCGGGCACAGAATCCGGCTTATCGGCCGGCTCTGCCACTTTAAGCTCGCGCGACGCGGGCTCAGGCGTCGACGATATCGAACCCGTGAGTCAATTCGGCCGTCTTGCTCAGCATGATCGAAGCTGAGCAGTATTTGTCGTGAGACAGCTTGATCGCTCGCTCGACCGTCGCCGGATTCAGATTCCGGCCCGTGACGGTAAATTGAAAATGGATCTTGGTAAATACCTTGGGATCCTCGCTCGCGCGCTCCGCCTTGAGCACCACGCTGCAGCCATGAACCTCCTGGCGGCTCTTCTTCAGAATCAGGACGACGTCGTAGGCGGTGCAGCCGCCCGTACCCAGCAGCACCATTTCCATCGGACGCGGGGCCAGGTTATGCCCGCCGCCCTCCGGCGCGCCATCCATCGCGACGATATGGCCGCTGCCGGTTTCGGCCACGAACCCCATGCCGTCCTGCCCCAGCCAACTTACCTTGCATTCCATTGCTTGCTCCGATTTTGCTGCTTAAATGAAAATTGTACAGACGATTTGTGATGTTGGTCGGACGTGTCGTGGCTCGCACCAGCGCAACGATTGGCAGTCATTATGCTGCGATGCAATAGGTGCGGGTATCGGCATATTCCCTGCGAGATCCACCAAGACGGTTAGAGCGACGACTCTAAAAATAAGTGGAGGATTCTGAAATTACTTTCTAAGTATTTGAATGCATTGGGAAATTTATTTGGCACGGTCAAAATTTCACAATGTGATTTTGTGTTTCGCAGTGTAAATTTCTTGCATTGCACAAACGATGTGCCTATAATGGTTTTCATGGATTGCAGCAGTAGCGCAATCGGCAGGTGTCTCCTCCACCCTCCTCCTTTGGTGGATTTAACCCGAACCCTTAGCGGTTCGGGTTTTTTTATGGCCGTTTCCAAAGTCCCGACGGAAATTGCACGCCGCGCCCCATTTGTTTTCCTTGTCGCAGCAAATTTCTGTATAATCAACGGCTTTTCCGGAAATGCCCGCGGAAAAGAACTGGGAGAGCCTGCAGCAACCAATAAGCAGGAAGACAAAAGATTGGGCAGGTCAAATTTGGATCGATCATGAAGACGTTTTCCGCAAAGCCGCATGAGGTGAAGCGCGAATGGTACGTGATTGACGCGACGGACAAAGTCCTCGGCCGTGTCGCCAGCGAAGTGGCACGCCGTTTGCGCGGCAAGCATAAACCTGAATTCACCCCGCACGTTGATACCGGCGATTACATCATCATCGTCAACGCGGCGAAATTGAAAGTGACTGGCGCCAAGGTCACCGACAAGAAATACTATCGCCACTCCGGCTACCCGGGGGGTATTTACGAAACGACGTTCGGCAAGATGCAAGAGCGTTTCCCGGGCCGTGCGCTGGAAAAAGCGGTCAAGGGCATGCTGCCGAAAGGTCCGTTGGGCTATGCGATGATCAAGAAGCTGAAGGTTTACGCCGACGGCAATCATCCGCACGAAGCGCAACAACCGAAGTCGCTCGAGATCTAAGGGGCCAGCCATGATTGGAAATTGGAACTACGGCACCGGCCGCCGCAAAAGCGCCGTGGCCCGCGTCTTCATCAAGGCGGGCAAGGGCGACATCGTCGTCAACGGCAAGCCGATCAGCGAATACTTCGCTCGCGAAACCTCGCTGATGATCGTGCGCCAGCCGCTCGAACTGACCAACAACGGCACCACGTTCGACATCAAAGTCAACGTGTCCGGTGGTGGTGAGACCGGTCAAGCCGGCGCGGTGCGTCACGGCATCACCCGTGCGTTGATCGATTACGACGCGACGCTCAAGCCCGCATTGTCCGGCGCCGGCCTGGTGACCCGCGATGCGCGTGAAGTCGAGCGTAAGAAAGTCGGTCTGCACAAAGCACGCCGGCGCAAACAGTTCTCGAAGCGTTAATCGCGCGAGCGCTGGTTCGCCTGGAAAAAGCCGCCTTGTGCGGCTTTTTCTTTTCCCGACGGTGCGGTGCGGCTGCCTGTTTGCCGCCGATCCCGATAATGCCTTGATTCTTTAGGGGTATCTGCACGATCTTCGAATCAGGCCTACAATAGGATCGAAACGTTTTTTGGAGAATGCTGATGAGTGCTCTGGCAGAGACCGCTGTAACCGACATGCCCGCTCCGCTGCTGTTCACTGACAGCGCGGCCGACAAGGTCAAACAGTTGATCGACGAAGAAGGTAACCCTGGACTGAAGCTGCGCGTGTTCGTGCAAGGCGGCGGCTGCTCAGGTTTCCAGTATGGCTTTACCTTTGACGAGGATATCAACGAAGACGACACCGTGATGGACAAGAACGGTGTGAAGTTGCTGATCGATTCGATGAGCTACCAATACCTGGTCGGCGCGGAAATCGATTACAAGGAAGATATCAACGGAGCACAGTTCGTTATCAAGAATCCGCAAGCCACGACGACATGCGGTTGCGGCTCGTCGTTTTCCGTCTGAAGTCGGCTGTCGGCCTATCGAGAGGACCCCGCGGGGTCCTTTTTTTATGGGCGCCGAGTATCGAGGCGGCGCACTAGGCGGGGTAGATGGCGCCCAGCACACGCGGGCCCGACGCGCCGGTGACCCGCGGCAAATTGCCGGGCTGCCGCTCGACGCAGCGCTGCGCCAGCCAGGCGAAAGCCAGTGCCTCGACCTGCTGAGGTGGAATACCGAGTGCGCCGGTCGTGTCGATCGCGCAAGGCGCAAGGTCTTGCCGCAACGCCGCCATCAGGCTGGTGTTGTGGGCGCCGCCGCCGCAAACAAAAAGAGTGCGGCAATCGGGTGCGTATCGCCGAGTCGCGTCAGCGATGCCGCGCACGGTCAGGGCGAGCAGGGTGGCTTGCACGTCGGCCGGTGCGACTGCCCCGAAAGCGGATAATTTGCCGGTCAACCAGGTTGCGTTGAACAAGTCGCGTCCGGTGCTCTTGGGCGGCGGTGCGACAAAATAAGGATCGGCCAGCAAGTCGGCGAGCAGTGACGGAGCGACCTCGCCGGTGGCGGCCCACTGACCGTTCGCATCGTAAGGGGTGCCGAGGTGCTGCATGGCCCAGCCGTCGAGCAATGCGTTGCCAGGGCCGCAGTCGAAGCCGATGGCGTGTCCTGCGGCGCCCGCGCTGGCCGCCGGCAGGATCGTCAGATTGCTGATGCCGCCGATGTTGCAGATAACCCGGGTCTCGCTGGGGCTGCCGAAGACCGACGCATGAAAGGCCGGCACCAGCGGAGCCCCCTGGCCGCCGGCGGCGACATCGCGGCTACGAAAGTCCGCGACGACGTCGATCCCGGTCAGTTCGGCCAGCAGCGCGGGCTGGTTGATCTGACGGGTGTAACCAATGCCGTCGAATTCCCCCGGTCGATGCCGGATCGTCTGGCCGTGCACCCCGATCGCCCGAATTTGTCCCGCGGTGAGTTGTGCTCGCTCAAGCAACTGGCCGCAGCACGCGGCGTATAGTTGCGCCAGCCGATTGGCGGCTAGCGCTTCTCGATGGATTTCGTTCGCGTCCGGTGCCTGTAGCGCCAGCAATTCAGCCCGCAGCGTCTCCGGAAACGGCACGTAGGCTTCGGCGCCGGTCTGCTGTCGGCCGGTACGGGCGTCGAATCGCACCAGGATGCCATCGACGCCGTCCAGGCTCGTGCCCGACATGAGTCCGATGTACCAGGGCCCGACGTCGGACGATGCGGGTGGATGGGCAGAAGACTCGTCGGCGTTTGGCATGGTCAGCTGATTTGCGCGATGTGCACGGTGCGCATGAGATCGATGCGCTTGAGCAAATGCGTAGTGTACAGGTTGAACCGCTCCAGGCGCTTGCCATCCAGCGGCGGGGCGGCGGCGAACGACGTCGCGAACGGATTGAGCGGCTGCCCACGATAGCGCAACTCGTAGTGAAGATGCGGCCCGGTAGCCCAGCCAGTTTGCCCGACGAAGCCGATCACCGCGCCCTGGGCGACGCGCTGGCCGGCGCGCACACCAGGCGCGAATCCCGACAGATGGGCATAGCGCGTCGAATAGCCGCCGGCATGCTTGATCATGACGATATTGCCGTAGCCATTCTGTTGGCCGACGAAACTCACGGTGCCGTCGCCCGCGGCGAACACGCGCGTGCCGACCGGCGCGGCGAAGTCGACGCCGTTGTGTTGCCGCCAGTCCTGGAAAAGCGGGTGGTTGCGAGTGCCGAAACCGGACGTCAGGCGGGAAAATTCGACCGGGGTGCGCAAGAAGGCCTGCCTGAGGTGCTTGCCGTCGAAGGTATAGTAGGTGCCGTTCGATGCCTGGCCGGGCTCGGCATACCAGACGGTCTGATAGGTCTTGCCGCGATTGACGAACTCGACTGCCAGCACGCGTCCGTATCGGACCGTACGGCCCTGCTGCTGGATGTTCTCGAATACCAGCCGGAAGCGGTCGCCGCGGCGCACGTCCTTGTGAAAATTCACGACGCCCGAGAAAATGCGCACCATTTGCGCCACGACGCTCTCGGGTACGCCGGCGTCGTCCATGGCGCGGAAAAACTTATCGTCGATGGTGCCTGAACGCATATCCCATTGCGTTTCGTTGGGCAGCACATTCACCCTCGAGCCCAGCCTGTTCTGTGCGTTGCGGGAGATCTTGAGCTCGCGCGACTGCTCGGCGTCGAACGAGAGCATCGCCGTGAGCGAGAGCAACTTGCCCGCATCGTCGGTCACGGCGCTGATCAACTGCTCCGACGGCAGGCGAAACAGCGCCCGAGCGTGGCGGTCCGCCTGAATGAACCGCTCGGCCTGTGGATCGTTGATCGACAGGCGTTGCAGCAGGCCATCGACGGTATCGCCCCGCTGCAGGCTGGCCTGGCTGACGAAGGTTTGCTCGTGCGCGTCGATCTGGCGAATCTGCGGTGTCAGGTCGGGGAAGGCGATGGGCATTTGTACGCGATCCCCGCGCAAGGCGGCGTCGGGCACCATCGGGGCGATGCCGAACGCGGTCACCATTCCCAGGGTCAACACCGACCCGACGACGCTGATGATCTGCCGCTTGCGGCGGCGATGCAGGTCGTGCGTTGGGTCGATCAGAATAAGCAGCTCGCGCGCAAAAAAATCACGGAGTTTTGGCCACATCACGTAAAATTCTGCGCAACTCAAAGAGAAAACGTTCGGTAGCGCACCTTGCGCGGCCCGAACTCGAGGTTCAGGCGGCATTGTAACAAGGGGCGCCGCCGGGGCCGGTAAGGTAAATCCCAAATCAGTGCGGGCGATTTTTATGACGATTGAACACACACCGGCAAAACCTGCGGCCTACCCGGTGACCGACGCGACACGTGACGCATTAGCGGTGGCCAAGCGCGGGTGCGACGAATTGCTGGTCGAGGAAGAGTTTCTGCAAAAGCTGGCCCGCAGCAAAGCGACTGGCGTACCTTTGCGCATCAAGCTTGGCCTGGATCCGACGGCCCCGGACATTCATATCGGCCACACGGTCGTGCTCAACAAGATGCGGCAGTTGCAGGATCTTGGCCACACCGTGATCTTCCTGATCGGCGATTTCACCTCGTTGATCGGTGACCCGTCGGGCCGCAACAGTACTCGTCCGCCGCTCACGCGCGAGCAAATCGAGACCAACGCGAAAACCTACTTCGAGCAGGCTGCGCTGGTGCTCGATCGCAGCAAAACGGAAATCCGCTACAACAGCGAGTGGTCGATGGCGCTTGGCGCCGACGGCATGATCAAACTGGCGTCGCATTACACGATGGCGCGCATGCTCGAGCGCGAGGACTTCACCAAGCGCTTTCAAAGCGGCATTCCGATTGCCATTCACGAGTTTCTGTATCCGCTGATGCAGGGTTACGATTCGGTCGCGCTCAAGGCCGATCTCGAACTGGGCGGTACCGATCAGAAGTTCAATCTGCTGGTCGGCCGGGAGTTGCAGAAGCAGTACGGCCAGGAGCCGCAGTGCATTCTTACCATGCCGCTGCTCGAGGGGCTCGACGGCGTGGAGAAGATGTCCAAATCCAAGGGCAACTACATTGGTATCAGCGAGAAGCCGGCTGATATGTTCGGCAAATTGATGAGCATCTCCGATGAATTGATGTGGCGTTATTACGAGTTGCTGTCGTTTCGCCCGTTGGCGGAAATTGCGCAAATGCAGCGGGACGTCGATCAGGGCCGCAATCCGCGCGATATCAAGGTGCTGCTGGCGCAGGAGATCGTTGCGCGCTTTCACTCCATTGGCGACGCCGAGCGCGCGCTGGAAGATTTCAATCTGCGCGCGCGCGGCGGTGTGCCGGATGACATCCCCGAGGTGTCGCTCGGCGGCGCGCCGCTGGCGGTCGGGCAGTTGCTCAAGCAGGCTGGACTGGCGCCGTCGACGTCCGAGGCGCTGCGCAATGTCGAGCAGGGCGGTGTGCGCATCGATGGCACCGTGGTGACCGACAAAGGCCTCAAAATCGATGCGGGGACCTACGTCGTGCAGGTCGGCAAGCGGCGTTTTGCGCGCGTGACGCTGACGCCGGACGCATGATTGCACTGATACAGCGGGTATTGAAGGCCAAGGTCGACGTCGACGGGCGCACCGTCGGCGAAATCGGCCCCGGGCTGCTGGCGCTGGTCTGTGCCGAGCGCGGCGACACGCAGGCAGTGGCCGACAAATTGCTGAACAAATTGCTCGCCTATCGCGTATTTTCCGACGCACAGGGCAAGATGAACCTGAGCGTGCAGAATATCGACGGCGCCGGTCGGGCCGGCGGGCTTTTGCTGGTGCCTCAATTCACGCTCGCGGCCGATACCACCAGCGGCACGCGACCGAGTTTCACTCCCGCGGCAACCCCAGACGAGGGGCGACGCTTGTTCGATTACTTCGTCGCGCAGGCATGCGCGCGCCATCCGGTCGTGCAAACGGGTGAATTCGGTGCTTATATGCAGGTCGCCCTGGTCAATGACGGGCCTGTCACGTTCTGGTTGCGCTCGGACGGCTAGCTTGTCGCGCGGTTCCCGGACAAGTCTCAAGAATTTCGTCACAATACGGGGTGTCCTGGATAAAGCCGGGCGCCCGACGCGTGCGTCGCGGCTTGTGTCCTGCCGCCATTTCCGTAGTTTGTCAGCGCTGATCGACCGCTTTTGCCATAGCAAAGGCGCCGCGATTCTCCCTCTTTTCCCTTAGGAGATCCGTATGAAAATCTGGAGTGATTCATTTGCCGACAATGCCGCGATTCCCGGCGAATTCGCGTTTGGCGTCATTGACCCGGAACAGCACGTCAAATTGTCACAGAACAAGAACCCGCATCTGGCGTGGAACGATGTGCCGGAGGGGGCCAAATCGTTCGTTGTGATTTGTCATGACGTCGACGTGCCCAGCAAGGGCGACGACGTCAACCAGGAGGGGCGCACGGTGCCGGCCGATTTGCCGCGCGTGGACTTCTTCCACTGGGTGCTGATCGACATTCCCGCCGACGTTCGTGAGATTGCCGCGACCAGCCACAGTCATGGCATCACGCCGCACGGCAAGTTCGGGCCCGAAGCGCTGCACAATATGCGGCACGGCATCAACGATTACACCGGATGGTTCGCCAACGACCCGGACATGGCCGGCGATTACTACGGTTACGACGGCCCCTGCCCGCCGTGGAACGACACGCTGCTGCATCATTACGTGTTTACCGTGTACGCGCTGGATATCGAGCGCTTGCCGGTCGAGGGGCGGTTCGACGGCGCGCAGGTGCGCCAGGCAATGGCTGGCCATGTGCTGGCCGAGGCTCACCTGACCGGCGTCTATACGCTCAATCCCAACCTGCTTTAACTCTCACCGACACGCCATCCGGTCCGGGCAAACCCGGTCGGTGGCGCGCCAACGACTTTCTGCCGTTATGCCAGCATCCACAACGTTGATTCTGATTCGCCATGGCGAGACCGCCTGGAATCGCGACAAGCGCATCCAGGGGCATCTCGATATCCCGTTGTCCGAGGTCGGGCTGGCGCAGGCGGCGCGACTCGCTTACCGATTTCAGCAAGAGCAGGCGGCTGGTGCGGACCGCATCGATGTGCTGTACAGCAGCGACCTGTCGCGCGCGGCCCAGACCGCAGCGCCACTGGGCGACGTCTGCGGCTTGCCAGTGATGCAAACGGGGCGTTTGCGTGAACGGTCCTATGGCGCGTTCGAGGGGCTGACGGCCGATGAGATACATGCCGCGTACCCTGAACCCTACGCGCGCTGGCAAAGCCGCGACATTCATTACGCGATGCCCGATGGCGAGTCGCTGAGTGCCTTCTATCGGCGCATCGTCGATGGCGTGGAGCAACTGGTGGAGCGCCATGCCGGCGCGCGCATCGCCTGCGTGGCCCACGGCGGCGTGCTCGACTGCCTCTACCGGTGGGCTGTCGGCCTGCCGCTCGACGCGCCACGAACCTATCCGCTACTCAATGCCAGCATCAACGGTATCGAGGTCGATGGCGAGAATCGCCGCATCGGGCAATGGGGCGACGTCGCCCACCTCGAGACCGATGCCCGCGACGAGCTGAACGAGAGCGCGGTCGCCGACCGGGTCGATCCCCGCGTCGTTTGAGTGCGACGGGTTTACAATAGCGCCTCTTGCGGACAATGGCAGTTTCATGAATATTTTTTTTGAGGAATCCGGCAGTTTCAAGGCGGGGACGATCCTGAGCCAGCAGGCCGAGTCGTACCAGGTCGAGCTGCCGGGAGGGCGACGCAGCAAGATCAAGGGGCGCGACGTGCTGTTGCGCTTCGAGGCGCCGACGCCAACCGAGTTTATGCATCAGGCCGAAACGCTGGGCGAAGAGATCGATCTGCCGTTTCTGTGGGAGTGTGCTTCAGACGAGGAGTTTGCATTCGCTGCGTTGGCGACCGAGTATTTCGGCGACGGCGCGTCGGCCGTCCAGCAGGCCGCGCTGGTGTTGCGCATGCATGGCGCACCGGTGTACTTTCGGCGTCGGGGCCGCGGGCAATATCAGCGTGCGCCGCAAGAGCAGTTGCAGGCGGCCTTGGCGGGCCTCGCCCGCAAGCAGCAGCAACTGGAGCTGCAGGCGCATTATCAGGCCGAACTGATCGCGCATCGCTTGCCGGATGCGTTGCGCGGCAAGGAGCTGCAGCTGCTGTTCAAGGCCGACAAGAACACCATCGAGTGGAAGGCGCTGGACGCCGCTGCCGCCGCGCTGGGCACGACCCACGCCAAAGTACTGCTCGCGTGCGGCGGCATTGCATCGCCGCGGGCATTGCACGAGGCGGGCTTCCTGTTCGAGTACTTCCCGCGCGGCACAGCTTTCCCACCGATCGAAGAACCGCCGCAACCAGGCATCGAACTGCCGCTGGCGGACGTGGCGGCATTTTCGATCGATGACGTCACGACCACCGAGATCGACGATGCGCTGTCGGTGCAGGCGCTGGCCGACGGCAGATTGCGCATCGGCATTCACATCGCGGCCCCGGGGCTTGGCATCGTGCGCGGAGATCCGATCGACGCGATCGCGCGCGAGCGCATGTCCACCGTGTACGTGCCGGGCGACAAAATCACCATGTTGCCGGATGCCGTGGTCGACGCGTACACGCTCAAGGAGGGCGCTCCCCGCCCGGCGTTGTCGCTGTATGTGATCGTCGACGCCGCCAGTTACGACGTGATCGCCACCGAGACGCGCGCCGAATTGGTGCCGATCGCCACGAATTTGCGTCATAACGAGCTGGACGACATCGTGACGGCCGAGGCGCTGGCCGCCGGCACCGGCGACTACCCGCACAAAGACCAGATCGCCCGTCTATGGCCGCTTGCGCAAGCGCTTTATGGCAAGCGGCAGGCTGCCCGCGAGGGCTATGGTCTCAAGCCGGAAGTGCAAAACAAGACGGATTACAGCTTTTATGTCGATGGCGAACACGTGACGATCCTGCCGCGTCGGCGTGGCGCACCGCTAGATCTGATCGTTGCCGAAATGGCTATTCTGGCCAACAGCACCTGGGGACGGTTGCTGGCCGAATGCGGAGTGCCCGGCATCTACCGCGCGCAGCGCGCGTACGGCGTGAACCGCACGCGCATGCAGACCACGCCGGCGCCTCACGAGGGGCTGGGCGTGGAGCAATATGCGTGGAGCACGTCGCCGCTGCGTCGCTACGTCGACCTGGTCAACCAGTGGCAGCTGCTCGCCTGCGTGCAGTATGGCGTCACCGCCAAGCTCGCCGCGCCCTTCAAGCCGAAAGATGCCGACCTGTATGCCACCGTTTCCAATTTCGAGGCGGCGCATGCCGCCTACGGCGAGCACCAGGCCCGCATGGAAAGGTTCTGGTGCCTGCGCTGGCTGCAGCAGGAAAATATGCGGCAGATTCAGGCAAGCGTGCTCAAGGGCGATCTGGTGCGCCTGAACGACATACCGCTGACCGTGATTGTGCCGGGGCTTGGCGTGCAAGCCAGGGGCACGCAGGTATTGCTGGATATTCTCTCGGTCGACGACGTCACGCTCGACGTCTCCTGTCGCCTGGCACAGGTGTTGGGCGAAGGCGCTGGCGCGGTGACCGCCGAAGCTTCCGACGACGAGACGGATGAGTCCGGCGGTATCGACGAGGGCGACGAAGTTGGCACGGCCGACGCCGAGCGCGATATTGCCGAGGGCGATGCGGCTGAGTCCGCCGACAATGAAAACGACGCAATGACGAGCCGGGGCGATGGAACCGGTGGGTGAGCATGTCGCATGAAGCACGTTAGCCGCACGCAGGTCGCGCTCATTCCGTATGCCCGTACGCAATTCGTCGCATTTAGCAAGTGGGTTCGCGAAAACCCGCTGGCGGCGGGATTGAGTTTTTCCGTGCTGGTTCATGCACTGGTCTTGGCGGTGCATTTTGTCGCGCCCGACGCCTTTCGGCTTCACTCGACCGATACACCGCTCGACGTCGTGCTGGTCAACGCAAAATCGGATAACGCACCGGTCAATGCCAAACTGGTCGCACAAGCCAACCTGCTCGGCGGCGGCGAGCAGGACAAGGTTCATGCGACCACTCCGTTGCCCGCGCGCGATATGCAGCAGCCGGGCAGCCGCGTCGCGCGGGCCGAGCACCAGGTCAGTTCGCTGGAGACTCTGCAGGAACAGTTGTTGACCCAGATGCGCTCGCTTTCGAAGCAGCGGCCCAGGACGTTGCCTGCGCAGCGCGAAAACGGCAAGGACGAGCGGGCGGTCGATCAGCAGATTGCCAAGCTGCAAGCCGTGATTGCGCAGAATGTGCGTGCCTATGAGGAGCGCCCCAAGCGCGGGCAAATCACCGCCAACACGCGGGAAGTCGTCTACGCGGAATACTACGACGCGTTGCGGCGCAAGATCGAACGTCTTGGTACCGAGCATTTTCCCGAAGCGGGCGGGCGCAGGCTCTACGGTCAGTTGATCGTGACGCTCAACGTCAGTCAGGACGGCCAACTGGGGTATGACCGCAATGGCTACCATGTGATCGGCGTCGAGATAGAGCGCGGTTCGGGCGACCGCGAACTGGATCGCCGTGCGGTCGCGATCGTACGGGCCAGCGCGCCCTTCGCCAAATTCACCAAAGCCATGCGCGCGCGCTATGACATCCTCCAGATCGTGACGCGCATGACGTTCAGCCACCACGGCGTGCATGCGGAGGCGATTCAGGGCCCATCCCACTGAACTGCGCGTCGCCGGTGGCGCAAGGATGCGTATACTGTAGCGCTGTCGGGTTGCGGCACCAAACGGCACAGCGCAGCCCTTTTTGATCTCGGCCGCGAAATGCGGCTCAAGCCTGATTAACATGACACGCGAAAATCACGGGGACATCGCCGATGCTGCCGCTGAGCAGCCCGATCGCTACGCGGTGATCGGCCATCCGGTCGAACATAGCCAATCGCCGTTTATCCATGCGCAATTTGCCGCGCAGACCGGCCAGCACCTGGTGTACGAGCGCCTGTTGGCGCCGCTCGACAGGTTTGTCGCGACAGTGCGCGAATTCGCCGCACAAGGCGGCAAAGGTCTCAACGTCACCGTGCCTTTCAAGCTCGAGGCGCATGCGCTGGCCACGCGCTTGAGCCCGCGGGCCAGCGCCGCGGGGGCGGTCAATACGCTATGTTTCGAAGGCGGGGAAATCGAGGGCGACAACACCGACGGGGTAGGGTTGGTGCGCGATATCGAAGTCAATCTGGCGCGGCCGCTGCGAGGCCGCCGTGTGCTGCTGCTGGGTGCCGGCGGCGCCGCACGCGGTGTGCTGCTGCCGTTGCTGCAAAGCGGGCCGGCGGAAATTTTCATCGCCAACCGGACGCCCGACAAGGCCCGGGCGCTGGCCGCGCACTTCGGTGCGCAAGCCCAGGCACTCCGCGTCACGCTTGCGGCGGGCTCATGGCATGACATTGCCGGCGGGTTCGATGTCGTGATCAACGGCACGGCCAGCAGCCTGCAGGGTGATTTGCCGCCATTGCCCGCCGATGTGTTCGGGCACGATGCGCTGGCCTACGACATGATGTACGGCAAGCAACCGACGATATTCCTGCGCTTCGCCGGCGCGCATGGCGCGGCGCTCACAGCCGATGGCCTGGGCATGCTGGTCGAGCAGGCTGCGGAGTCGTTTGCTCGCTGGCGGGGCGTGCGGCCGCAAACCGCGCCGGTGCTGAAAATGCTGCGCGAGCGCTATGCCCAGGCGGGGGGCGGCGAGTGACGAGCCGCAGGCGCGGGTCGAATGCGCGTTGGGGTGTGCGGCGCTGGTGCGGTTATGTCGCGATGGTTTTCGCGGCAGGCGTGTTGGCCACGCAGTGCTACTACTTTTTGCAGATCGCCTGGTGGACGCATTTCAATCCGGGTTCGACGGCGTTCATGCGTGCGGCCCAGGACAGACTTCGCCAGACCGATCCGCAGGCACGCATCGAGCGTGTCTGGATGCCTTACGATCGAATATCCCGCAATCTGAAGCGGGCCATCATTGCCAGCGAGGACGCCGATTTCGTCAATAACAATGGTTTTGAAATCGATGCGATGCTCAATGCCTGGGAGAAGAACGAGAAAAGAGGTCATATCGTGGCGGGCGGCTCGACCATCACCCAGCAGCTTGCGAAGAACCTCTTCCTATCGGGTGAGCGCAGCTACATTCGCAAGGCCGAGGAATTGTGCATTACCTGGATGCTCGAATTCTGGATGAGCAAAGAGCGCATCTTCGAAATCTATCTGAATTCGGTCGAATGGGGCGAGGGTATTTTTGGTGCGCAGGCTGCGGCCGAGCACTACTACCACGTGTCGGCCGCGCAACTGACACCCTGGCAGGCGGCTCGCCTCGCTGTCATGCTGCCGCGTCCGCGCTATTACGATGCGCACCGCAACTCCGCATATCTGGCGCGTCGAACGCGCGTCATTGCGCGCCGCATGGGCGCGGCCGAGTTGCCGCCCTAGCGATCACTGCGGCGTGGTGGGCGCCGGTGTCATGACAATCGTGCGGGTCGGATATGGCAGCGAGCAGCCCGCGGCCTCGACGGTTTTCTTCACCCCGCGTTGCAGCTCCCAATACACCGCCCAATAGTATTCGCTCAAGGTCCACAGCCGCACGTTGATGACGACGGCCTGTTCGTGTATCTCCTTGACCATGACTTCCGGCGCGGGGTCGCGCAACACGTGTTCGTGCGTGGCAGTCAGCGAGCTCAATGCCGCGATGGCGCTGTCCAGATCGTCGCGCAGGTCGATATTCACGGTGATGTCCATGCGTCTGCGTGAATTGCGGCTGTAATTGGTGATCGCGCTGCCCCAGATCTGGTTGTTGGGCACCGACATGTATACGCCATCGGCCGTGGTAAGTGTCGAGGTGAACAGGCCGATCTCTTCGACCGTCCCGCCGATGCTGCTGCCTGCCGAAATATAGTCGCCGATCTTGAAAGGCCGCAGCACCAACAGCATTGTGCCGGCTGCGATGTTCTGCAGCGTGCCTTGCAGCGCCAGGCCGATGGCCAGGCCGGCGGCACCCAGCACGGCAATGATGCTGGCTGTCTGGACTCCGAACTGCGCCAGAACAGCGACGATCGTGATACCTCGCACCGACCATTGCACGACCGAATAGGTCAGAGGCTTGAGCGTCTTGTCGAACTGGGGCGAGCGGTCCAGCGCGCGTCTGACGATGCGTGTCAGAAGGTTGGAAAGCCACCAGCCCAACAGCAGGATCACGATTGCCTGGATTGCCGTGACACCATAATGCAAAGCGTTTTGTGCCGCGGCAGTCCAGAGCGCGTCTGTTGCGGCGGCGAGGGATGCGTGATTCATGGGTTTTTTGCTCCTATTGAATGTTCTGTCCAGAGATATCCGGCGGCGCATTGCCAACAGGTTTGCCCAACAATCTAGCACAAACCAATGATTAGCTATGCCAATAAACGGCTGGCGCTGTTCTTGGGTGACCCGCCTGCGCCGCATCGCGGCAGTCTCGCCGAGCGTCGCGAGGAACGGAGCTGCCCTCGGATGCGGTGAGTTAAAATGGCGCACGTTTTCATCGCGCAACCACCATGACATTCATCGATCAACTGCGTGCCGCCTGGCATGAACGAGACTCTCTGCTGTGTGTGGGGCTCGATCCGGAGCCGTCACGACTGCCGGCGCATCTGCGGGGCAATCCCGATGCGATCTTCGAGTTTTGCCGGACCATCGTCGATGCAACCGCACCCTATGCCTGTGCGTTCAAGCCGCAGATCGCCTATTTTTCTGCGCAGCGCGCCGAAATTCAACTGGAGCGGCTGATTGCCCACATTCACGAGCACCATCCTGGCCTGCCGGTAGTGCTCGATGCCAAACGGGGCGACATCGGCAGCACCGCCGAACAATATGCCAAAGAAGCATTCGAGCGGTATCAGGCCGATGCGGTCACGGTCAACCCGTACATGGGTTTCGACTCGATTGCGCCCTACCTCGGATACGGGAACAAGGGCGTGATCGTGTTGTGCCGCACCTCGAATCCGGGGGGCAGCGACCTTCAGTTCCTGCGCACGGCCGACGGCCAGCCGCTGTATGAGGTCGTCGCGCGGCTGGCAGCCGGTCCCTGGAACACCAGCGGCCAGATCGGTCTGGTGGTCGGCGCGACGTTCCCGAACGAAATCGCGGCGGTGCGCGCGATCGTCGGCGATATGCCGCTGCTGATTCCGGGGATCGGCGCTCAGGGCGGGGACGTGGCGGCGACCGTCACGGCAGGCCGCACGGCCGACGGCAGCGGCATGATGATCAATTCGTCGCGCGCCATTATCTACGCTGGCAGCGGCGAAGATTTTGGGCAGGCGGCCGCGCAGGCGGCTTGCCAAACCCGGGATGCCATCAACGAGCACCGCTCGGCGCCCCGGTAACGGCGCTGCCGGGATGCGGCGGCGGGCTATGCCTCGGCGGTGTCGATCAGCTTGAGCAGGCCGCGCAAGGCGTGCTGCGCCGCCTGATTGCGTACCTGGGCCCGGTCGCCCTTGAAATGCTGCGTCTCAACGACCGTCGTTAGACGGTTGGTCCAGGCAAAACACACCATTCCTACGGGCTTTTCGGCGGTGCCGCCGCCCGGTCCGGCAACGCCGGTAATCGCCAGCGACAATTGCGCGCGGCTGTTTCGCAGCGCGCCCTCCGCCATGGCACGCGCGACCTGCTCACTGACCGCGCCGTGCTTGTCGATGAGTTCAGCCGGAACGCCGATCATGTCGATCTTGGCTTGATTGGAATAGGTAACGAATCCCCGTTCGAACCAATTGCTGCTGCCGGAGATGTCGGTCATTGCCGCCGCCACCATGCCGCCGGTACAGGACTCGGCCGTGGCCAGCAGCAGGCGCTCCTCGCGCAGACGATTGCCGGCCTTGACCGCCAGTTGATGCAATAAAGTATTTGTCATGCTGCTTCGTTACGTGCGCGGCACCCTTCAAAGGGCATGCCACAGGGCGATCACCAGCAAAGTGCAAAAAGCGGCGACCAGATCGTCCAGCATGATACCCAAGCCGCCCTTGACGGTGCGGTCGAAATAGCGCACCGGCGGCGGCTTGACTGCGTCGAAGAAGCGGAATAGCAAAAACGCGACGCATTGTCCCCAAAACGATGCCGGAGTCACCACCAGCAATACCAGCCAGAAGGCGACGATTTCATCCCATACCACCGAACCAGGGTCGGAAACACCCAGCGCGCGGGCGGTGCGGCCACATATCCAGACTCCGCCGACGATGCTCAACGCAAGCAGCACGGCCCAATCCGACACGGAGAGGTAAAGACTCAATACCAGGTAGGACGCCCAGCCAAACAATGTGCCGACCGTTCCGGGGCCCATCGGCGACAGACCGCTGCCGAAGCCCAGCGCGATGAAGTGGGCCGGGTGGGAGAGCATGAAACCCACGGTGATCGGCCGTCGTGCCGGGGCGCTGCCTGGCAGCGGTTTGCCGTGCGGCGGATTGGGCTGGTCGGGAGAAGGAGCGGAATTCATCGAAAATGATCGAAGCTCTGGAATGCGAGGGAAACCGGTTGTCCGGCGTTGTCATGCAGGGTCAGGGCGCTGCCGGGGCGCTCGAGCGGCACGATGGCGCCAATGCGCGTCAGCGGCAGTGCAAGGCTCTGGGCGATCTCGTCGAGCGCCGCACGCGCGGCGGCCGGTGCCGTAAAGCACAACTCGTAATCATCCCCGCCGGCCAACGCGCAGGTGCGGCGGACCGCTTCGCTTTGAGCGGCGAGCCAGGGAGAGTGCGGCACGGCGTCGACATTCACGCACGCCGCGACATGCGAGCGCTCCAGTATATGGCGAAGATCGCCGAGCAGGCCGTCCGAGATGTCGAGCGCGGCGTGAGCGATGCCGCGCAAAGCCATGCCAAGTTGGATGCGAGGTTCGGGCCACTCGAGCGCGCGACGGCTGTCAGCCAATGCTTCATCGGACAGCGCCCATTCGTCACGCAGCGCGCCCAGTGCGAGACGCGCATCGCCGAGCGCGCCGGACACCCATATATCGTCGCCAGCCACGGCGGCGTCGCGGCGCAGGGCCTGTTGATCGGGAACTTCGCCGAAAACGGTGACGCACAGATTGCGCGGGCCCCGGGTGGTGTCGCCGCCGATCAGCGGGCATGCATACCGGTTGGCCAACGCGGCCAGCCCCTCGCTGAACGGCGCCAGCCAGTCAGGATCTGCCTCGGGCAACGCCAGCGCCAGCGTAAAGCCCAGCGGGCGGGCGCCCATGGCTGCCAGATCGGACAAATTGACTGCCAGCGTTTTGTGACCGAGCGCGCGTGGCGCCATATCGGCGAAGAAGTGGCGCCCCTCGACCAGCATGTCGGTGGATACCGCCAGGAGGCTGCCGGCGGGCGGCGCTATCAGCGCGCAATCGTCGCCGACGCCCAGTCGCACATGGCCGGCGGCGGGGGTCGCATGCGCGAAATAGCGCTCGATGAGGGTGAATTCGGTCAGCACGATCTGGATGGCTTGTTGTAAGGCGATATTGTAAATCCGTCGCCACCCCATATCGATGGGTAACGTCCGAGGGACGTCGATTTGTCACATTCGGGGCCGTACATGTGATATCCAAGCATGCTGTCAAGCGGGTTTCCGCCCTAAAAAGTTCTTCGCCTTATCCTTTTTTGCGGTAAATCGCGGGGTAGATTGGCGATACAATGCGGCCAGGGTAGTTTTTTCTTATTGAATGCAGGCTGCTTTCATGTCCACACCTATTGACAAAAAACTGCGCGATGCCGCGCTCGAATACCACGAATTTCCCACCCCCGGAAAGATCGCGATCGCGCCAACCAAGCAATTGGTGAACCAGCGCGATCTGGCGCTGGCGTATTCGCCCGGGGTGGCGGCGGCATGCGAGGAGATCGTCGCGGACCCGGTCAACGCTGCGCGCTACACCGCACGTGGCCATCTGGTGGGTGTCGTCACCAACGGCACGGCTGTCCTGGGGCTGGGCGACATCGGGCCGCTGGCGTCCAAGCCGGTCATGGAAGGCAAGGGAGTGCTGTTCAAGAAGTTCGCCAATATCGACGTGTTCGATATCGAAATCAATGAGAAAGACCCCGAAAAGCTGGTTGACATCATTGCGGCCCTGGAACCGACTTTCGGCGCGATCAATCTCGAGGATATCAAGGCCCCGGAATGCTTTATCGTCGAGCGCAAACTGCGCGAGCGCATGAAAATCCCGGTGTTCCACGATGACCAGCATGGCACGGCCATCGTCGTTGCCGCAGCCGTGTTGAATGGCCTGAAGGTCGTCGGCAAGGATATCAGCGAGGTCAAACTGGTGTGCTCCGGCGCCGGTGCCGCGGCTCTGGCCTGCCTGGATCTGCTGGTCGATATCGGTTTGCCGCTGAAGAATATCTGGGTGTCGGATATCGTCGGGGTTGTCTATGAAGGCCGCACCGAATTGATGGACGAGGAAAAATCGCGGTTCGCCCAACAAACCGATGCTCGCAAGCTCGGCGACGTGATCGGCGGCGCGGACGTGTTTCTCGGCCTGTCGGCCGCCGGCGTGCTCAAGCCCGAGATGGTCAAGGAAATGGCGCCGTCCCCGCTGATTTTCGCGCTGGCCAACCCCAATCCGGAAATCGCTCCGGAAGTGGCGAAAGCGGCCCGGCCGGATGCGATCATGGCGACCGGCCGCACCGACTATCCGAACCAGGTCAACAACGTCCTTTGCTTTCCGTTTATTTTCCGCGGCGCCCTCGACGTCGGTGCGACCACTATTACCCGGTCGATGGAAATCGCCGCGGTCAATGCGCTGGCCGAGCTGGCGCGGCAGGAGCAAAGCGACATCGTCGCCACCGCATACGGCATCGAGAACCTCTCGTTCGGCCCCGAATACCTGATTCCGAAGCCTTTCGATCCGCGTTTGATCGTCAAGGTCGCGCCGGCGGTTGCCCAGGCCGCCATGGATGCCGGTGTGGCGACTCGCCCGTTGGCGGACATGGACGCTTATGCGCAGCAGCTTCAGCAGTTTGTTTATCAGAGCGGCTCGCTGATGAAGCCGTTGTTTGCGGTCGCACGCCAGACGCCGCCCGAGCAAAAGCGCATTGTGTTCTGCGAGGGCGAGGAAGAGCGCGTGCTGCGCGCCGTGCAGATCGTGATCGACGAGCGTATCGCCAAGCCGATTCTGATCGGGCGGCCCGCCGTGATCGAAAAGCGCATCGAACGCTATGGCCTGCGTCTGCACGAGGGCGTCGACTATACCGTTGTCAACCCGGAGCACGACGAGCGCTATCGCGATTACTGGGAGACCTATCATCGCCTGACGGCACGCAAGGGCGTGACGTCTTCCTATGCCCGCGTCGAAATGCGCCGGCGTACCACGCTGATCGGCGCGATGCTGCTCTCCAAGGGCGAGGCCGACGGCATGATTTGCGGCACGGTCAGCACGCCGGGCCGCCACTTGCATTTCATCGATCGGGTGATCGGCAAGCGCCCAGGCGGGAAAGTCTATGGCGCCATGAATGCGCTGGTGTTGCCCGATCGGCAAATTTTCCTTGTCGACACGCATATTAACCAGGACCCCAATGCCGCGGACCTGGCCGAAATCACGCTGATGGCGGCCGAAGAAATTCGGCGTTTTGGTATCGAGCCCAAGGTAGCGCTGGTGTCTCACTCGAATTTCGGGACCAGCGATGCGCCGAGCGCATCCAAGTTGCGGGAAACGCTGGCGATCCTGCACGAACGGGCGCCCGAGTTGGAAGTCGACGGTGAAATGCATGGTGATTGCGCCCTTGACCCCGCGCTGCGCGCCAGGATCATGCCGGATTCGACCCTGCATGGCCAGGCAAACCTGCTGGTGCTGCCGAATATCGATGCGGCCAACATTGCCTACAATTTGCTGAAGACTGCGGCGGGCAATAACGTCGCTATCGGGCCGATTTTGTTGGGTGCGGCCAAACCGGTGCACATTTTGACCGAATCTGCCACGGTTCGGCGGATCATCAATATGGTCGCGCTGGTCGTCGCGGATGCTGCGGCGCAGCATAGATAATCGATCAACATTGACGTGAGATCGAAAACGCCGGCCTCGAGCCGGCGTTTTCATTGGCGATCCTTGAAAAATGAGTGTGAGCACACACTATCATTGATAGTTAGATTGCATTCGCTTGCGGGTGCAGGGAATGATTTCAAAATGTAAACCGACATTGATTATCGGTTCATATAGCGATACCCTTGCACCTTCACCCAATCAGGCGAAATCACTCAGCATTCGCCGCAGCGCATTGCAAAATATGAAATCAGGCCGGTGGCTCTATCGCGGGTTGTTGGCATTGGGAGTCGCGGCGAGCCTTGCGTTTGGCATGGCCGACGCGCAAGCCCGTGCACCGAGGGCGTGGGCCGAACCGGCGATGACGGGTCATCTGGGCACTGTCGCCGAGAGTCAATTGCCCCGCGCTGCGCAGCGAACGCTTGCGACGATTCGCCGCGGTGGCCCGTTTCCGTATGCCAAGGACGGCGTGGTATTCGGCAATTACGAGAAGCGACTGCCCAGGCGGCCTCGAGGGTATTACCACGAGTACACCGTCCCGACGCGAGGCGCGCACAATCGTGGCGCCAGGCGCATCGTTTGCGGCGGCGACCAGCGCGCCGCGCGGAATTGTTACTACACTGGCGACCACTACAACAGTTTCCAATTTATCGAGGAATGACAGCAGGATGAACGAGCAGGTTTTCGCACAGGAGCGTGTTTTGACGGATCAATTCGGTGCGGGTGAAAATAACTTGTTCAGACAAGTGGTGCACCTGCAAAGCACCGAGCGGGCGCAGCGCCGTCATTTGTTGTCCGACGAGGGAGATATGAGTCTTTTCAAGACCGTCAGACCGAACATCGTGCAGTCGATCCGCGCCTTCCGGGTGCCCGAGCTGGCGGCCGAAGCCGAGCGGCTGGGGCAGCATTTCCTCTACGCCAATTGCGCGCATGCGCAAACCAAGGCGGAGGTGCTCGACGTCATCGCCAGTTCGTTCATGTTTCCGAAGCACTTCGGCAAGAATTTCGACGCGCTGCACGACAGCGTGACGGATCTGGTTTGGAAGGCGGGGCCGCAACCCGGTTTCGTCATTGTGCTCGAAGGGCTCCCCGCAACGCCGAAGTTCGACAAGGAAGCGCGGGAGACATTGCTGGACGTATTCCGTGACGCCGCTGAGTTCTGGGCGGAGCGCAAAATCAACTTCCGCGTTTTCTACTCGTTCGCCTGACGGCGAGAGCGCTGCGTCGCGCTCCCGCTGTCCCCAGCGTGACTCTCAGCGGTTCAGAAGCTGCCCTGCCAGACTGCCGAGATTGAGCTGGCCTTCCGGCAAGCTGCCATTGGGCGTCAATCGATTGATGATCTCCGGCAACAACTCCGACAGGTGCTGCGCGGCCTGATCCTTCGAAATGCCGGCGGCATCTGCCAGCTGCTGGAGGTGACCGCTCTGGTCGAGCGCCTGTCCGACCTGCTCGGCCGAAACGGACTGATTGGCGCCCGTGCCAATCCAGGATTCGACGGCGTCGCCCAGGCCGCTGTTACGCAGCAATTCGGTCAACCCGCCGAGCCCCCCCGCCATTTGCGGGGCCGCGCCGGCGCCATTGCCTTGAGCGCTGTTCAATGCACCCTCGAGCATGCCGGCCAGACCGCCGCCGTTGCCCGCGCCGCCAAGCAGTCCACCCAGTGATCCGAGCAGGCCGCTCTGCCCCTGTTGGGTGCTCGCCTGATTCCCCTGATGGCTGGCGATCATGCTGAGCACGCCCATGAGCAACCTCATTTTCGGATCGCTGCCACCCGCTGCGGGGCTATCGTTACCGCCGGATGTGGCGCCATCTGCCGCACCCAGAATTGAATCGAGCAAACCCATAACAGTCTCCTATCGAGGCAAAAGCGCCCACAGCATTTACGGACGTACGATGTGCTACCAGCCGTGCCAGCGTGTGGCCAGCGCGGCGAGCGTCGCAATGCCGGCGGTCTCCGTACGAAGCACCCGCTGACCCAGGCTCAGCGCGGCAAATCCGGCTTCGCCCGCCTGCTCTTCCTCCGGGTTCGACAAACCGCCCTCGGGGCCGATCAGCAACACGACCGGCTCGGCAGGCGCCGTTGCCGGTAAAGATTCGAACCCCACGGACGCTCGCGGAGACAATAGCACACGAATTTGACGTTCGTCGCGCACGCTCGAAATCCAATCCGCAAACGCCATGATGGGCGCGACGGCCGGCACGCTGTTGCGCCCGCATTGCTCGCAGGCGGCGCTCACCACCGCTTGCCAGTGCGCCACGCGCCGCTCGGCGCGTTCGCCGCCAAGGCGGGTCACACATTTCTCCGTCATCAGCGGTTGGATGGCGTGAACGCCCAGTTCAACGCTTTTCTCGATCAGCCAATCCATTTTGTCGCCGCCGGCGACGCCCTGGGCCAGCACGACCCGGTAGGGCGGCTCGACCTCGCGAGGGACATGTGCCAGCACGGCAACAATGACGTGCTTCTTTGCAACATCCTCCAGGCGTGCGAGGTATTCGCCTCCGAGACCGTTGAACAGCGTGATGTCTTCGCCCGGTCTGAGTCGCAGGACCTGCAGGTGGCGAGCCACGTCGGCGGGCAACGTTATTGTCGTGTCGACCTGCAGTGAATCGGGGATGAAAAAGCGCGGCGTGCCGGCTGAGGATGTCATGACCGGCGGCCCAGCGGTTTGGCGAACCCCCAGCGGTAACCGTCGATATCTTCCAGCTGGCAGAAACGGTCGCCCCAAAACTGATCCTGCGGCGGCATGATGCCCATCGCGCCGGCGGCAACCGCTCTGGCGTACAACTCGTCGACATCATCGCAATAAACGTAAAAGCTCTGCGACGCTTCGACCCCCGACGAGCGCGGTGCCTTGGCCGTCGTGCCGAACGCACCCTCGGGCGCGAACATGACGATCAGGTCGCCGTGATAGGTCATTTCCACATGCATGACGATACCGTCGTCATCGACCTGATCACGCACCGCAAAACCGAAGGCGTCTCGGTAGAATGCCGTGCAGGCCCTGGCGTCGCGCACCGTCAGGTACGGTGTGAGCCAAGGGGCATGCGCCGGGCGGGGGTCGGTCATGGAGATTCTCCTGTGCTCGAGTACTCGGCGCGATACGCTGCGCCTGCAAGTGAGATCAAGGCGCCACGGTCATGGCAACAGGCTGCGCCTGAGTGCGGTTGGCAGTGCGAATAGCGCCGGATGAAGCTCAGCATTGTAATACCGCAAGCCGGTCATCCCGAATTCGCGCAGACGCCTGTCGATCGTCGCGGGTGACAAGGTTGCGGGATCGTGCGTTTGGCTGGCGCAGGCGAAAGCCCAAAGCGTCCCATACAGCGGAATGTACAGGGTCCCGGGGCGAACGTGCGTGAAGCAGGCGCCCAGGTCGTGCAGTAAGCGGCGAACCAGCTCGGCCTGGAATAGCGGGGCGCCCAGATGCAGGCAAAGCACGCCGTGCGGTCCCAGCAGTTGTTTGATCTGTTCGAAGAACGCCTCGGCATGCAGTGCGCTGGCCGAACCATCGGCTTCGGTGAGGTCGAACACCACCATGTCGAACTGCTCGCCCCGAGCATTCGCCTGAGCAACATAGTCACGACCATCGCCAACGCAGATGCGCAGGCGTGGATCGTCGAAGGCGCCGCAGGCAATGCCGGGTAGATGGCGGCGCGTGACTTCGATGACCTGCGCATCGAGTTCAGCGACGACGACACGCTCCACCCCGGGATATTTGAGGATTTCCCGCGCGGAGCCGCCGTCGCCGCCGCCGACGATGAGCGCCGAGCGCAATGCGGGCAGGCTCAGCGCCGCGGGGTGGACGATGCACTCGTGATAGAAATATTCATCCCCCTCGGAGGCCATGAACCGCCCGTCCAGGCGATAGGCCCTGCCGAATTGCGGGGTGTCGTACACATCGATGCGCTGGTAGGGAGACTGAATCGACTCCACCAGTACGGCGTTCTTGAGCCCGAGCGCAGTGTGCGGCGCCAGCCATTCGAGCAGGAGGCCGGCAGCGTGATCCTCCGTGTCGGTCGGCGGTGCGGCGGCAGTGGGCGATTGGAAGCCTGGCATGAGAGTGTTTTGGGACGGTATGCCGAAAATTATAGCGGCGCGGCCAGATGCCCGACGGTACCCCGCATCTGTTAAAATCTGAAGTTTTCCAAGCAGGGGTTCTTGCGCAGCTCGTCCGCCCAAAACGGCGGGGAGTCCCGCTCTTCCGGTCGGTCCCATGATGAATCTTTCAAACCCGAAAAATGCGTTGATGGCCAACGCGATCCGCGCCCTGGCCATGGACGCCGTGCAGCAGGCCAACTCTGGCCACCCCGGCATGCCGATGGGCATGGCCGAGATCGCCGTCGCCCTGTGGGGCCGGCATTTGCGGCACAACCCCGCCAATCCGCTGTGGGCCGATCGCGATCGGTTCGTGCTGTCCAACGGCCACGGCTCGATGTTGCTGTACTCGCTGCTGCACCTGAGCGGCTACGATTTGCCGATGAGCGAGCTCAAGAACTTCCGGCAGCTCCACAGCAAAACCCCGGGGCACCCCGAGTACGGCATGACGCCCGGCGTCGAGACCACCACCGGGCCGCTGGGTCAAGGGTTGGCCAACGCGGTCGGCATGGCTTTGGCCGAAGCCTTGCTGGCGAAGGAATTCAACAAGCCCGAGGCGAGTATCGTCGACCATTACACCTATGTGTTTCTCGGCGACGGGTGCCTGATGGAGGGGATCTCCCATGAGGCCTGCTCGCTGGCCGGCACGCTGCGTCTGAACAAGCTGATCGCACTGTATGACGATAACGGCATTTCAATCGATGGCGAGGTCATTCACTGGTTCGGCGACGACACGCCCAAGCGTTTCGAGGCCTACGGCTGGCACGTGATCCATGCCGTCGACGGGCACGACGTCGACGCGGTCGATGCGGCGATTGCGGCTGCCAAGCGGTCCGACCGGCCGACGCTGATTTGCTGCAAGACCACCATCGGCAAAGGGTCGCCGCACAAGCAAGGCACCCACGACGTGCACGGCGCGGCGCTGGGCGCGGAGGAAATCGCCGCCACGCGCGAGGCGCTGGGTTGGCAGGCGGCCCCGTTCGAAATTCCCGCCGATGTCTATGCGGCATGGGATGCCAAGGCTGCGGGCGCTGCGCGGGAGGCCGCCTGGAGCGAGGCATTCGAGGCTTACCGCAAGCATTATCCGGCCGAGGCCGGAGAGTTCGAGCGTCGCATGAAGGGTGAACTGCCGGCTGATTGGCAAGCCGCGACCGCGGCGCTGATCGCCCGCACCAACGAAAAGGGCGAGACGGTCGCCACCCGCAAGGCATCGCAGCAGGCGATCGACGGCCTGGCGGCGGTACTGCCCGAGTTCCTGGGCGGCTCGGCCGATCTGACCGGCTCCAACCTGACGAACTGGAAGGCCTGCAAGGCGGTGCGCACCTCCAACGAAGGGCTGCAGTGGGGCAATCACGTCAACTATGGCGTGCGCGAGTTCGGCATGAGCGCGATCCTCAACGGCATTGCCCTGCATGGCGGCTACATCCCGTTCGGCGGCACTTTCCTGACCTTTTCCGATTACAGCCGAAACGCGCTGCGCATGGCGGCGCTGATGAAAATCCGCTCGATTTTCGTGTTCACCCACGATTCGATCGGGCTTGGCGAAGACGGCCCGACTCATCAATCGATCGAGCATGTGTCGAGCCTGCGCCTGATTCCGCACATGGATGTCTGGCGTCCGTGCGACACGGTCGAGTCGGCTGTCGCGTGGATCGCCGCGGTCGAACGCCACGGCGCCAATCAGAGCGGACCGAGCTGCCTGATCTTCAGTCGCCAGAACCTGCCATTCGTGGCGCGCGAGGCTGACCAGATCGCTGCGATCGGCCGCGGCGGCTACGTACTGCGCGATGCGGCCAATGCCAAGGTCGCGCTGCTGGCCACCGGCTCCGAAGTCGATCTGGCGCTCAAGGCGGCCGCTGTGCTTGCCGAAGAAGGTATCGCCGCACGGGTGGTCTCCATGCCGGCGACCACGGTGTTCGACCGCCAGGAAGCCGCCTATCGCGCCAGCGTGTTGCCCAAGGGGATGCCGCGCGTGGCGATCGAGGCCGGCGTGACCGACTTCTGGCACAAGTATGTCGGGCTCGAGGGCGGCGTCGTCGGTATCGACACGTTCGGCGAGTCGGCGCCTGCGGGTGCGCTGTTCAAACATTTCGGCTTTACCGTGGAGAAAGTGGTGGCCACGGTCAAAGCGGTGATTGCCTGATTCTCGATTTCAACCTATCACGGAGAACTTCCATGACGATTCGCGTTGCTATTAACGGCTACGGCCGGATTGGACGCAATGTGCTGCGCGCCCACTACGAAAGCGGCAAGAAGCACGACATCCAGATTGTCGCCATCAACGATCTGGGCAACGCTCAGACCAACGCTCACCTGACGCAGTACGATACCGCGCATGGCAAGTTCCCCGGCACGGTCGCGGTCGACGGCGATTACATGGTGGTCAATGGCGACAAGATCCGCGTGCTGGCCAACCGCAATCCGGCCGAGCTGCCGTGGGGCGAACTGGGCGTCGACGTGGTGCTCGAGTGCACGGGCTTTTTCACCAGCAAGGAAAAGGCCAGCGCCCATTTGAAAGGCGGCGCAAAGAAAGTCATCATCTCGGCACCGGGCGGCAAGGATGTCGATGCGACCGTGGTCTATGGCGTCAATCACAACGTCCTGAAGGCCGAGCACACGGTCATCTCGAACGCATCCTGTACCACCAACTGTCTGGCGCCGCTGGTCAAGCCGCTGCACGACAAGCTGGGTGTCGTCTCGGGCCTGATGACCACGGTCCATGCCTACACCAACGACCAGGTGCTGACCGACGTCTACCATGAAGATCTGCGCCGCGCGCGCTCGGCAACGATGAGCATGATCCCGACGAAGACCGGCGCTGCCTCCGCAGTCGGCCTGGTGCTGCCGGAACTCAACGGCAAGCTGGACGGTTTCGCGATTCGTGTACCCACCATCAACGTGTCGCTGGTCGATCTGTCCTTTATCGCCAAGCGCGAAACGACCGTCGATGAAGTCAACGCGATTCTCAAGGCGGCTTCCGAGGGCGAACTGAAGGGGATTCTCGATTACAACACCGCGCCGCTGGTGTCCGTCGACTTCAATCACAATCCGGCATCGTCGACTTTCGACGCGACGTTGACCAAAGTGTCCGGCAACCTCGTCAAGGTGTCGTCGTGGTATGACAACGAGTGGGGTTTCAGCAACCGCATGCTCGACACCACGGTCGCCCTGATGAGCGCGAAGTAATCGAAGTGTTCCGGTGAGCCCCGCGCGCGCGGGACTGGCCGGCACTAACGCAAAGCCGCTGGATGTTCCAGCGGCTTTGCGTTTTGAGGGGGGACTGGTTAGGGCGCGGGCGCCTCAGGTGCGATGGCGATACGGGCAGTCGGTCTTGGTGCAGCTGCCGTACATGGCCAGCGAATGCTCCTGCAGCGCGAACCCGCGCTCCTTGGCGATCAGCTTCTGGCGCCGCTCGATTTCCGAGTCGAAAAATTCCTCGACACGGCCGCAGTCGAGGCAAACGAGGTGATCATGATGATGCCCCTCGTTCAGCTCGAAAACCGCCTTGCCGGATTCGAAGTTGCTGCGCGAGAGCAGGCCGGCTTGCTCGAATTGGGTCAGGACGCGGTATACGGTGGCCAATCCGATATCGAGCTGTTCATTGAGCAGATGTCGGTAGACATCTTCGGCAGTCAGATGCCTGACCTCGCTGTTCTGGAAAATTTCCAGAATTTTGAGGCGCGGCAGCGTGGCTTTCAGACCGATGTTTTTCAGATCGGCGGGATTCGGCATTGCTGGACGTCCCTAGAGTACAATACAGCCCCAATAATAATGCCTTTTGTCATCGGCGGACAGCCGAAACGGAATCCGCTGCATCTCGCGGTTTGTCATGAAGTCACATTTTAGAAGAGAGTCCGATTTGCGTCGTTCCCTTACCTTATGCGTGGCCGGAGCTTTGCTGACACTGGCAGGCTGCTCGACTTACAACAGCGTGACCAGCACGATTGCTGATCACATTACCCCGTACCGCATCAACATCGTGCAGGGCAACTTCGTCTCCAAGGAGGCCTATTCCCAGCTGCACAAGGGAATGACGCGCGAGCAGGTGCGCCTGCTGATCGGGACGCCGCTGCTGACGGACATGTTCCACGACAATCGGTGGGACTACATTTTCTACTTCAAGCGCGGCAATACCGAGGTGGTGCAGGAGCGGCGGTTGACCCTCAATTTCGAGGGCGATCAACTGGTGAGCTGGAGCGGCGGCGAGAATTTGCCGTCCGAGAACGAACTGGTGCGGGAGATCGACGGCCAGAAGGGTAAGCCGGAGGCGCCGGAGCCGGCGTCCGCCGTCGCTGCGGCGCCCGCCTCGAGCCCGGCCGCGGCGTCTGCGGCCGCCGCCGCGGCGTCTGCGGCCGCCGCCGCGGCGCCTGCGGCACCGGCACCGGCACCGGCACCGGCACCGGCGAGCGAGCCCGCGTCGGCATCCAGCGCTTCCGCTGCCGCTGCGTCGCAGCCCAGCGGGTCGGCGCCATCCACGGTGCCCACGCCGCCGATCACTTCCCAATCGGGTATGTTCGTACTTCCGAAGTAAGGCTGACGATGAAGATCGCTATTGCAGGAGCTTCCGGCCGCATGGGCCGCATGCTGATCGAAACCGTGTTGAATACGGCCGACGCCACCCTGGCCGGTGCTTTGGATCGCGCCGGCAGTGCCGCGCTGGGCCAGGATGCAGGGGCCTTCCTCGGGCGGGAAACCGGAGTCAAGATCACCGACGACATCCGCAGCGGCCTGTCCGACGCTGAGTTCCTGATCGACTTTACACGCCCCGAGGGCACGCTCGAGCACTTGGCCGTTGCGCGCCGCGCGGGCGTCAAGATGATCATCGGCACCACTGGGTTCTCCGAAGCGCAGAAACTCACCTTGCGCGAAGCCAGCCAGGGATTGGCGATCGTCTTCGCGCCGAATATGAGCGTGGGAGTCAATGCCACCTTCAAGCTGCTCGAAGTCGCAGCCAAGATCCTGAATACCGGTTACGACATCGAAATCATCGAAGCCCACCACCGCCACAAGGTGGATGCTCCTTCGGGCACCGCACTGCGCATGGGCGAAGTCGTCGCCGAGGCGCTTGGCCGCGATCTGCAGGCGTGCGCGATCTACGGCCGCGAAGGCGTCACCGGAGAGCGCGACCCGTCGACGATCGGCTTCTCGACCATCCGTGGCGGCGATATCGTGGGCGACCACACGGTACTGTTCGCCGGTATCGGCGAGCGTATCGAAATCACGCATAAATCATCGAGCCGACTGTCCTACGCGCAAGGCTCCATCCGAGCCGCGCGTTTCCTGCAAGGCAAGACGCAGGGTCTGTTCGACATGCAGGACGTCCTCGGCTTGCGCTGAGCGAGGCCGACGCAAGTCAGCGCCGCGGCGCTGACGATTTTGCTTCCGTTGCAGCGCGGCAAGCGCCGTGCGCAGCGTTATAATCTTCGCTTTCCCCGGAAATCGACGTTCGCTCGCCGCACCGCACAGTGTGGCGAGGCGGCGATTCACTCCGATCCGATTTGCCAGATCCGACCCGATCCATGATGCAAGAAAAATACGTTCCAGCCGACGTCGAGTCCGCAGCCCAGGCGCATTGGCAGGCGATCGACGCCTATAAGACCACCGAGCGCCAGGACAAGAAGAAATTCTATTGCGTCTCGATGCTGCCTTATCCGTCCGGCAAATTGCATATGGGGCATGTCCGCAATTACACCATCAACGATGTGATGTATCGCTATTTGCGGATGAACGGCTACAACGTGCTGATGCCGATGGGATGGGATGCCTTCGGCATGCCGGCCGAGAACGCGGCGATGGCCAATGGCGTGCCGCCGGCTCGCTGGACCTACGACAACATCGCCTATATGAAGAAGCAGATGCAGGCGATGGGACTGGCGATCGACTGGTC
This sequence comes from Pandoraea thiooxydans, assembly GCF_001931675.1. Classification (NCBI taxonomy): domain Bacteria; kingdom Pseudomonadati; phylum Pseudomonadota; class Betaproteobacteria; order Burkholderiales; family Burkholderiaceae; genus Pandoraea; species Pandoraea thiooxydans. The sequence continues at coordinate 3,397,820 of NZ_CP014839.1, read as the reverse complement.
GCGCGAGGTGGCGACCTGCAAGCCCGAGTACTACAAATGGAACCAGTGGCTGTTTCTCAAGCTGCTGGAAAAAGGCATCGTCTACCTGAAGACCGGCACCGTGAACTGGGACCCGGTCGATCAAACCGTACTGGCCAACGAACAGGTGATCGACGGGCGCGGCTGGCGCTCCGGCGCACTGGTCCAGAAGCGTGAGATTCCGATGTATTACATGCGGATCACGCAATACGCCGACGAGCTGCTGGGCGACCTCGATGCGCTGGGATGGCCCGAGCGCGTCAAGGTGATGCAGCAGAACTGGATCGGCAAAAGCTTTGGCGTGAACTTCGGGTTTCCCTACGAGCTCGACGGCGAACAAAAACTGCTGCGCGTGTTCACCACGCGGGCCGACACCGTCATGGGCGTGACCTTCTGCGCCATTGCGGCCGAGCACCCGCTGGCGACCCGGCTCGCGCGGGACAATCCGCAACTGCAGGCATTCATCGACGAGTGCAAGCGGGGCGGCGTGGCCGAAGCCGATGTCGCCACCATGGAAAAGAAGGGCGTGCCGACCGGCTTTTTCGTCAAGCATCCGCTCAGCGGCGAGGCCGTCGAAGTCTGGATCGGCAATTATGTGTTGATGAGCTACGGCGAAGGCGCAGTGATGGGCGTGCCGGCGCACGACGAGCGTGATTTCGCGTTCGCCCGAAAATACGGATTGCCCATCAAGCAGGTCGTCGCCGTATCCGGCCAAACGTTCTCCGATCAAGCATGGCAGGATTGGTACGCCGACAAAGAAAACTGCACTTGCGTACACAGCGGCAAATACGACGGGCTGGCCTATGCGGCGGCGGTCGACGCCATCGCCGCCGATCTCAAGGCGATCGGCTTGGGTGACAAGCAAGTGACCTATCGGCTGCGCGACTGGGGAATTTCTCGGCAGCGGTACTGGGGCACGCCGATTCCAATTATTCATTGCGACGATTGCGGTGCGGTACCGGTTCCCGAAAAGGACCTGCCGGTCGTGCTGCCGGAAGACCTGGTGCCGGACGGCACCGGCAATCCGCTGGCAAAATCGCAGGCATTTCTTGCCTGTCAATGCCCGAGCTGCGGCAAGCCCGCGCGCCGTGAGACCGACACGATGGACACCTTCGTCGACTCGTCCTGGTATTTCTCGCGATACGCATGCCCGGACGCCGACACCATGGTCGACGCGCGCACCGATTACTGGATGCCGATGGATCAGTACATCGGCGGCATCGAACACGCGATCCTGCACCTGCTGTACTCGCGCTTCTGGACCAAGGCGATGCGCGATCTCGGGCTGGTGCGCTTCTCCGAGCCCGCTCAGAATCTGCTGACGCAGGGCATGGTGCTCAACGAGACGTTCTACCGCGAAGACGCCCAGGGCAAGAAGACGTGGTACAACCCGGCCGATGTGCAAGTGCAGTTCGACGACAAGGGCCGGCCGCAGGGCGCGACCCTGAAGAGCGACGGACAAGCGGTCGTGCTGGGCGGCATCGAGAAGATGGCCAAGTCGAAGAACAATGGCGTCGATCCGCAGGCGCTGATCGATCTGCACGGCGCCGATACCGCGCGACTGTTCACCATGTTCGCGGCACCGCCCGAGCAGCAACTCGAATGGTCTGGCTCAGGCGTCGAGGGTGCCAGCCGCTTCCTGCGCCGGCTATGGGCGTTCGGGCACACGCATGCCGAGCTGCTTGGCGGGCAGGCGGCCTCGGCGAATCCGCAAGCCGCCCAGAATCTGCGCCGCGAGATTCACGGCGTGCTCAAGCAGGCCGATTACGATTATCAGCGAGTTCAGTACAACACGGTGGTTTCGGCTGCGATGAAAATGCTCAACGCGATCGAAGCGGACAAGGGCAATGCCGGATCGGCCGTGGTCCGCGAGTGCTACGGGATTCTGCTGCGCGTGTTGTACCCGGTGGTACCGCACATCACGCACGTGCTCTGGCAAGAGCTCGGCTACGCCGGCCAGCAGGCAGACCTGCTCGACGCCGCCTGGCCGAAGGTCGACGAGGCCGCGTTGGTGCAAAGCGAGATCGAACTGGTGCTGCAGATCAACGGCAAGGTGCGCGGCAGCGTGACGGTCGCCAAGGATGCGCCGCGCGAAGTGATCGAGCAAGCGGCGCTGGCGCACGAAATGACCGCGAAATTCGCGTCCGGTGCGACCCCCAAGAAAATCATCGTCGTGCCAGGCCGACTGGTCAACCTGGTGATGTGATGGCGGAGTCCCAAGCAAGGAGTCGAGGATGAGGCGTCGTGGATTCTGCGTGATGGCATTGACGCTGCTGCTTGGCGCTTGCGGCTTCCAGCTGCGCGGCACCAGTGAGTTTCCGTTCAGCACCATCTACATTCAGACACCCAACCAGCAAATGACGGTTGGGCTGACACGCTACATTCGTTACGGCAGCAACGCGACAGTAGTGGACAGCCCGGCGCAGGCCGATGTCCAACTGCAGGTGCTGAATATCGCCACCGGCAGCACGCCGATCGGCATCAACCCGCAAGGGCAGCCGGGCGAATACGATCTCACCACGGTGACGACCTTTCAACTGGTCGACGTGCACGGCAAGGTGCTGATCCCGCCGACCCGTATCAGCCTGTCGCGCAGCCTGCCATATAACGTTTCGTTGGCGCAGGCATTCGCTTCCGAGTCGGTGCTGCTGCAAAACGACATGATCAAGGACACGGTCGAGCAGATCATCCGCCGGCTCGAAGCCGTCAAGTCGCGCTGACACCATGCAACTGCGTGCGGACTCCCTCGAGGCCCAACTCGGTAAATCGCTGTTGCCGCTGTATGCCGTTTATGGCGACGAGGCGCTGCTGGTGCAGGAGGCCGTCGATCGCATTCGTGCCGCGGCGCGGGCGGCCGGCTTTGCCGAGCGCGAGGTGCTGGTGTGCGAGCGCGGCTTCGATTGGGGCGCGTTGAGCGCCGCCGGGCAATCCATGTCGCTGTTCGGGGAGCGCAAAGTGCTGGAAATGCGAATTCCCACCGGCAAGCCTGGCAAGGATGGCGCCGAGGCACTGTGCCGGCACGCAGCGCTGCGTTCCGACGATCTGCTGACCATCGTGACGCTCCCCAGGCTCGATGCCGCAACCCAGAAGTCCGCATGGTTCGGCGCCCTGGAGCAGCATGGTGCGGCCGTGCGCATCGACGCGGTCGAGCGAAATCGTTTGCCGGACTGGATCGGACAGAGGTTGGCGCTACAGGGGCAGCGCGTCGAGAGCGGCGACAGCGGCAGGCGCGCGCTGCAATTCATGGCCGATCGCGTCGAGGGTAACCTGCTCGCGGCGCACCAGGAGATTCTCAAACTCGGTTTGCTCTATCCTGCCGGCGCCCTGACCTTCGAACAGATTCAGGACGTCGTGCTCAACGTTGCCCGTTACGACGTATTCAAGCTCAACGAAGCCTTGCTCGTCGGCGACGTGCCGCGGCTGGTGCGCATGCTCGACGGCCTGCGCGGAGAAGGAGAGGCCGCGCCGCTGGTATTGTGGGCGTTGACCGAAGAGATTCGGACACTCGCCAAAGTGCGCCGCGGCCTGGCGGGCGGCAAACCGCTGGCCGCGTTGTTGCGCGAGCACCGGGTGTGGGGGCCGCGCGAACGCCTGATGGAAGGCGCGCTCAAGCGCGTGAGCGAGGCTGAGCTCGAAGCGGCGCTGATGCTGGCCGCGCAGCTCGATCGCCAAGTCAAGGGGCTGCGTGTCGCGGGTCTGTCGGGCGATCCGTGGGACGGCTTGCTGCAACTGGCCATGACGATAGCGCCGGCAGCCAGGCACTGACAGAAGCGAGGATTTGCCGCAGGAGGCATGATGGATATCCAACACTATATGCAGGACATCGGGCGCCGCGCGCGCGGCGCATCGCGCGAAATGGCGAGGGCCTCGACCGCGACCAAAAACGCCGCGCTGCTGGCGGTCGCGGCTGGCATTGCGCGCGACAAGGCGGCGCTGCAGGCGGCCAACGCCCGGGATGTGGCGCGCGCCCGGGCCAACGGCCAGGACCCGGCGTTCATCGATCGCCTGACGTTATCCGACAAGGCCATCGCCACTATGATCGAAGGTCTGCGCCAGATTGCCGCGCTGGCGGATCCGATCGGGGAAATCTCCAACCTGAAATTTCGTCCCACCGGCATTCAGGTCGGACAAATGCGCGTGCCGCTGGGCGTGATCGGCATCATTTATGAGTCCCGCCCGAACGTGACGATCGATGCGGCCGCACTGTGCCTGAAATCAGGCAATGCCACCATTTTGCGTGGCGGATCGGAGGCGATCGAGAGCAATACCGCGCTGGCCGCACTGATACAGCAAGGGCTTGCCGAGGCCGGCCTGCCCGCCGATGCCGTGCAGGTGGTCGGCACCACCGACCGCGCCGCGGTCGGTGCGCTGGTGACCATGACCGAATACGTCGACGTCATCGTGCCGCGCGGCGGCAAGAGCCTGATCGCGAGGCTGATCGACGAGGCGCGCGTGCCGATGATCAAGCACCTGGACGGCATCTGCCACGTCTACGTCGACGATCTGGCCGATCTGACCAAGGCGCGGGTGATTTGCGATAACGCAAAAACGCATCGGTACGGCACCTGCAACACCATGGAGACTCTGCTGGTGGCGGCAAGCGTCGCGCCGCGCTTTTTGCCGGACATGGCGCGCGACTTCCAGGCCAAGCAGGTCGAATTGCGCTGCTGCGCCGCCTCGCGGGCGATCGTCGAGGCAGCCGGCATCGGTGCGCTGGTCAGCGCAACCGACGAGGACTGGGAAACTGAGTATCTGGCGCCGGTCCTGGCGCTCAAGATCGTCGCCGGACTCGACGAGGCGATCGAACACATCAATATGCACGGCTCGGCCCATACCGACGCCATCGTCACCGAGAATTACTCGACCGCGATGCGGTTTCTGCGTGAAGTCGATTCGGCCAGTGTGATGGTCAATGCGAGTACGCGTTTTGCCGACGGTTTTGAATATGGCCTGGGCGCAGAGATCGGTATCTCCAACGATAAACTGCATGCGCGCGGTCCGGTCGGACTGGAGGGCCTTACAAGCCTGAAATACATCGTGCTGGGCAGCGGGCAGGTTCGCGAATAGGCAAAGCCGGCTCTCGTGCCCATGCGCGAATGAGATGCCGAAACGCAAAAGGCCGCACATCGTGCGGCCTTTTGCATGATTGCGCCCCCGCGTTCAGTGACGGAAGTGCCGTGTGCCGGTGACGATCATCGCGACATTGCGCTCGTCGGCCGCAGCGATGACGATGTCATCGCGCATCGAGCCGCCGGGCTGGATCACGCATGTCGCGCCGGCGTCGACCACGACGTCCAGGCCATCACGGAACGGGAAGAACGCATCGGAGGCGACCGCCGACCCAGTCAGCGACAGGCCGGCGTTCTGCGCCTTGATGCTGGCGATGCGGGCTGAATCCACGCGGCTCATCTGGCCGGCGCCGACTCCGAGCGTCATGCCATTGCCGCAGAACACGATCGCATTCGATTTGACGAATTTGGCCACGCGCCAGGCAAACAGCAGATCCTCCATTTCCTTGGGCGTCGGATGGCGCTTGGTGACTACGCGCAACTCATGGGGTTGCACATTCTTGGCGTCGGGCGATTGCACCAGCAAGCCGCCGCCGACGCGTTTGAAATCGAAAGCATTGGCGCCGCTGCCGAGCAGGACTTCCAGCAAACGCACATTCTGCTTGGCGGCGAATACCTGCCGAGCTGCCTCGCTGAAGGCCGGCGCGAGCACCACTTCGACGAACTGCTGAGTGACGGCCTGGGCCGTCGCTTCGTCGACTTCGCCATTGAAGGCAATGATGCCGCCAAAGGCCGAGGTGGGATCGGTTTGCAGCGCCTTGCCGTAGGCCTCGGTTACGTTGGCTCCGACCGCCACGCCGCACGGATTCGCATGCTTGACGATGACGCAGGCAGGCAGATCGAAGGTTTTGACGCATTCCCAGGCGGCGTCCGAGTCGGCAATGTTGTTGTACGACAGCTCCTTGCCCTGCAGTTGCCGGTAGTTCGCCAGCGCGCCGGCCGGTGCCACCAGATCGCGATAGAAGGCAGCGCTTTGGTGCGGATTCTCGCCGTAACGCAGATCCTGCACCTTGCTGTAATGCAGGTTGAGGGTGGCCGGGTAGGTTTGGCGCTGGGTGTGCTGCAGATCTTCGCCCAGGCTCGTCAGGTAATTCGTAATCGCCCCGTCGTATTGCGCTGTGTGGGCGAATACCTTGGTCGCCAGGCGGAAATTGGTGGCGTAGCTGACGGTATTGCCGGCCGCTCGCATCTCGTCGAGCACGGCGGCGTAATCGGCCGGATCGACCAGCACGGTGACGTCGCGGTGGTTCTTGGCGGCCGAGCGCAGCATGGTCGGGCCGCCGATATCGATGTTCTCGATCGCTTCCTCGAGCGAGCATTCCTGTTTCGCGATGGTCTGTTGGAACGGATACAGATTGACCACCAGCAGATCGATGGTCGGAATGCCGTGCTGTGCCAGCGCGGCCATGTGCTCGGGCAGATCGCGGCGCGCGAGAATGCCGCCATGCACCTTGGGATGCAGGGTTTTGACGCGGCCGTCGAGCATTTCCGGGAAGCCGGTGTAGTCCGCCACCTCGGTGACCTCGAGGCCCGCCTCGGACAGCAGTTTGGCGGTGCCGCCGGTGGACAGGATCGACACGCCGAGTGCGGCGAGCGACTTGGCAAATTCGACGATGCCGGATTTATCGGATACGGAAATGAGGGCTTGCTTGATCATGGCGGGAATGGAGGAGACGGGATAACGGGATTACAACAAGCCGTGCTGTTGCAGCTTCTTGCGCAGCGTGTTGCGATTGATGCCCAGGTATTCGGCTGCCAGCGACTGGTTGCCGTCGGCTTTGTGCAGCACGAATTCCAGCAGCGGCTTCTCGACCACCGAGACCACCATCTCATACACCCCGTGCGGATGTGCGCCGTCGAGATCGCGGAAATACGAGTCCAGACTGTCGCGCACGCATTGTTCGATGTTGTGTTTGCTCATGCGGCTAAAAGCTCCCTCGGAGATTCTTGTTCGTAACAGAGATGCTCCGAGTACATCTTCTGTTGTTCGAAAAATTCATTGACGGCAGCGAGTTGCTCCTGGCTCGAGTCGAGCGTGTTCATGTGGTGCCGGAACAGATTCGCGCCCGGCAGCCCGCGCGTGTACCAGGCGATATGCTTGCGCGCGGTGCGCACGCCGGTGAATTCGCCATAAAACGCGTAATGATCGAGCAGGTGCTCGTTCATGATCTGCTGGATTTCATCCACGCGCGGCGCCGGACCGGTCTCGCCGGTTTCCAGGTAATGAGCTATTTCGCGGAAAAGCCAGGGACGACCCTGCGCGGCCCGGCCGATCATGATCGCGTCGGCGCCGGTAACGCTCAGCACGTGCCTGGCCTTGGCGGGCGAGTCGACATCGCCATTGGCCACCACCGGGATGCGCACGGCGGCCTTGACTGCGGCGATCGTGTCATATTCGGCTTCGCCGTGGTACAGATCGGCGCGCGTGCGGCCATGCACGGTGAGCATGCTGATGCCGCTGGCTTCGGCGATATGCGCAATGTTGAGCGCATTCTTGTGCGCGCGGTCCCAGCCGGTACGGATTTTCAGCGTCACCGGCACGGCGTTCGGCCCACAACCGACCGCGCCGACCACCGCTTCGAGAATGCGCGTGACCAGTTCCTCGTTTTGCAGCAGCGCCGAGCCCGCATACACGTTGCAGACCTTCTTGGCCGGGCACCCCATGTTGATGTCGATGATCTGTGCGCCGCGATCGACGTTGTAGCGCGCGGCCTCGGCCAGCATCGACGGGTCGGCGCCGGCGATCTGCACGGCGATCGGCGCCACTTCGCCTTCATGGTTGGCGCGCCGCTGGGTCTTTTCGCTTTTCCACAATTGCGCGTTCGACGCGACCATCTCGGACACGGCATAACCCGCCCCCAGTCGCTTGCACAACTGACGAAAAGGGCGATCCGTCACCCCCGCCATGGGGGCGACGAACAGGTTGTTGCGGAGTTCGTGGGAGCCGATGCGCACGTTGCGAAGAAAGCCGGGAAAAAGTTTGTATTTTACTGCGAAAAACACCCCCCGTCCGGCAAATTGGCGGGATATGTGCGGTTTTACCTGGCACGAAAAATGACGGCGGACCCTGACCGGGCCCGGCCCGACCGCTTGCGATACCCGCCGCGCTGGGTCCGGTATGGACGGCTAGCGCCGCTGGCCGAACATCATCTGGCGCGCAAAGGCGGTCTTGAGCGGGGGGACCAGTTCCAGCCCAGCCAACGCCAGGCCGCGCAAGGTCGCCAGTGGTGCCGCATCGTTCGAAAACAGCCGGGGCAGCAGGTCGGTCAGGCCGATCGTCAGCTGACGGTCGATGGCGCGCTGCCGCGCGAAGCGCGCCAACGCCGCCGGACTTGCGTCGGGTGGCGAGGTGCGGCAAATCGCCTCGGTCAGTGCGAACGCATCGCGCAAACCGAGGTTCAGCCCTTGTCCGGCCACCGGATGCAGGGTTTGTGCTGCGTTACCGATCGCGGCGATGCGGCCCTCGACCAGATGCGGCAAGGCGTTCAGTCCAAGCGGGAAAACCGCCCGTCCGCTGACGCTGGTAAAGCGGCCCATCCGCCTACCGAAGGCGTCGTTCAGGGCCGTCAGGAAGGCGTCGTCGGGCAATTGCTGGCGCTGCTCGGCCAGCGCCGGCGAGCAGCACCAGACCAGCGAGTAGCCGTTTTCGAGCGGCAGCAGCGCAAGTGGTCCCTCGGCGGTGAAGCGCTCCCAGGCCCAGGCCGGCAGCGGCCGGTCGCAGGTCACGAAGGCCACCAGTGCACTTTGCCGGTAGTCTCGGGTGCGCGGCTTTTGCTGCTGGGTCGAGAAAAGCCCGCCTTCGGCATTGATCGCCAGGGCGGCGCGCAACGTAGTCGTCCCGGCATCCCGCTCGAGCGTGAGCGTGACTGCGCCGCTGTTCTGCCGATGCGCCGTGGCGCGCGTTTGCCGCAGATGCGTGAAGGTCTCGGTCGGCAATGCGTCGAGCCGCGCGTCCAGCGCGCGCATGACGGTGCCGTAGCGCACCACGTATCCCAAGGCCGGCACGCCGTGCTCGAGATGGTCGATCACGACGCGGCCGAAATGACGACGCTGCGATACATGAATGTGCTGTATTGGTGTCGCTTCCCGCGGGCCGGACGGCCATGCGCCCAGCCGCTCGAGCGACAGGCGGCTGCCGTGCGAGAGGGCCAGCGCCCGCGGATCGGCGTCGTACTGCAGCGGCGGCCGGCGCGCATCGATCAGTGCAATGCGCAGCGCGGGCGCGCGCTGCGCCAGCATCAGCGCCAGCGCGGCGCCGACCGGGCCTGCACCGACGATCGCCAGATCGAATGTTCCGGGTTGTGCGAGGGGCGTGCCTGGCTGCGTCATTGCCGCATCAATGCCTCGATGTCGTCGGCCTTGACGGGCACGTCGCGGGTGAGCAGTTCGCAGCCCGCCGGCGTGACCACGGCATCGTCTTCGATGCGAATGCCGATGCGCCAATAGCGCTCCGGCACGTCGGGCCCGGGCCGCACGTAGATGCCCGGTTCGACCGTCAGTGCCATGTTGGTTTTCAGGATGCGCGAAGGCCGCTCGCTGCCGGCCTGACCGCCGCTTGCGGGCTCCCGGTAGTCGCCGCAATCGTGCACGTCCATGCCGATCCAATGCCCGGTGCGGTGCATGTAAAAGCGCGTGTAGGCCTTGCTGGCGATCGCGTCGTCGAGCGTGCCGTGCTTGTCGCGAGGCAGCAGTCCGGTGTCGAGCATGCCCTGGGTCAGCACGCGCACTGCGGCGTCGTGCGGATCGTTGAAGCTGACTCCCGCGCGCGTGGCGTCGATGGCGGCCTGCTGGGCGGCCAGCACCAGATCGTAGAGTTCGCGCTGCGGCGCGCTGAAACGGCCGTTGACGGGGAAGGTCCGGGTAATGTCGGACGCATAGCCGTCGAGTTCGCAGGCCGCGTCGATCAGGCACAGATCGCCGTCGCGGCATTCGGTATCGCCCGCGCGGTAGTGCAACACGCACGCGTTTGCGCCGGTCGCGACAATCGACGTGTAGGCGGGCGACTGTGAACCGTGCCGACGGAATTCGTACAGCAGCTCGGCCTCGAGCTGATATTCGCGCATGCCCGGCCGGCAGGCTTGCATCGCACGCACGTGGGCTTGCGCGGAAATTTGCCCGGCGCGGCGCATGATCGCCAGTTCATCCGCATCCTTGACCAGCCGCATCTCGTCGAGCGCGGCGCACAGGTCATGCGCCGAGGATGGGGCGCTGACCCCGGCGCGGGCCTGGGCGCGTACCGCGGCAAGCCAATGACGCACCTGCCGGTCGAAGCGCGCGGATGTACCGAGCGGATAGAACAGCGCAGTCGCATCCGCGAGCATGACTGCGATGCGCTCGTCGAGCACATCGATCGGGTAGGCCGCGTCGAAGCCGAAGGTCTCGCGCGCGGCGTCGGGCCCGTACCGGAACCCATCCCAAATTTCCCGTTCTTCGTTTTTGGGCCGGCAGAACAGGGTCGCCGTGCGATTGCGGCTGTCGAGCACCAGTACCGACTCGGGCTCGCCAAAACCGCTCAGGTAGTAAAAATAACTGTCGTGCCGATAGGGGAAGTCACTGTCGCGATTGCGCGTGGCTTCCGGGGCTGTCGGGAGGATGGCGACACCGCCGCCCAGGCGCGTCATGTGATCGAAAATCTGCTCGCGGCGTTGACGATATCGAAGGGCGTCCATGAATAGTCCGGTGGATTGGCGTGCGTAAATGGGAAGCGCTGCAACTCAGGGCAATTCTAGCGCTGCTGGCGATGGGTTGCCGGCAGCGCTCAGGCGCCGGTCGAGGGCGGCCAGTTGCGCGGGCGTGCCGATATTGTCCCACGCGCCGCGCCAGCATTCGCCGCTGGCCGTGCCTGCGGCAATACTGGCATGGTAGAACGGCGTCATCGCTTGTCGCGTGCCCGGGGCCATGGCATCGAACAGGCGCAGGTCGTACAGGCCGATGTTGCCGAAGGTCAGTCGCTGCGATGCCAGGGCGGGGTCGAGCGACAGGCGCCCGTCGCACAGCGCAAAGTCGCCTTCGGGGTGAAACGGCGGGTTGGGCACCATCACCAGGTGCATGCCGGGTTCGGCGCGCTCGCCGAGGCGCTCGGCGTGCCGGCGCAGGCGTGCGTAATCGTAATCGGTGTGGATGTCGCCGCTGACGGCGAGGAAGATGTCGCCTTCGCCACTGAGCAGCTCGCGCGCGTGGGCGATGCCGCCGGCTGTCTCGAGCGCTTCACTCTCGGCGGAATAGTCGATTCGCACGCCAAAGCGCCGGCCGTCGCCCAACGTATCCTCGATCTGCTGGCCGAGCCACGCGTGATTGATCACGATGCGCTCGAAGCCGGCGGCGGCCAGTTGCTCGATCTGCCAGACGATCAGGGGCTTGCCGCCGGCGCACAGCAACGGTTTTGGCGTGGTGTCGGTGAGCGGGCGCATGCGATCGCCGCGCCCGGCCGCGAAAATCATCGCTTTCATCGATCAGAACGTATAGCCGACGGCCGCGCTCTTGCCGTCGAGCGTATCGAGCAGGCGGGCGAGTGGGTGCAGCGGGCGGTAGCGCGCGGCCACTTTGTGCGCGTACTGCAGGAAGCGCGGCGTGTCTGCCAGATACCGCGGTTTGCCGTCGCGATACTGAATTCGCGCGAAAATGCCGAGCACTTTAAGATGGCGCTGCAGGCCCATCCACTCGCATTCCTGGTAGAACTCGCCGAAATCCTGCCGCACCGGCAAGCCCGCACGTTTGGCGTTTTCCCAGTAGTGAATCAGCCAATCGAGTTGCAGGTCTTCCTCCCAGCTGATGAATGCATCGCGCAACAACGAGATGACATCGTAGGTCAGCGGGCCGTACACGGCGTCCTGGAAATCCAGGATGCCCGGGTTAGGCTCGCTCACCATCAGGTTGCGCGGCATGTAGTCGCGGTGCACATAGACCTGCGGCTGCGCCAGCGCGCTGTCGATCAGCAAGGTATTGGTTTGGGCCAGTACCTCCTGCTGCGATGGCGACAAAGCCATGTTCAGATGGCGCTCGATGTACCAGGTCGGAAACAGATCCAGTTCGCGCTGCAGCAGGGCCTTGTCATACGGCGGCAGCTGACCCGGCCGGCTGGCAAGCTGCCAGGCGATCAGCGCGTCGAAGGCGGCGCGATACAGCCGCGTGGCGTTATGCTCGTCGAGCACGTCCAGGTAGGTGGACCGCCCCAGGTCGCTCAGAAGCAGGAAACCTTGGGTCAGGTCTTGCGCCAGTATTCTGGGGGAGTTCAGGCCCGCCTCGTGCAGCAGTCCGCTCACATGGACGAACGGCCGGCAATCCTCCTGAGGGGGCGGCGCATCCATGACGATCAGGGTCGGGTGCGCGGGCGAAGCGCTGGCGACACGGAAATAACGGCGAAAGCTTGCATCGACCGAGGCTGGCGCGACGGTGGCGAGGTCGAGTGCGAAAGGTGCCTTGACCTCGGCCAGCCAGTGTTCGAGAGCGGCCTGGCGTGCTTCGGCGTGGGCTTGCGCGAGCGGATCGGGAGTCGCGGTGGCAGGAAGTGCGGTCATGATGTGGGGGTGAAAACGTCTTGCCATATAATACCCGATGATGTTTTCCAAACACCCTACTTCTCGAACCCGACCGACCGCTTCGCCCGTTCCGGCCCAGACCGTATCGGACGCGAATTTGGCCGCCTGCAGGTGGCGCCCTGGTTGTCTCGCCATTTGCATTCATGCCGCCTAGATCCACTTATTCGCCCTTGGGGCTGAGGCTGAAACCGCTCGTGCTGCTGCTGTCCTTGCCGGGGTGGTGGGCCGCACACGCCGTCGCGCAGGAAATGACGCCGCCCGTGGTGGCGGGCGCCGGCGGTCTGCAACTGCAGAGCGTGCCGGCATTGCAGGACTTCTCCCTGGGGCCGAACCAGGGCGTGGCGATTTTCACCAAGAGCGACAGTGCCCAGGGGCATGTCGACCAGGACGTCACGCTCGAAGGCGCCGCGCAGATGCGGCACTATCGCTCGGTGGTCAAGGCAGATCACATTCATTACGACGAGGACAGCGACGTGGTTCGCGCCACCGGCAGCGTGCGGCTGACCGACAACGGCAACCGCTTTATCGGGCCGCAAGCGAGTCTTCATCTGGATGCCGGCGACGGTTTCATGCTCACGCCGTCGTACCATATCGGCGCGACCAATGGCGGCGGCAAGGCAAAGCGCATCGATATCGCCGATCAGACTCAGATCAAGGTGACCGACGGCACCTATTCCGGCTGCAGTTGCCAGAAGGATCCGGCCTGGTATTTCCGCGCCAAGGAAATGGATTTCGATACCGACCGAGGCGTGGGCACCGCATATAACGGCGTGCTGTTCTTTCAGCATGTCCCGATTCTCGCCAGCCCCTACCTGACGTTCCCGCTCACCAGCGCGCGCCGCTCGGGGTTGCTGCCGCCGACTTTCGGGCAGAGCTCGACCAGCGGGTTCGAGTTCATGCAGCCGTACTATTTCAATATCGCACCGAACCGCGATTTGACCTTTGCGCCGCGTATCCTGACCAAGCGAGGCATCCAGTGGAACACCGAATTCCGCTATCTCGAGCCGACCTACGCGGGCAAGTTCCATATCGAGTACCTGAATAACGACCACCTGACCGGCACCAACCGGTATTTGTACTCGCTGCAACACAACCAGACTCTGCCGTTCGGCGTGCGCGCCTTTGTCAATTACACCAGGGTATCGGATTCGACGTACCCGCAGGACTTCGGCGCGAATAACTTCCAGTATGGCGTGACCAGCCAATACACGCAGCAGGCGGGCCTGTCTTGGGGAATCGGCGGCTGGTCGTTCATGACGCAGGTGCTCGATTATCAGACGCTTGCGCCGAATGCGCCGCCGTACGACATCAAGCCGGAGTTTCAGGCGACATATAACAAGTACGATTGGCATGGGTTCGACATCAACGTCGTCAACGATTACACGAATTTCCGCATGCCGACGCCGTCCGCCTCGCAACCGGACGGCCAACGGATCTACTCCAAGGCGACAGTCAGTTATCCGTTCCTGACACCGGGCTACTACGCGATCCCGAAGGTCATCTTCAACGCGACCTCGTATCAGATCAGTAATCTGGCATCCGGCGTGCCGAACAACATCAACCGCACGGTGCCGACCCTCAGTTTCGACACCGGACTCGACTTCGAACGCAATCTGCACTGGTTCGGCCTGAACCTGATTCAGACGCTCGAGCCGAGACTGTTCTATGTGTACACGCCGTACCGCAATCAGGACGCGATTCCGCTGTTCGATACGTCCGCGGCCAATTTCAATATGGCGGAGATCTTCAGCGAGAACTCCTTTGTCGGCAACGACCGGATCTCCGACGCCAACCGCATCACGGTGGGTGTGACCTCGCGCTTCATCAATGCCGATACCGGTGCCGAGTTGGCCCGCTTCGTGATCGCGCAACGCTATAACTTCCGGCCCTCGCGGGTGACCCTGCTGCCCGGCGGCGAGCCCGACGACTCGACCATGTCGGATGTGGTGGTCGGCGCGTCGACGCAATTGCCCTATAACTGGCAATTCACCTCCGACCTGCAGTACAGCCCGAACACCCGTCAGGTCAACCAGACCGACGTCGGCTTGACCTGGCGTCCGGGTGGGCGCCGTGTGTTCAATGCGTATTACCACTACCTGCCGGTCTCGCCGCTGCTCAACAACACCGAAGTCGACCAGATCCAGCTCTCGGCGCAGTGGCCGCTGACGCGCCGGATTGGCCTGGCCGGCAGCGTCACTTACGCGCCCAATACGCATAACGTCGTCGATGCGCTGGCGGGTTTCGAGTATGATGCCGATTGCTGGGCGTTCCGGATCGCTTTCCAGCGCTACACCACGAGTCTCAATACATCGAACACCGGGGTTTTCGCTCAACTCGAACTGAAAGGCCTGTCGAAGACCGGCACCAGCGTGACACGGGCGTTCCAACAGGCGATACCAGGCTACGCGCCTCAGACACCGACACCGATTCCTTCTCGATTCACCAACTATGAATGACGTCATCATGAAGCGTATTCGTGCACAGCGGGCCCCGGCCTCGCTGCTTTCGTGCTTGTGCCTCGGCCTGTGGCTGGTTGCCGGCGGCGCATTCGCACAGGCGGTCGGCGCAGGGTCTGCGAACCAGCCGGCAGCCTTGAGGCCGGTGGATTCGATTGTCGCGGTGGTCAACGATGCCGTGATTACCCGCAATCAGCTGGATGCGCGCGTCAGGGACACCAAGCGGCAACTCACGCTGCAAGGGCGTCCGGTTCCGGATGACGAGACGTTGCAGCAGCAAGTGCTGGATCAAATGATTCTGATCGACGTTCAGCTGCAACGAGCCAAGGAAGATGGCATCACGGTCAGTGACGACGATCTCTCGCAGGCGATTCAACGGGTTGCCGCCGACAACAAGATGTCGGTCGATCAATACAAACAGCGCCTGGCCTCGATGGGCGTGTCCTGGTCCGTGTTCCGCACGGAGGTGCGCGACCAGATGCTGATCGCGCGCGTGCGCCAGGCCGAAGTCGACAGCAAGGTGGAAGTGTCGCAATCCGAGATCGATGCCTATCTGGCGAGCCAGAACAATGGCCAGGCGCAGGACAAGCCGACTGAATATCACGTTGCGCAAATCGTCATCGGTGTGCCGGACAACGCCACAGCCGACCAGGTAAGCCAGGCCAAGCGCAAGGCCGATGATCTGCTTGCCCAGGTCAAGGGTGGTGCCGACTTCGCCGCCTTGGCGGAAAAATACTCCAATGGCGAGGCCGCCGCCAAAGGCGGCGATTTGGGATACCGCATCGCCGAACGCTTGCCCGACCTGCTGCTCGACGCCGTCAAGAATTTGAAGGGCGGCGAAGTTGTGCCGCAAGTGCTGCGGGGCAAGGACGGCTTTCATATCGTCAAACTG
Organism: Pandoraea thiooxydans; assembly: GCF_001931675.1. NCBI lineage: Bacteria > Pseudomonadati > Pseudomonadota > Betaproteobacteria > Burkholderiales > Burkholderiaceae > Pandoraea > Pandoraea thiooxydans. The sequence goes on along the minus strand of NZ_CP014839.1, from coordinate 3,381,847 downwards.
CTCGACGTCCGTCAGGGCGGCGCGAGCGCCGGCATGCTGGTGCCGCAGATTCATGCCCGCCACATCCTGATCAAGATCGGCAACGGCGTCACGGCAGAACAGGCACGTGAGCAACTGCTCGAGATCAAGCACAAGATCGAGGCCGGCGACGGGACGTTCGCTGAATACGCGAAAAAATATTCCGCGGACGGTTCGGCTTCGCAAGGCGGCGACCTTGGCTGGCTGTCTCCCGGCGAGACGGTGCCGGCATTCGAGCGGGCGCTCAGCACCTTGAAGGACGGTCAGATCAGCGATCCGGTACGCACCCAGTTCGGCTATCACCTGATTCAGGTGTTGGGGCACCGGGAAGAACGCGTCACGGGCGATCAGGAGCGCAATCTGGCGCTGCAGGAAATCCGTGCGCGCAAAGCGGAGGCTGCCTATCGCAACTGGCTGCTGCAACTGCGCGACAGCGCCTACGTCGATAACCGGCTGAACCAGCCGGGCTGACGGCTTCATGTCATGGTGACCGCCGACCGCCCGCTCGAACTGGCCGTGACCTCCGGTGAACCCGCCGGAGTGGGGCCGGAGCTGACAATTCAGGCGCTCGCACAACTCGACACCCAAAATGAGTTGACCGACGTTCGGTGCCACGTGCTGGGCGATGCCGATTTGCTGGCGCAGCGGGCCGGCGCGGTCGGTCTGCAAGCCGAGTGGGCCGACATGCTCGCCGGCGGCCGGGTTGTCATGACTCATCACGCGCTGGCCGTACCGGCCGCGCCCGGGCATCTCGATGCCCGTAATGGCCCATATGTTCTGGCATTGCTCGACGACGCGATCGACGGCGCACTGCACGGGCGCTACGACGCACTGGTCACGGCGCCATTACAGAAGAGCACCATCAACGACGCCGGCGTGCCGTTTACCGGCCATACGGAGTATCTGGCGCAGCGCACGGGTGTTGCCAAAGTGGTGATGATGCTGGCCGGCGGCGGCTTGCGCGTTGCTCTGGCCACTACGCACCTGCCGCTCGCCCGCGTACCCGCGGCGCTCGAACGCGGTGATTTGCTGGCTACGCTGCGCATCATCGACGCGGATTTGGGCCGTTATTTCAGCAAGCGCCGCCCGCGCATCCTTGTCACCGGGCTCAATCCGCATGCCGGCGAGCACGGTTATCTCGGGCGTGAGGAGATCGACGTGATCGCGCCAGCGCTGGCCGACGCCCGTGCCGAAGGTATTGATGCGATGGGGCCGTATCCGGCCGATACGCTGTTTCAGCCGCATTATCTGGCCGATGCCGATTGCGTGTTGGCCATGTATCACGATCAGGGCCTGCCGGTTCTCAAGTACGCCAGTTTCGGGCGCGGCGTCAATATTACGCTCGGCTTGCCGATCATTCGCACGTCGGTCGATCACGGCACGGCGCTCGATCTGGCCGGCTCGGGCCGCGCCGATTGCGGCAGCCTCATCGAGGCACTGCGCACGGCGAACCAGATGGCGCGAACTGCGCGTCGGATCGAACCCGCCGCCTAAGGAATTTTGCAGTATGGTCAAACCCCCGCACCGGCCGGCGGCCCACCAGGGCCACATCGCGCGCAAGCGTTTCGGGCAGAATTTTCTTGTCGATCTGGGCATCATCGACGCTATCGTTGCGGCCATTGCGCCGCAACGCCAGGATCTGATGGTCGAGATCGGCCCGGGACTCGGCGCGCTGACCGCGCCGCTGCTCGAGCATCTGGATCATCTGCACGCGGTCGAACTCGACCGCGATCTGCTGGGACGGCTGGAAAAGCGCTTTGGCGCCCGACTGACGCTGCACGCGGGTGACGCACTGGCGTTCGACTTCGGTCAACTCGCGCCGAGCGGCGGATTGCGCATCGTTGGCAATCTGCCGTACAACATCTCCAGTCCGCTGCTTTTTCATTTGATGCAATTCGCCGACCGCGTGCGCGACCAGCACTTCATGCTGCAGGACGAAGTCGTCGATCGCATGGTGGCCGAACCGGGCACCAAGGACTATGGGCGCCTGTCGGTCATGCTGCAGTTCCGCTACTGGATGGACAAGGTACTGGACGTGCCCCCGACATCGTTCAACCCGCCCCCCAAGGTCAATTCAGCGGTGGTGAGAATGATCCCGCTGGCACGAGCGGATTTGCCCTCGGTCGATCCGGTAGTGCTGGGACGTGTGGTGGCCAGCGCGTTTTCGCAACGACGCAAGATGCTGCGCAACACGCTGGCCGAGTATCTCGAGCATGTCGATTTCGAGGCGCTCGCTTTTGATCTGACGCGTCGCGCCGAAGAGGTCCCGGTGGCCGAGTATGTCGCGCTGGCCAACGCGGTTGCCGCGTGCACGCCGCCAGCTAGCGCCGCAGGTTGACCAGCGCGATCCCCGTGAGCACCATGGCGGAGGCACCCAAAAAGCGCGGGCCGATCTGATCACCCAGCAAAAGTACCCCGAAGCTCACGCCGAACAGCGGCGTCAGGAACGAGAAGACCGACAGGCGCGAGGCCATGTAACGCGTCAATAGCCAAAACCAAGCCAGATAGCTGATAAACGCGACCACTGCGGCCTGGTAAAGTATGCTGGCGACGACCAAGGGCGGCAACGCCTGAATTCGCCAGTGGCCGTCGACACCGGCGAGCGCCAGCAGGGCGATCGAAGACACCGCCAACTGGTAAAGCAGGGTCCTGCTCGGGCTGGCGTCGGCCAGCGAGGTGGCGCGCACGAGTACTGTGGTTGCGGCCCAAAAAATGCCGGCCAGAATCCCGAGGCTATCGCCCAGCCATGTGCTCCGTCCGGTGTGTGATGCGCTCAGGCCGTCGGCGAAGGCCAACAGCATGCCGCCGAACGCCAGGGCGATCCCCACCCACTGCGATTTGCGTAGCCGCTCCCCGGGCACGAACCAGTGCAGGCCGAGTGCGGTAAAGCAGGGCGCCGTATACAAGAAGACGGCCATGCGCGAGGCCGACGTGTGCGTCAAGCCAATGAACACGCAAGCGAACTCGCCGGCAAACAGCAAGCCGGCGAGCAACCCCGCGCCTTGGGTGCCATCGCGCTTCCATACCGGTTGGCCACGCGAGGCCATCCAAAGCATTACCAGCACGGTGGCGATGGTCGAGCGAACGCCCGCTTGTAGCACAGCGGGAACGGTCGGCACGGCGACCTTGATAGCGACTTGCTGCAGCCCCCAGATCGCGCAAAGCACGATCATCAGGCCGACGGCCAGTGCGTCGGGCGGACGCCTCACAACGTCACGGCAGCCGACGATTTCTGGATCAGTTCAATCTTGTAGCCGTCAGGATCTTCGACGAACGCGATGACGGTCGTGCCGCCCTTGACCGGGCCGGCTTCACGCGTCACCTTGCCGCCAACCGCCTTGATGCGTTCGCAGGCCGCGTAGGCGTCGTCGACCGAAATCGCGATATGACCGAAAGCGGTGCCGAGTTCATACGTCGAGACGCCCCAGTTGTAGGTCAGCTCCAGCTCGGCCGCTCCTTCGCCGCCATAGCCGACAAAAGCCAGGGTGTATTTGTATTCCGGATTCTCGCTTTTGCGCAGTAACCGCATGCCCAGGATCTTTGTGTAGAAGTCGATCGAGCGTTGCAGGTCACCCACGCGCAGCATGGTATGAAGGATGTTCATTGAATTAAGTTAATTTTTAATTGAGGGGAAAGCGTCATTGTAATGGCGTGTCCCGTGTTTTGCAGAGGCCCGTGCGACGCAGGGCCGCCATATGGCGCAGCGTGCTTCAGAACTCCGGAACCAGTTCCGGCGCATGCTCCTTGAGGTTGGCGCGGGCGATTTCGAAATCGGGGAAGACCGACGCCACGGTTTGCCAGAACCGCGGACCATGATTCATTTCCTTGAGGTGGGCCAGTTCGTGCGCGACGACATAGTCGATAACGCTCAGCGGAAAGTGGATCAGCCGCCAGTTGAGCCGAATCCGTCCATCGGCGCTGCAGCTGCCCCAGCGGGTGGCTGCGGATGACAGCGCCAGAGCCGTATAACGCGTGCCTAGGCGCAGGGCATAAAAGTCGAGGCGCTCGACAAAAAGCAGCCGCGCCTGCTGCTGCAGCCACCCCTGGACGCGATCACGCATCTGTTGTGCTTGTGCCTGAGGCGGCAGGTCCAGCCAAAGCGTGCCGCTTGCGGCGTCGTGAAGCGGGCCGCCGGGACCGCCCGGGCGGCCAAGCCGCAGCATCAGTGGCTGGCCCAGATAAGGGAGGCTGGCGCCGTCGACCCACGTCACGCGCGGTACACGGCGGCGCACCGCCCGGTCTTGCCATTCGGCAAGTTTGGCAAAAATCCAGCGCTGTTTTTCGGCAATGGCGGCCTCGACATCCGCAATGGTCACCCAGCGTGGCGCCGTTACGGTGAGACCGGATTCGTCGACGATAAAGCCGATGGTTCGGCGCGACGATCGCTTGAAGTGATAACTCAACACATGTCCGTCGAGCGCCAGCGCGCGCTGATGCCGGGACGGTGTGCCAGGAGCGGCCGCCGGCGGATTGCTCGGCAGGGGCATCGGTACGGCATCACGCGCGCCGTCGTCGGCACCGAAAAAGGGCAGTTCGAGTTGCGACTGTGGCTCGGTATGGGGCGACGAGCGTCGCGGCGAGGCAGGGCGCACAGCAGGGGCGGGCCGCATGGTGTTCAACCGGTCAGGAACGGTAGGCTTGCGGATCGATACGCTCCATTTCAGCCTCGATCCAGGCTTCCACTTTGCCGCCGACCTGTTCCGGCGTCAAGCCGGCCGTTTCGATTAACGGCCCGATCGACACTGTGATGAGACCCGGATATTTGAGAAACGATTTTCGAGGCCAGGCCCGGCCGGCATTGTGAGCGATCGGAATGACCGGCACCTGCGTGGAGGTGGCCAGCCGTGCGCCGCCCGACTTGTATTTGCGCCGACTTCCGGTCGGCGTGCGCGTGCCTTCCGGAAAGATGATGATCCACGAACCCTCGGCCAAGCGCGCCTTACCTTGCGTGACGACCGAGTTGAACGCGTTGATGCCGTCCTTGCGGTTGATGTGAATCATGCTCAGAAGGCCCAAAGCCCAGCCAAAAAAGGGGATGTAGAGCAACTCCCGCTTGAAGACGTAGCACAGCGGCCGCGGCATGAGCGCCGGCAAGGCAATGGTTTCCCACGCGGACTGGTGTTTCGACAGCACGACCGCCGGTCTGTCGGGGAGATTCTCCCTGCCTATGACGGTGAACCGAATGCCGCACAGCCCGTCGGCGGCCTTCAGCATGGTGCGGCACCAGCCAACCGCAAACCAGTAGCGGCTTTGCGCACGCATGAAAGGAAAGGCGACCATGCAGGCCACGGCGTAGGGGATGGTCCAGAAAATCTGGAACAGGAAAAACAGCAGAGAGCGAAAAAAAAGCATGCAACCGTCCCGTTCAGTCCTGCCCTGCGGCAAGAAAATCCAGGGCGAACGCTTGCAGACTGTCGTGCACCTGGGTGTGTGGCGGCAGGTTGCCGTGCGCGAGTGTTTTACGGCCCTTGCCGGTGAGGACCAAATGCGGATCGCAGCCCAGCGGTACGCCGGCCTGCAGGTCGCGCAACGAATCCCCGACGATCGGCACGCCGCTCAGGCTGAGTTCGTAGCGTCGCGCGATCTCCTCGAGCAGGCCGGACTTTGGCTTGCGGCATTCGCAGCGATCCTCTGCGGTGTGCGGACAGAAAAAGACCGCGTCGATGCGCGCGCCAGCGGTGGCCGCGGCGCGATGCATCTTGGTGTGGATGGCATTGAGCGCGACCATGTCGAACAGCCCGCGGCCGATACCCGACTGGTTGCTGGCCACCACAACCCGGTAGCCGGCCTGATTCAGGCGGGCAATTGCCTCGAGCGCCCCGGGGATGGCGATCCACTCCTCCGGAGATTTGATGAACTGATCCGAGTCGGCGTTGATAACGCCGTCCCGATCGAGAATCACGAGCTTGCGTGAGTGGGGCGGCTGCGTCTTTTCCTTGCGGGCGTCCATGGCGTATCGATTCCGGGGATGGGCAGCGCGCTACGCGGCGAGTTTGGAAATATCGGCCACGCAGTTCATCTGCGCATGCAGCTGCGCGAGTAGCGCCAACCGGTTGTTGCGCAGCGCCATGTCGTCGGCCATCACCATCACGTCGTTGAAGAAGGCGTCGACGGCGGTGCGCAATTGTGCCAATGCGGCCAGCGCATCGCCATAGGCCCGCTCGGTCAGGCGCTCGCTGACCACCGGGGCGACCCTGGCGACGTCCGCGGCCAACGCGCGCTCGGCGTCCTCCTTGAGCAACGCCGGGGTCACGATCGATGCGATGCCGCTGCTCTCGCGATCCTCACCGGCTTTTCGGAGAATATTGCCGATACGCTTGTTGGCGGCCGCCAGGGCCTCGGCCTCCGGCAGCGCGGAGAACGCGCGTACGGCTTCCAGGCGCATCAGCACGTCGTCCATGCGAGCGGGGTTCTGACTGAGTACCGCTTCTATCTCATTGGCAGAATACCCTTTGTCTTTGAGGTATCCACGCAGCCGGTCGAGCAAAAACTGATAGACGTCGGCGAGATAATCGGGCGCCTTGACGCCGCCGGTGAATTGCGCGTATGCCGCGTCCAACAAAGCGGGCAGCGACAGCGGCAGCGGCTTTTCGATCAGAATGCGCAATACGCCCAGCGCGTGGCGGCGCAGCGCAAACGGATCCTTTTCGCCGGTCGGATGCAGGCCGATGCCCCAGATGCCGACCAGCGTTTCGAGCTTATCGGCCAGCGCCACCACGGTGCCGGTCAAGGAGGCCGGCAGGTTGTCGCCGGCAAAGCGCGGCTGATAGTGCTCCGAGCAAGCCAGCGCGACCTCCTCCGACTCGCCGTCATGGCGGGCATAGTAGGTGCCCATGGTGCCTTGCAACTCGGGGAATTCACCGACCATGTCGGTGAGCAGATCGGCTTTGCACAAATGCGCCGCGCGCTCGCATTGAGACGGGTCTGCGCCGAGATCGGCGGCGATGGCACCGGCCAGCTTCTCGAGCCGCCGGGTGCGTTCGAGCTGCGTGCCGAGCTTGTTGTGATAGACCACCTGAGCCAATTGCGGCACCCGCTGCGCCAGCGTCTTTTTCTGGTCCTGCGCGAAGAAGAACCTGGCGTCAGCCAGACGCGGGCGCACCACGCGCTCGTTGCCCTCGACGATATGCTGCGGCGTGGCGGTGGCAATATTCGAGACGATCAGAAAGCGGTTGCGCAAGCGGCCGCCCTGCTCGAGCGGGCGGTCGGTCACGGCAAAGTACTTCTGGTTCGTCTGCATGGTCAGGATCAGGCACTCCTGCGGGACCTCCAGGAATGCCGCCTCGAAGTGACACTCATAGACCACAGGCCACTCCACCAGCGCGCACACTTCGTCGAGCAGGGCTTCGGGCATGACCACGTGATCGCCCCCCGCCTTGGCCAGCAGTTCGCGGCGAATCGTCGCTTTGCGTTCGGCGTAGCTGGCGATTACCTTGCCCTGTTCGGCGAGGAGGCCGGCATAGTTCTGTGCCGCGTCCAGCGAGATCGGGCCGTGTGACAGAAAGCGGTGTCCCAGGGTGGTGTTGCCGGCGGCGAGTCCCAGCGCCGTGACCGGCACGATCTGGCTGCCGTGCAGGGCCACCAGCGCATGCACCGGGCGCACGAATTGCACGGATTTGCCATCCGGGCGCTGATAATTCATGACCTTGGGGATCGGCAACTTGCCGAGCGTTTCATCCAGCGCGGCTTGCAGAGCCTCGGCCAGCGCCAGCCCAGGAGCCGTATAGGTGTAAAAGAAAGCTTCGGCCTTGCCGTCGCTGGCGCGCTCGAGGGCGTCGAGCGGCAGATCGGCAAAGCCCATGGCGGCGAGCTTTTTTGCCAGTGGCGGCGCCGGATTGCCGTCTTTGTCGAGTGCCACCGACACCGGCAGCACCTTGGCGCGGATCGCCGTATCGGGGGCCTTGCCCAGCACGGCATCGAAACCCACGGCAAGTCGCCGCGGTGTCGCGAATGGTGTTGCGAGCGCCTCGGGCGGCAACAGGCCGCGCTCTTTCAGGCCGCGCTCGATGCCTTGCGCGAAGGCGTCACCCAGGCGCGCCAGCGCTTTGGGCGGCAGTTCCTCGGTGAATAATTCAACCAGCAGCGGGAGGGGGGTGTTATGACTCATGCGACTGCAGCTCCGGAGCGCACCGTCATGGCCGCCGTGTAAATGTCACCGTATTCCTTCGAGAGCGTATCGGCGTCGGCGCCGTCCCACGACCACATCGGGAAGCCGAGTTTGGCGCGCGAGTCGAAATAGGCTTGCGCCACCAGGCGCGACAGCGCGCGGATGCGGCCGATATAGGCCGCGCGCTCGGTGACCGAAATGGCGCCGCGGGCATCGAGCAGGTTGAAGGCGTGCGCCGCCTTGAGAATCATTTCATAGGCGGGCAGGGCCAGTTGCGCCTCGATGAGCCGCCTGGCCTCGGCTTCGTAGTTGTCGAAGAAGCCGAATTGCAGTTCGGCATTCGAAAATTCGAAGTTGTAGGTCGATTGCTCGACCTCGTTCTGGTGAAACACGTCGCCATAGGTCAGGCGGCGCTGCTGGCCGTTCTCTTCCCATTGCGTCCAGATCAGGTCGTAGACGTTCTCGACCTTTTGCAGGTACATGGCCAGCCGTTCGAGGCCGTAGGTGATTTCGCCCAGCACCGGCTTGCAGTCGATGCCCCCGACTTGCTGAAAATAGGTGAATTGGGTGACTTCCATGCCGTTGAGCCACACTTCCCAACCCAGGCCCCAGGCGCCCAGCGTCGGATTCTCCCAGTCGTCCTCGACGAAGCGCACGTCGTTTTGGGTCAGGTCGAGTCCGAGCGCCCGCAGCGAACCGAGGTAAAGGTCGAGGATGTTTTCCGGCGCGGGCTTGAGCACGACCTGGTATTGGTAGTAATGCTGCAGCCGATTGGGGTTCTCGCCGTAACGGCCGTCCTTGGGACGGCGCGACGGCTGCACGTAGGCCGCACGCCAGGGTTCCGGGCCGATGGCTCGCAGGAACGTTGCGGTATGGGAGGTGCCGGCCCCGACTTCCATGTCATAAGGCTGCAGCAGCGCGCAACCCTGTTTGTCCCAGTAATCCTGGAGGGTCAGGATGACCTGTTGAAAGGTGAGCATGATAAGTTCGCGCGGCAAGTCGATTCAGGCGCACTCGCCCGGCCGCGGTCGCGGGCTGGCGCCTGTTGCTAAAACATTGAATTTTAGCGGGTTTTGTTACGTTTTGCGATGGCGGCGGCGGCGCCGAGCACCGCTGCGGCCAGAATCAGCGCAGGCCAGTTGCCGAAACGGATGTATGGCGTGAGGCCAGCGTAGGGTTGTACCGAGCCTTCGAGCACGCCGGGCGTCTCGCGCGGCAAAGCCGCCTGGATCCGGCCGTTGGCGTCGATGATGGCGGTTGCGCCGGTGTTGGTCGCCATCAGCATCGGGCGCCCGGTCTCCAGCGAACGCATGCGGGCGATCTGCAAGTGCTGGTCGAGTGCGATGGTATCGCCGAACCAGGCAAGATTCGACGCGTTGACCAGCAAGTCGGCGGGCTCTGCCTGATGCCGCAAGGTGCGCGCGATCTCTTCGCCGAACAGATCTTCGTAGCAGATATCGCCGGCAATGCGGTTCGGGCCGACGGCAAAACTGGGCTGAATCGCGTCGCCGCGATGGAAGTCGCCCAGCGGAATCTTCATCAGGTCGACGAACCAGCGAAAGCCGAAGGGCACGAATTCACCGAAGGGCACCAGATGGTGCTTGTCGTAACGGTATAGCGTCCGGTTGCCGGGGGTGAGCCCGAACAGGCTGTTGGTGAAGTCGGTCGGACCCTGCGGGGTGAGCGTGTCGCCGACCGCACCCAGCAGGATGTGCGAGCCGGTGGCGTCGGCAAATGCCCGTATCGGCGTGGCAACGTCGTCCGGAATCTGCTGCAGCAGCACCGGGAAGGCGGTCTCCGGCGTGACGATCAGGTCTGCCGGCTTGGCCACGATCATGTCGCGGTATAGGCGCATGGCACGCTCGACGCCGCTGCGCTCGAATTTCATTTCCTGAGGGACGTCGCCTTGCAGCAGGCGCACCGAGATCGGCCGGTGGCTGGGATGGGTCCAGGCAATATGAGAAAGGCCGAAGCCGAGTCCGGTCACGAACAGCAGTGCCAGCAATGGCGGCAGGCGCCGCACCAGCGGCATGCCGCCGCGGCACAAGGTGGCAAGCAGCGCCGCACTGCAGGCCGCCGCGGCGCTCACCCCATACATGCCGACCACGGGGGCGTAGCCGGCGAGCGGGCCGTCGGTATGCGCGTAGCCGCTGGCAAGCCACGGGAAGCCGGTAAAAAGGGTGCCGCGCAACCACTCCGATAACAGCCATGCGGCAGCGAAACACAGGATGCGGCGCACGCCCGGACGCGGCGCAAGGCTTCTGCTCAGCCCAGCGGCCAACGCGGGGAAGAGTGCCAGGTAAATTGCGAACAGCACCACCGCCAGGCCGGCGATGGGCGCCGGCATGGCGCCATACGTATGCATGCTGACGTATAACCACCAGATGCCGGCCAGAAACCAGCCCAGGCCAAAGGCCCAACCGCTGACGATGGCCTGGCGCACGCTGGCGCTGCGCTCGACCAGCGCATAAAGGCCGGCCAGGGCGGCGATCTCCAGCCACCACCAGTCGCGCGGCGCGAACGCCAGCATGTGAAGCGCGCCGCATACCGCGCCGATCGTGGCATACGACCAGCCCTGCCGGGTATGCGGCAGTGTTGCCGTCGTCACGCGCATGTCCTATTCCTGTGCCACGGGTTGGGGCGGCGGGGTCTTGCGGATCAGCAAGACATGGACTTGCCGCCCGTCGGCGCGCAGCACCTCGAACAGCACGTTGTTGATGCGGATGCGCTCGCCGCGCCGCGGCACGCGACCGAACTGGTGCGTCACCAGGCCGCCGATCGTGTCGTTCTCTTCGTCGTGCAGCTGGGTGCCGAACGCTTCATTGAACTGCTCGATTTCAGTCAGGGCGCGAATCCGGTAGCTGCCGTCGGGCGCGGCAATGATGTTGTCTTCTTCCTCGTCGAAATCGTATTCGTCCTCGATGTCGCCGACGATCTGCTCGAGCACGTCTTCGATGGTGATCAATCCGGCGACACCGCCGTACTCGTCGACCACGATGGCGATATGGTTGCGATTGACGCGAAAGTCGTGCAGCAGCACGTTCAGGCGCTTCGATTCGGGAATGAAGACGGCCGGGCGCAGCATGTCGCGCACGTCGAAGTCCTGGTTGACGTAGCAGCGCAGCAAATCCTTGGCCAGCAGGATGCCGATGATGTTGTCGCGGTTACCCTCATAGACCGGATAGCGCGAATGGGCCTGCTCCAGCACGAAGGGCAGGAACTGGTCGGGCGTCTCGGCGATGTTGACGGCATCCATCTGGGCGCGCGGCACCATGATGTCGCGGGCGCACAATTCGGCAACCTGGAACACCCCCTCGATCATTGCCAGGGAGTCGGCATCGACGAGATTGCGCTCGTGCGCATCCTGGAGGATTTCCAGGAGTTCTGCGCGCGATTCGGGTTCGGGGGAAATGAGGTCGGTCAAGCGCTCCAGCAGGGAGCGCGGTTTGTCCACGGGTTTGCGACTGGGGTAGGGGTCGGTCATGACTGTGCGTCCATCACTTCTGGGCGCGGGCGTTAACAAGAGAGTCTCAAGGATACACTAATCGCATGTCGCGGCATGGCTAGCGACAGCGCCGCAGGATGGCTTCGAGCGCCTGATCGGGCATGTCGGCCTCGCGCAGGGCCTGCACGGTGCGGGCAACATAATCGTGCGTGGTGCCGTAGCGCCCTTGCGCGCGACTGAATACATGACGGATCAGATCGTCGTTGAGCCGGCCGGCGTAGGTCTTGACGTCGCGCCGCATCACGAAAGCCAGGGCGCGCGTGTCATGCCCGTCGGCCAGTGTGCAACGCAGCCAGGCGGGGTTATACGACCCCATGGCCATCTCGCGGTGCCAGAGCGTCGCCAGATGAGCGCGCGCCTGATCGGCTCCCAGGCGCATCGCCATTCCGTTGCAGGAGCCGCCCCGGTCGAGCGCGAGCACCAGGCCGGGCTGCTCGGGCGTGCCGCGGTTGATCCGTGACCACAGGTAAAGACCCCGGTGGTAGCCAAATACCTTGGCCCGCCGGGTTTCGACCACAGGCACGCCCGGATTCCAGATCAGTGACCCGTAGGCGAATAGCCAGATATCGGCCTTGCCGTCCCAGTGCCGCAGGGCGCCATCGAGCGAGGCGGCCATTTCTTCCTGGCTCAAGTGGCGGGCAATACCGAGATCGGGTGGATAGGCCGAGCGGTTCATGATGGTGTTGCGGGCCGCTTTTTCGGGTTTTCGGGCGACGGTTCCAGATAGGGATCGGGAAAACCCATGCCGGTCAGCAACTCGGTTTCGATGCCTTCCATTTCACCGGCCTCGGCCTCGGTTTGATGATCATAGCCCTGTGCGTGCAGCACGCCATGGACGATCAGATGGGCGTAGTGCGCGCGCAACTCCTTGCCCTGTTCCCGGGCTTCGCGCTCGACCACCGGGCAGCACAGGATGATATCGCCGCTGACCGGGTCGCTCTCGGACTCCGCGTAGGCGAAGGTCAGGACATTGGTGGCGTAGTCCTTGCCCCGATACGTTCGATTCAGCATCCGGCCCTCGTCGGCATCGACAAAGCGCAGCGTCAGCGCGGCGTCGGCAAACAGGGCTGCCTTGACCCAGCGGCTCAGGGTGGCGCGGGGCAATACCGTCTTGTGCGTAGGCCAATCCGCAGTGGCGAACTGCACGGTGAGTTTCAGGGCGGGGGCGCGAGTCATCAGCGGCTGCGTTTGGTGTCGCCCACACCGTCGGGCACATCGAGACCGGCTTCGGCGTGACGGGCATGTTCGTCATACGCCTCGACGATCCGGGCGACCAGCGGGTGGCGCACGACGTCGACGCTCGAGAAGCGCGTCATCGCAATGCCGCGGACATTTTTCAGGATGTGCTGGGCTTCCATCAGGCCGCTTTTGTGACCGCGCGGCAAGTCGACTTGCGTGGTGTCGCCTGTGACCACCGCCTTGCTGCCGAAACCGATCCGTGTGAGGAACATTTTCATCTGTTCCGGCGTGGTATTTTGCGCCTCATCCAAAATAATGAAGGCGTGATTAAGGGTGCGACCCCGCATATAGGCGAGCGGCGCGATCTCGATCATTTGCCGCTCGAACATTTTCTGGGTCTTGTCGAAGCCGAGCAGGTCGTACAGGGCATCGTACAAAGGGCGCAGGTACGGGTCGACCTTCTGAGCCAGGTCGCCGGGCAGGAAACCCAACCGCTCGCCGGCTTCCACCGCGGGCCGGGTCAGGACGATGCGCTTGACCGCGTCGCGCTCGAGCGCATCGACCGCGCAGGCGACCGCCAGATACGTTTTTCCAGTGCCGGCCGGGCCAATGCCGAAGGTCACATCGTGCGACAGGATCTGCTTGAGATATTCGCGTTGGGTCGGTGTGCGCCCGCGCAGATCGGCTCGCCGCGTGTGCAGGACCGGGGAGTCGCTCTGGTCGAGATCCTCGCTCACGAAGGGGTTGTCTTCCCCGCCAAGGCGAATCGCCGGGCTTTTTCCCTGGCGGGTTTCGACCAGGCCCAACTGGATGTCGTCGACCGTGAGTGGCTCCGATGCGCGGTTATAGAAAACTTCCAGCACCTGGACGGTGGCCGCGGCCGCATCGCCGCGCACCGTAAAGCGGTGGCCGCGCCGGTTGATCGCGACGTCGAGCGCCTGCTCGATCTGGCGCAGATTTTCATCGAGCGGCCCGCACAGATTGGCCAGTCGCTTGTTGTCGTCCCGTGGCGCGGTGAATTCGTGGGTGGGCGCTTTCAAGATATTTTTGTGGGGGCTGCGGTGTGATGGGGAAGGCCTCAGGGCCGGGCGGCGATTTCGCCGCGCAACGAATGCGGAAACGCCTGGGTGATGGTGACGTCGATCATCTGGCCGGGCAGGCGCGCACGCTCATGCGTCGGCGCGGGAAAGTTCACCACCCGGTTGTTTTCAGTGCGGCCCTGCATTTCCTGCGCATCCTTGCGCGAGACGCCCTCGACCAGAATGCGCTGGGTGCTGCCGAGCATCGCCTGGCTGATGCGCTGCATGTTTTCCTCGATGGTCGCCTGCAGCGTCTGCAGACGGCGCAGCTTGATCTCGCGAGGCGTGTCGTCGTGCAGGTTGGCGGCGGGTGTGCCGGGCCGGGGGCTGTAGATGAACGAAAAGCTGGTGTCGTAGCCGATCTCTTCGACCAGCGCCATCATTTTGTCGAAATCGGCCTCGGTTTCGCCCGGAAAGCCGACGATAAAGTCGGATGACATCGACATGTCGGGACGGATTTGCCGCAGCCGCCGGATGATCGACTTGTATTCGAGCACGGTGTAGCCGCGTTTCATGGCCGAGAGAATGCGGTCGGCACCGTGTTGCACCGGCAGATGCAGGTGATTCACCAGCTTGGGCACCTTGGCGTAGGTTTCGATCAGGCGCGAAGAAAATTCCTTCGGGTGGCTGGTGGTGTAGCGAATCCGTTCGATGCCGGGAATCTCCGCGACGTATTCGATCAACAGGGCAAAATCGGCAATCTCGCGCTCGCCCATCGCGCCACGGTAGGCATTGACGTTCTGGCCGAGCAGCGTGACTTCGCGCACGCCCTGGTCGGCGAGGCCGGCAACTTCGGTCAGCACGTCGTCGAACGGACGCGAGACCTCTTCGCCGCGGGTGTATGGTACGACGCAATAGCTGCAATATTTACTGCAGCCCTCCATGATCGATACGAAAGCCGTGGCGCCTTCCACCTTGGCTGGCGGCAAATGGTCGAATTTCTCGATTTCGGGGAAGGAGATATCGACCTGGGCGTGACCGAGCGCGCGGCGTTTGGCCATCATCTCGGGCAACCGGTGCAGTGTTTGCGGCCCGAATACGATGTCCACATAGGGGGCGCGCGTCACAATCGCGGCGCCCTCCTGGCTGGCGACACAGCCGCCGACGCCGATCAGCAGATCCGGCTTTGCTTCCTTGAGCTGGCGTACCCGGCCAAGATCGGAAAACACCTTCTCCTGGGCCTTTTCGCGTACCGAGCAGGTATTGAAAAGGATGACATCCGCTTCTTCGGGATTGTCGGTCTTTTCCATGCCCTCGGCCGCATCGAGTACGTCGACCATCTTGTCGGAATCGTACTCATTCATTTGACAGCCGAATGTCTTGACGTAAAGCTTCTTTTTTGCCATTTCGAGCGCCGATCGCAGTGGTTGACCTGGGGGCGTTTTGGAGAAAACGAAAGAGATGGCCGCAGACTGCGCGGGCCGCGCGCCGCCGACCGGGACTGGCAAAACGCCAGGAGTGGAGGTCGAGGGCGCGTCAAGCCCGATATTATAGCCGGTCGGGCTATCGGTTGTTTTTCATCGCGCTGACGGCGACGCGGATATTGTGCTGGAACAACTGCAGGTAGGTGACGGCTTCCTGGGTCTGCGAGAGCGCATCGGCGTAGAGCTTGCCGCTGACTTTGAGGTGCGCGTCGCGGGCGACCCGCTCGACGACCTGCGGGCTGGCTGTGTTTTCCGCAAAGATCGCCTGGGTGCCAAGGTAGCGTAGTTTGCGGGCCAGACGGCGTATTTCCCACGCACTGAGCTCGCGGTTGCGGGTCGGGCTGGGTGGCGTAATGAAGCGGATGTCGAAGCGCTCGCCGAGATACCCGAAGTCGTCATGGGCGGTGAAAATGACGCGGCGCGGCGGCGGAATGGGCGCCAACTGCTTATGCGCCCAGGTGACCAGATCATCGAGCGCCAACGTGTAATTCAGCGCCCGCTCGGTGTAATAGGCCCGTCCGGCCGGGTCGGCGGCGATCAGCGCGTCGCGGATGCGCAGCGCCACGGTTTTGACCAGCACGGGGTCCTGGAATACGTTGGGATCGGGCACCAGCTTGCCGTGCTCTCGAATCATGCGAGGCTTGATGCCTTCGGTGACGACCGCGACGGGGCCTCGATAGTGGCTGATCGCCTTCAGGTGCGGCAGCCAGTTTTCCAGGCCAAGACCATTGACGAGCAGCAGGCGCGCATGGTCCAGCTTGTCGGCGTCGGCAGGGGTGGGCTGGTAGGTGCGGCTATCGCGGTCCGGACCAACCAGTGTGGTCACCTCGACGCGATCGCCGCCGACGTTATGCACGATGTCGCCAAGAATGCTGAAGCTCGCCACCACAGGGAGTTTGCTGTCCTGGGCGTGGGCGAGGCTGGTCAGCAAGGCCAGACAGGCCACCAGCCAGGGCTTCAGAAAACGCTGCATCTTGCTCTCCTTGTCAATCCTAATGCGCTGCCTTCCCATGCGCGTGCCGGCGTCCGGCCAGGCCCCGGGTTATCGGACGGCCTGCCGGTGCCCGTTGTCGACAATGGGAGGGCGGGGGGGCGTGGCCAAGCTGAGCCGCCGAGGGGGCTCAGCTTGGCCAAAGCATGACAGATTAACACTGCTTGCTGTCGGCGCCTGAAATTGTCGCTGTCATCAATGTGTCAAATCAACGTTCCCATCGGCTTGCCCGCCGTGCGTGCAGACGACACCCGGGGGAGGACGACATGGGGATTGACTGCGCGAAGCGGTGCGCGATTCGCGAGGCTTGGCTGGCAGATGCCCGTGATGTCCGGCCTGGCCGGCGCTATGGCTGGCGCAGGGCGAAGACGGAGGGGCAATGCGGGCTTTCGATATGCAACAAAGTTGCATTGCCAAGGGAGTTCCCGTCATTCGGGCGACGCCCGCCGCCGTGTCCGCGCATCTGCGTCGATATCAGGGTTTTGGAGCGTTGTGCCGGCAACACATTTTTCCTAGCGGGCGTAACATAGTTTGCAATATGGTGTCGATAGGCCGACTGGCCGGCGCCATCTGACGAGGAGGTCGCCGATGTCCTGAAAACGGTGTTTTTCGTGAAGTAACCGACGTCCCACCGGTCTGACTTGATGCGCTCGGTCAGCCCGCGATCAGGCCTCGTTTTTTCTCGGCCGCTACCCATTCCATGGCGATTGCATTCGACTCGATGGTCATCGCGCCGGGCGCTGCGATTCATATCCGGCTTCCACAAATTCAACGAAACATATTGCATTCCTAAGTGCTTGGCAGCACCGTAATGTCAAACGGACGAAATAATGCAACTGGCTCGTCCGGCCGGCGCCGGGCCGCTTTTGCCGCAGCAGATTCGGCGCATCGCGTGTTCGGGCATGCGCGCTTTTGTATTTTGTGAAAATGCGCGAGACAAGATTTTTTTTTGCGCATATGATGAAGTTAAGTGTTGATTTTTCGCTGCACAAGTTTAAAGTCAACCTAAAGCGGTTTTCAGTCGTTCATGTGATGGAGTGCAGGTCGAGCAAAGCGGTGGTGAGTCACTATCTTTTGCGAAACCAACGTATTGCATTCCGAGTCTATTAGCATGACACGCGCCGCATGCGGCGGGTTACTAAAGAGGCGGGGTGACGTATATGGATATTTTCAGCCATTACACGACGCGTTTCGAAGCTCGCAGAGAAGAGGAATTCACCATCCAGGAATACCTCGAGATCTGCAAGAAAGACCCTACGGCGTACGCGACTTCGGCCGAGCGCATGCTCAAGGCGATCGGTGAGCCTGAACTGGTGGACACGCATCACGATCCCCGTCTGTCGCGCATCTTCTCGAACAAGATCATCAAGATATACCCGGCTTTCCGGGATTTCTACGGCATGGAAGATACGATCGAGCAGATCGTATCGTTCTTCAAACATGCCGCGCAGGGGCTCGAGGAACGCAAGCAGATCCTCTATTTGCTCGGGCCGCCGGGCGGTGGCAAATCCTCGCTGGCGGAAAAGCTCAAGGCGCTGATGGAGGAAATCCCCATCTACGCGCTGAAGGGCTCGCCCGTGCATGAGTCGCCCCTGGGTCTTTTCTCCGCAGGCGAGGATGCCAAAATCCTCGAGGAAGACTATGGGATCCCGTCGCGTTACCTGAACACGATCGCGTCGCCATGGGCGGTCAAGCGACTGCACGAGTTCAATGGCGACATCACGCAGTTCCGGGTGGTGAAGCTGCGCCCGTCGGTGCTGGCCCAACTGTCGATCGCCAAGACCGAACCAGGCGACGAGAACAACCAGGACATCTCCGCACTGGTCGGCAAGGTCGATATCCGCAAGCTCGAGGATTTCCCGCAGGACGACCCGGACGCCTACTCGTATTCCGGCGGCCTTTGCCTGGCCAATCGCGGTTTGCTCGAGTTCGTCGAAATGTTCAAGGCGCCGATCAAGGTGCTGCACCCGCTGCTCACGGCGACCCAGGAAGGCAACTACAAGGGCACTGAAGGTTTTGGTGCGATTCCGTTCGACGGCATTGTGCTGGCGCACTCCAACGAGGCGGAGTGGCAGGCGTTCAAGAGTAACCGCAACAACGAGGCATTTCTCGATCGGATCTACATCGTCAAGGTACCTTACTGCCTGCGCGTGACCGACGAAGTCAAGATCTACGAGAAGCTGGTCAAGAACAGTTCGCTGGCCAACGCCCCGCGTGCGCCGAACGTGCTGAAAATGATGGCTCAGTTCGCCGTGCTCACCCGGCTGAAGGAACCGGAGAACTCGAACCTGTTCTCGAAGATGCGCGTATATGACGGCGAAAATCTCAAGGATATCGATCCGAAGGCGAAGTCATATCAGGAGTATCGCGACTACGCGGGCGTCGACGAAGGCATGACCGGGTTGTCGACCCGGTTCGCCTTCAAGGTGCTGTCCAAGGTATTCAATTTCGACAATACCGAAGTCGCCGCCAATCCGGTGCATCTGCTCTATGTGCTCGAGCAGCAGATCGAGCGTGAGCAGTATGCTCCCGAGATCGAGAAGCGGTACCTGGCCTACATCAAGGAGTACCTGACGGCGCCGTTCGTCGAATTCATCGGCAAGGAGATTCAGACCGCCTATCTGGAGTCGTATTCCGAATATGGCCAGAATATCTTTGACCGATATGTGAATTTCGCCGATCTGTGGATTCAGGATCAGGAATACCGCGATCCGAATACCGGAGAAATTCTCGATCGCACGGCGCTGAACGACGAACTCGAAAAAGTGGAAAAACCCGCGGGCATCACCAACCCCAAGGATTTCCGCAACGAAATCGTCAATTTCGTACTGCGGGCGCGAGCCAACAATGCGGGCAAGAATCCCTTGTGGACGAGCTACGAGAAACTGCGCGCGGTTATCGAGAAGCGCATGTTCTCGACCACCGAGGATTTGCTGCCGGTGATTTCCTTCAACGCGAAGTCATCCAAGGAAGATCAGGAAAAGCACGCGAACTTTGTCAATCGCATGGTTGAAAAAGGGTACACGCCCAAGCAGGTCCGCCTGCTGGTCGAATGGTACCTGCGCGTACGAAAATCCTCCTGACGACTTCGCCATGCCGAGGAAACTATGTCCGCAATACTGGATCGGCGGGAAAACGGTAAGAACAAGAGTGCCATCAATCAGCAACGCTTCATCCGACGCTACCGCGAGCAGATCAAGCGCGCGGTAGCGAAGGCTGTGGCCGGACGCAAGATCACCGATGTCGACAGCAGCGGGCAAGTCTCCATTCCGGTGAAGGACATCTCGGAACCGATGTTCCATCACGGCCAGGGCGGGCGGCGCGAGATGGTGCACCCGGGCAACCGCGAGTTTGTCGTCGGCGACAATTTCGAGCGGCCGCCTCCGCAAGGCGGCGGCAACGGCAGCCGCGCGAGCGATTCCGGCGAGGGCGAGGACGACTTCGTCTTTACGTTGTCGCGCGAGGAGTTTCTCAAGTTTTTCTTCGAAGACATGGCGTTGCCGGATCTGGTCAAGCGCCGGCTCGCGCAGATTCCGGAATTCCGCAAGGTGCGCGCCGGCTACTCGATCGACGGCACGCCGTCCAATCTGAGCGTCATCCGCACCATGCGCAGCTCGATCGGGCGGCGCATTGCCCTGTCGGCTCCATACCGCAAGCGCCTGCGCGAAGTGGAGGAGGCCTATCTTGCCGCCGTCGCCGAAGCCGGCGGCGAGTCGGAAAAGGCTCAGGCCCTAATGCGCGAAATGACACGCCTGCGCATGCGCCTGGAGGGCATTCCGTATATCGAGAAGCTCGATCTGCGCTATGCCAACCGCATTCTTCAGCCGCGTTCGCAGGCACAGGCCGTGATGTTTTGCCTGATGGATGTGTCGGGCTCGATGGATCAAAGCCGCAAGGATCTGGCCAAGCGGTTCTTCATGCTGCTATACCTCTTTTTGCGGCATCACTATGAGCGTATCGATCTGGTGTTGATCCGGCACCACACGACTGCCAAGGAGGTCGACGAAGATGATTTCTTCTATGCGCGCGAATCGGGGGGCACGGTGGTCTCCAGCGCACTGAAGCTGATGCTCGAGGTCATTCATGACCGTTATCCGGTCAGCGAGTGGAACATCTACGGTGCGCAAGTCTCCGATGGCGACAACTGGGATGGCGATTCACCGATTTGCCGGGAGCTCCTGAACGATTCGATCATGCCGCTGGTGCAATATTTTGCCTATATCGAGGTGGCCAGCGCCGAGCCGCAAAACCTTTGGAACGAGTATCTGGCGGTCAAGGAGGCTTACCCGAACTTCGCAATGCAGCGCATCATGGAGGCTGCCGAAATCTACCCCGTATTGCACGACCTGTTCAGGAAAAAGGCAACGTAGTCAGTTGCGTCGCCCACTGGCAGCAAACGACTCACCCACGGATGCATCATGGCCTATCTATCGACCGGTTCTGAATGGACCTTTGAGCTGATTCAGCGCTATGAAAGAGAAATTGCGCGCATCGCCGCCAATTTCGGGCTGGATACCTATCCCAATCAAATCGAAATCATCACCGCTGAGCAGATGCTCGACGCCTACGCCACGGTGGGCTTGCCGGTCGGTTACCACCATTGGTCGTTCGGCAAGCATTTCCTGGCGTCGGAGCGAGGCTACAAACGTGGCCAAATGGGGCTCGCTTACGAGATCGTCATCAACTCGAATCCGTGCATCGCCTATTTGATGGAGGAAAACTCCATGACCATGCAGGCGCTGACGATTGCGCACGCATGCTATGGACATAACTCTTTTTTCAAGGGCAACTACCTGTTCCGGACCTGGACTAGCGCCGACGCAATCATCGACTATCTGCTGTTTGCCCGCAATTACATCGCCGAATGCGAGCAGCGACATGGCGAGCAGGAAGTCGAACTGCTGCTCGATTCCTGTCACGCCCTGATGAATTACGGGGTCGATCGCTATAAGCGTCCGAAGCGGCTCTCGCTGGCGCAGGAGCAGGCGCGCCAGAAAGAACGCGAAAATTATCTGCAGACTCAGATCAACGATTTATGGCGAACGTTGCCCACCGCCATCCACGACGACGATGAATTCGATGGCGAGGGCGCCGAAGGCGAAGAGCCGACGTTTCCTCCCGAGCCCCAGGAAAATCTGCTGTATTTCTTCGAGAAGAACGCGCCTCGATTGGCTCCCTGGCAGCGCGAGATAGTGCGCATCGTACGCAAGCTCGGGCAGTATTTCTATCCGCAGCGCCAAACCAAGGTGATGAACGAGGGGTGGGCCTCGTTTTGGCATTACACCATCATGAATCAGCTCTACGAGGAAAAGCTGATTACCGACAGCGCCATGATGGAGTTCCTGCACGCGCATACCAATGTCATCTATCAGCCGTCCTACGACAGTCCCTACTACAGCGGGCTCAACCCCTACACGCTGGGCTTTGCCATCTTCCGTGATCTGCGTCGCATGTGCGAGCATCCGACTGACGAGGATCGCCGCTGGGCACCCGACGTGGCGGGCAGCGATTGGCACAAGACGCTGGACTTTGCGATGCGCAATTTCAAGGACGAAAGCTTCATACTGCAGTTCCTGTCGCCTCAGGTGATTCGCGATCTGAAGCTTTTTTCGATGCTCGACGACGATCGCGACAGCCGGTTGCGCGTGACGGCGATTCACGACGATGCCGGCTATCGCGCCATTCGCGAAATGCTTGCCGAGCAATACAACCTCAGCAACCTGGAACCCAATGTGCAGGTGGCCTCGGTCGACTTGCATGGCGATCGGTCGCTGACGCTGCGGCACGTTCAGCATAACCGGCGACCGCTCGATCGAAGCTGCGAAGACGTGATGAAGCACGTCGCGCGCTTATGGGGCTTTACGGTGCGGCTCGAAACGGTATTCGACGATGGGCGCAGCGAGATGGCGTTCGAAACCAAAGTGGAGCGGCCGCGCCGACGCTATAGCCTGACACCTTGAGAAAGCATTCATGAAACTGTCGATTCTGGGTCTCGATCACGTCGTCCTGCGGGTGTATGACGTGGCACGCATGCGAGCATTTTATTGCGACGTATTGGGTTGTGTGCTCGAGCGCGAGCAGCCCGACCTCGGTCTGGTGCAATTGCGCGCGGGCAATGCATTGATCGATCTGGTCGATGTCGCGGGCAAGATCGGCCGGCAAGGTGGCCGGGCCCCGCAGGCCGATGGGCGCAACATGGACCACTTTTGCCTACGTGTGGCACCTTTCGACGCGACGGCGATTCGCGATCATTTGGAATCGTGCGGTGTGAGCGTGGGTGAGCTGGCCACGCGTTATGGCGCCGACGGTGAAGGGCCGTCTCTCTATATCCAGGATCCGGAAGACAACACCGTGGAGCTCAAGGGCGCTATCTGACAGAAAATGCGACTAGGCGGTGGAAATCGCATCCCGGTACCGGCTGAGTACGCTCTGATTTCTCCCCTTGTCCTTGGCCTCGTATAGCGCGCGGTCCGCGTCGGAAAGCATGCGGTCGATATTCAACGCGGTGCCTGGCAGCCAGGTGGCGATTCCGACACTGATCGTGACCGCGTCGCCGCTTGCAACCGTGTGCGCCGGGAGCATCTCGGTGGCCGCCTGGCGAACCGATTCGCGCAGACGGTTGCTCACCCTCAAGGCAGTCGTCTCGTCAGTATCCGGAAGTATCAGGGCGAACTCTTCGCCGCCCAGTCGAACCGCGAAATGGCTCGGCTGCGGAATGCCCTGCAAGATCGTGGCGGCCACCCGTTGCAGTACCGCGTCGCCGAACGGGTGACCATGGCGATCGTTGACCTGCTTGAAAAAATCAATGTCGATAAGCAGCAATGAAAGCGGCGTTTTGAGGCTGGCAGCCTTGCCGGAAATTTGCTGTGCCCATACGTCGAAATAGCGGCGATTGTGAATTTTTGTCAGCGGATCGACAAACACTTGTTCTGCCAAATCGGTATTGGTCAAAGCGAGTGACTGATACTGCCGGGTGATTTCCAGAATCACCGAAATAGCCGCGGTGGCGGGAGCCGCAATCATCATCAGACAGGCAAAACACCACTGGATGGAATAGGGTGATCGTGCCGAGATGACGAGCGTGATCTCGCAGATGACGATGATGAGGATCACCGAAACCAGCAGAAAAACCTTGTGATCCAGACGCGTTTTCTGGCACACGTAAACCAGCAGGGCTGCATCGATCATCGCGAGCGCGGTGCCAGTCAGTAGCGGCCATTGGGAGCCGAAATGCGCCGTCATCGCAGCGGCCAAATCTGTGTGCGTGCTCCCGATCAGCAGCGTTGTGAGTGCCCAGGATCCGACCGCGACAAGCCCGTATCGCACTGTGGCGAGATAGCCGGCCGGATGGGACGTCTCGCGGCGGGTGCGAAGATACGACCGGGTGCCGAGCGCAACGAACAGTGCAAAGCCGCTTTCCCCGGCCAGCCAGAGCCAGGCGCCCGATGATTGCCACATCGTTGCGGAAACGCTGGCAATGGGCATGCCGGAGCCAAGGATCGCCTGCGTGAGTTCAAACAGACTGCGAGACAAAAATGCACTGCCAAGCAATGCAAAGTAGCGCTTGCCGTTATAGAAGTACTGGGTGCCGAACAATATCGCGGCCAGCAGATTCAGAATGCCGGCGATCGATAGCAAAAATACCAGTAGTAGCGAATCGGCGGATGCTTGTGAATCCTTGAGAATATAGCTCGATGCCGTCGTCGCAAATATTAGGACGACAACAATGAACCCTGCCGCCCGATTCCTGGGCTCAGTTCGACTGATGGTGCTTTCCATGACTATTGTTTGCCATTCCAATGGCTCCAACCAGCATGCAGAGCACGGAGCCCAATCACTCTGGTGGCTCAGCGCTCCCCCGATAATCTAAATGCATGATAATTAATATTTTTTGCCATGATACATCAACTATTCATCGACGCCCGGCCGCGAAATATTAATTGGTGATGAATTTTGGGGGCGGCGGCGGCGCCGCCGGTGCGTTTCGTGCACGCTCTTGGGCGGTACCGTCAACTCGGCAAGATTCTTGGGCGGAAATCCGGATTGAATTAGGATAAATCGGAGGGCCGCTAGCGTCATAATCGCGTTTTTTCCTTCCATGTTGGCGATGCAGTGATTTGCAAACGGTCCGAACGTGGTCTTATCGATGTTTTTTACGCTGTCGGGCTCGAATCCGGCATCCCGCAAAAATGCCCTAAAGGTGAGCCATGACGAGTGCATGATTTCCTTCAGTTTCCTACCACATTCAATCTGCGAAACGATGCTATTGATCTCTTGAGAAACTTTGCTTTCTTCCATGTTTTCCTCGTATCGGTAAGTAAGTACTTCGAAGGTTATTTTTGAAAAAATGACGTCGCAATATCCGTTATGTCTATTGGCCGTCTTGCTTTAAGTATGTTCGTCGTGAAAAGGAGAGCACCGGGTCGATGTCTCCTATATCCGTCACCTATAGGTGAACTGGTTGGATACGGCCCACTGGGAACCCGCTTGCCTGAGCGTGTTGGGCTTTGACCTGAATGCGCAGGCTGGCGCGGGGAATTTTCTTTGTCGGCTGTCTGTTGTGAGCTTCGCCCTTTTTGGGCTTCAACTTTCCCTTGAAATATGCCTTGAGCGGTTGGCAGTAGACGGACAAGATCATAGGTATTCGGCTTGGTCCGTGACCAAGACTCTCGCTCACGCGCACCAAGGTCTCATCAGGTGATAATCCGGCATTAAGCATCTCCATCGCCTTCGTTTGTGCGTAGCTATATCGCAACGCATGGAACGACACTTCGCCTCTCATCCCAATGGATGAGAGCAAGTAAGCCATTCGGCCGATTGCCGATTTGAGGTTGTCTTGTCCGCCAGAGATAAACTTGAATTTGTTTTCTCGCGCATATTCGAGAGCCTCGTCAATTGCGGAAAGAGTCTGGTCTCGCTCGCCCTCCATGATTTCTATTGCACGAAGGCGACCGTTTTTCGTGCCCCGTAGTGTCGGTAGACTATAGTCGCCGCGAACGATGGCTGCGCGCCACATGGGTAGATCTGGCGCGCACATCAACGCCTCTTTCCTTCGGAGACCGAGGTGTCTGCTTAGCTTGATCAGTAGCGACAGGCCAACTTCGCCCCGCTGCTCGCAGCGTACTATAAGCGCTTCAACTTCTTCGGTGGTAAGCGCGCGTTTAGTGCCCGAGCGGGACCGGCGAGGTATGCCAAGCCGTGAGTTTGAGCAAATTTCATCGATGTTTCTCCCGGCTTCGCGAAAGATAACTCGGATTGATGAGAATACGTTGGGGAGAGTTGCTGTCCGCATACCCTCAGCCATGAGATAGCATGCATAAAATTGCACGGCAACTGGGTTGATTTCGCTGAAACGTGGTCGCAACTCTCCCACATTTCGACAAAACGACAAGAATCCATTGAGATTGGACCTTCTGTTTTTTTTGGTCCCGCTAGCCCCACCACGTCGCTCGTTACTCAGCCGGACACCGTGACGCGCACTCGAAAACGTTGCCATGATCTAGCTCCTTCGGAAAGCGCAAAGGGATTCTGTTCGGCCTTGCGCTTAGCTCGAACAGACCCCCTTCCAGCCACCAATTGGCTGTATTTCTGTCGGCATTGCGTCTTTGATTAGCAATCCGGCCGGGGGTCGAGACAGATGCATCAAAGGTCGCTTTCTACGAGGCGCAGAATGGAAGCGTGTTTAGTTTGGCATCCAAAAAACACGGAGCGAACGCTTCGAACTGCACTCGATTTGATTGGCTTTCCCGCAAGGTGATATCTGCACAGTAGAGTCCTGTGCAAATGACGAGCGTGCGCTCGGCGGGACTTTTGAATGCCTGGAGAGGCATGATTGGATCGATCGATTGACCAAGCGACTGCTGTCGGAAAAATCGATCTGGTTGCTTGAAAAGGGCGACGTCAAAAAATGCAGATAGACTGCCCACCCCTAAGTGAAGCGCGGCGTTAAATACTCAAAAAGCCACGTAATGCACCAGGTGTTTCTTGATTGATGAAAATATTGATAGTCAGAGAAATGGGAGTATGAGCAAGCATCCCATTTATTTTTATGATTTACATGGGCGAGTAACGCCGCATTCAAGCCGAGAATCGCTTTGGATTTGTCACGGTTTTGACAGTTGGGCAACATTTTCTTGTCGTAGCAGCGCTGCTGCCGCGATTTCGAGCGCCAACTCTTCCACCATAATCGGTAAGGCAGCACTAACTAGTCGCTGCCCCATTCCAAAATGGGTTGGAGCGACTGACTGCTCGATCCATTTGCTGTCTTTGATTGTGCTCAGCCTCTAAAGTCCGACGTGCCATAGCAGTCGTCAGTAGAAGCGAGTGTGTCGTTCTCAGTGAAGATTTTGAATTTACTGATGCCGGCAAGCCGGCCGTTCTAAATTTCAACCACAGAGACCAAAAACAGGCGAAACACAACCGCCAATTCTAGGCCAGATGGCTCTTGTGAGTGCTGACAGGCACGGCAAGACTGTTTTTCATGATCTCTCCCTACTTGCCTCGTAAGGCGGCAAAAAGGAGCCAACGAACACCTAAGTGAAAGATTTTCACCAAAGAATTCGATTGAAAAACATACCTACCGGGTCAAGCTTTAAGCGCTTTTCAGCGTGCGCTGCGAGTTATCGCGGCGATTAAACATTTTGCCGAATGAACGACAGGCTAAGCGTACTCGAATAATTAGCTCGTGGCAAGCCCCAGCCATTATCGAATGGCAAAAGAGTCTGAGGGGGCTTTGGGATGACGGTGAGCGAAAGCGCCTCGTGTAGCGCACACTACGCTAGTTTGGGTATTTCCGATGGCGTCGCGCGTGAGCGCGGCACGTGCGCCCAGTTCTGGCTGCGTTGCGTGGAGTAGCACCCGCAGCGACAGGTTGCGTCGGACAGGCCCCCGCAGCGACAGGTTGCGTCGGACAGGCCCCCGCAGTGCCTGAAATTCTTGAGTCGCTAATTGGTAACCGGTCGGCCACTTGGCTACCACAAGCATTGTCACCAGCGAAAATAGGCCGAAGGCGGCGTATCCAGATTGGGCGCGGGCGAGCGCTCGCCGCTCGGGCGGCCGCTTTACCTCGCAAGCCGCCGTTAAGCCGCACTGAGGTGAAAGAGAAAAATGAGGCGAGAAGGCACCATCAAAGGTTGACCTCGGCGAACGCATTCGCCAAACGCCCATCGCCTGGCAGCCCTGATTTATAGACCACTCTCACAAAGGGCAGTCCAGGCAGCTACGCGACCACAACAGCCCGCACCCCCGCCTCGACATCGGCGACTCGAATATCGGTCGTCCGATCTCGAATCCGCCGCAGCGCAGCGGCGGCCAGCGTCTTTTCGATCACCGCATCGGCATCGGCAATCGAGCGCCCCGTCACCCGTTCGGTGAGCAGGTTCACCACCTCGGACGAGACCTGCCAGCGATCTCCCAGCTTCTTGTCGAGCGCGGTGTAGACGTAGTCCGCCATCGCCTCGGGCCCCGGCACGTCGAAGACCACTTTCTCCTCGAACCGCCCGCCGCGCAGCGCCGCCGAGTCGATGCGCTCGTAGTAATTGGTGGCAGCGATGAACATCACATCCCGCATACGTCCGCCCGCACCGTCCATCGTGGTCAGGATCTTCTCGGTCAACATCCCGTAATTCGTCACCCGCCGATCCTGCAGGATGCCATCGGCCTCATCGATGAAGACAATCGCCGGCCGAATGTCGCACGCTTCCCGGTACAACTTGTCCCAGGCACTGGGGTCGGCAATGATCTGCGCCCCGGTGAGCTTCAGAAACGCCCAGCCGCTTGCCTTGGCCAGCGCCATCGCGGCTTGCGTCTTGCCCGTTCCCGGCGGGCCGGTAAAGATCAGCCCCCGCGGCAAGCTCGCGCCGAGCTGCTCCAGATCCTCGAGTTGCTCCATCTTGAAGGCCAGATCAGATAGCAGATCCCGTGAAGCGTCAGGCAGGATGATTTCCTCGATCGCCTTGACGTTCTCCGGCAACTGACCCCGTCGGCCCTGCAACAAACGCATCGCCCGCATGCCGACCTCGAACGTGACGGGCCCCGCGAACAGGCCATCGCGTCGCATCTCGCGCAACTGGCCCCCTAGGGCGGACAGGCGCGCCGCGCTGAACCCCTCCCAGCGGCCGGCCAGCGCCTGAAGCGCCGACCGGTCGATGGCCTCCACCCCCAGCTCATCGACGATTGCCCGGTACAGGAGCGCCAGACGTGCTTTGAGGTCCGGTGCCGGAATCTCAATCTTGAAGTCGAACCGGCCATCGCGCTTGCCGGCCGCATCGAGCGCGTCCAGCCAATTGGTGGCCGCCACCAGGATGACCCGGGAGCCCCGTAGCGCGACGATCTCGGTGAGCATCACATTGGTCAGATCCCGATCCATCGCATACGTGAGATCGCCCCGGCTCTTGATGAACGAGTCGATCTCATCGATGAAGAGCACGCAGGTGCCGATCTTGCGCGCCGCAGCAAACACAGCCTTGACCTTCTGGGGCGTTTCGTTGATCCACTTCGAGGCAGCGTCGCCATAAGCGATCGACAGGAAGGGAATGCCCAATTGGCCCGCCAGCGCTTCGGCAAAGAGCGTCTTGCCGTTGCCCGGCTCCCCGAAGAGCAGGATCCCGTTACGGGGCTTGCCCTGCGCCTCGATGATGTCCTGGGCCGCGCCCCATAGGCGCTTCTTGGTCGAGCGCATGCCGACGACATCTGCAAAGGTATAGCGGGGCTGGCTCACGTTGTCACTGAAGTCATAGACGGGTGAGGCGGGTTGCGCGACTGGCTGGGCAGTCGGCGCAGCGACGGGTTTCGCGGGTGGGGCCGCAGGAGGTGCCGCAGGTGCTGGGCGCGGCACTGGGCCGGTGGGGGCCGCCGGCGTCACGGGTGTCTTGGGGGTGACGGGCTCAGGACGCTCCGCGAGGGCCGAATGCTCAACCGGATTGGCCGGTGCGTAGAGAGCAGAAGCATCGGCAGCGTCGGCCATCGGCACCGACGGGCGAATCTTCATGACCACCGGAATCCAGACCTGGGTGCCGACGATCTCGATACGGGGCACGGCCGCGCTGCGGTGCAGGCGCCATAGTCGCCGGCTGGCATCGGCCAGGAGGAGTGCGGCCGGGATGCTGAAGAAGGACCACTCCCAGACCAGGGGACCCGCCCCCAGCCACAGCACCAGGAAGGCCGTCCAGTTCCAGCCGCGCACTCGCGGGTTCGGCAGCCAGATGAGGGCGGCTGCGGCAACGGTCGAGCCCAGCAGCGTAGCTTGCTGGAGCGCGCCGGCGTGAGCGACCCCGGGCAGTTGAGTGAAGAGGCCCGCCAGGCTGGCCAGTATGGCGAGAAGACGGATGCCCTGCAGGGGGCGAGCGTAACGTGGTTTCATGATGACCTCGGCTTTGTAGTTGTCGACGGAGGCGGAGCCTTGACGGCGTGGGCGCCTCCTGATGTTCAGTGTCCAACCCAAAGGCGCCAACGCAAGTCGGCCTCGGGCGTGGCACAACGCATCAAAATCGGCAGCTTTAGCGCACGACCTGACGCGCGCGCCGCAGCGGCACACCAACGAGTCGGTGCGTACGGATCCGACGACGGTGGGTGCGCACCGGCTCGAAGCGACGGCGCTGGTCCTGCCGCCGCAGGCGGCGTTGGCGAGCTAGGGGGCGGGCCAGATCGGCACGCAGTCGACGGTGCCAGGCGGCGAGTGCCGAGGCGGGAATCGCTGCATCGAGCGCGAGGGTGGTGTGGTCCTGAGTCAGTTGAACGACACGGCGGCCGTTGGGGCCGAAAACAAAGTGTTTGATGCGCATAGGGGCTCCAGTGACGAGAGGAATCGGGCAAGGGATCAGGCCAAGGCCTACTTGCGCCGGCGCAGCCACTGGAGCGCGGTGATCAGGGGGCGGAAAAATTCGTGCAGGATCTGCCAGAGCTCGTCGAGCAGGGCCTGCCACCATTGGGGTTGTGGGTTCATCGCAAAGCGCTCCTGAAGTGAGAGGCAAGCTCGCCTGTGAAGGCGGTCATGCCCCGAGATTGCGGAACCCAGTGGCTTCAGACAGAGGCAGGCAGGCGAGCGGCGACTTGGCGTCGTACTGTGAGACAACGTACAGATCGATCCACACCTGCCTGGGCATCGAAGCCACAGGGCAAATTCAGGATCTCATTGAGTTTTGCGAATGCAAGTCGGGTTGCGGCGGGAAAAACCTGAGGTGTCAGGGAGTTTGCGAGATGAGCGGACATCCGCGTCGTGCGGTTGCCGCAAGTCCGCGTTTGGGATTCGTCGAGGCGAAGCTTATGAGAAATCGGTATTGCTACGGTTCAGCGTTCTTCATCTCAGCGATGGGGAGAATCCACGATGTGATGCCTGCGAAGGAGTCGTGCAGTTGGCGAGATCGACGTCAGCGCGGCGCTCACCGCAATGCGGTGAAAGTTATATGCTGCGCTCTTCGGCGGCCCCGCTGCCGTATGGCAGTGGGGCTATCCACTAATATTTTCCAAACGAGCGAGATCACTAGGTCTTTGACGGCGTGCCAGCTTGAGAGCCGCAGAATTTATTAAAATAGGTAAATGTTACCCTCGCTACCTTATGTAATTTTGCACAAGAAAAAATAAGATAGTATTCCGAATAAATATCGTAAAACTATAAGTGCTTTACTATCCATCCACTTTTGGCTTAAAATAAAAAAGCCGATTCGTTCGGTAAACAAAAAATTGCTGCGTACTCACCGCTTGGTGGGCAGCCCATAAACCTGCCAGATTCCCATTTGCTGGTTTAGAAATTCGCGCCTTTTCAATGAAGGTGTATCGAGACGCCAAGGCATTCATGATGCCGAAGCTTGTCTCTCATGTCGTTTCGACGACGTCTAGTCGGTCTCCGTAGCCTATGTCAGGCCTTCGGAACAGATCGTTACAGCGCAAGGCAGCTATAAGTTGTCATGCTTGACCGCGATGTGCATTGTTTCGCGCATCGCTGCCGACCCAAAAGGGAGCATGAACGTGGCGAAGCATTATCAAAAATTTATTCTCGGGGTGGTCCTGATCGCTGCGCTCGCAGCCGGTCTGGTCTGGTGGATCGGCCTTGACGTCATTGCCGACTACCGGGACGATCTCCAGTACTACGTCATCGCGCACCTGAGTCTGGTCGGACGCTCGATGGTGCTCGCGCTCTTCACCGGTATTCCGGCGGGAATCGTGTTGAGCCGGCCCCTGTTCAGCAAGCAGGCCGAACGCGTGATGCAAATTTTCAATGTTGGCAACACGCTGCCGTCGCTGGCCGTACTGGCGCTGTCGATGGCGGTGCTTGGCATCGGCGATCGCCCGGCGGTACTTGCGTTGTGGCTCGCGTCGCTGTTGCCGATCGTGCGCAACACTTTCGAGGGACTGCGGCAGGTGTCGCCCGCGCTGCGTGAATCGGCCCGCGGCATGGGGATGACTCCGCTCCAATCCCTTTTCAAGGTCGAGCTTCCCAATGCGATGCCAGTCATCATGGGCGGCGTGCGTACCGCATTGGTGATCAATGTCGGCACTGCGCCGCTCGCATTCCTGATCGGCGCCACCAGCCTGGGCGCCCTTATTTTTCCCGGCATTTATCTCAACGATCAGAGCCAACTGCTGTTGGGCGCCGGTGGCACCGCACTGCTGGCGATCGTGCTCGATGGCCTGGTGGCCTTCGGCAGTCAACTGATGTTCGAGCGTCGCGGTCTATCGCGGTGATTGCGCGATGCAAGCCGGACGATTTCCGTCGTTGTTCATTTCATAAGGAATTCACAGTGAAAAAACTATTCACACGCTGCTCTCTCGCATTCGGGGCGCTGTTCGCCGCCGTTTTCAGTCTTCACGCCGCAGCGGCCGATATCACCGTGGGCGGCAAGAATTTCACCGAGCAGTTGCTGCTCTCCTCGATGACGTCCCAATACCTGGAAGCCAAGGGGTATTCAGTCGATTTGAAGAATGGTCTGGGCAGCGTTGTGATGCGTCAGGCCTTGGTCAACGGACAGTTGGATGTGGCGTGGGAGTACACCGGCACGGCGCTGATCGTCTACGACAAAATCAAAACCAAGCTCGATCGCGACGCGACCTACCAGACGGTCAAACGACTCGACGCGAAACGCGGGCTCATTTGGCTCAACCCGGCCGATCTCAACGATACCTACGCGTTCGCAATGTAGCGCAAAGTGGCCGAGGCGGACGGCATCGACTCGGTGTCCGATCTCGTGAAGAAGCTCAAGACCGACCCCAAGGTCAAGAATTATGTATTCGCCTCGGACATGGAATTCGTCGGTCGTCCCGATGGTCTGCGGCCGATGGAAAAGCTCTATGGTTTCCGTTTCAAGCGCTCGCATGTCCGGCAGATGGATCCGGGCCTGGTCTACACGTCGCTGCGCGATGGTCAGGTTCAGATCGGGCTGGTCTACACGACCGACGGCCGCAACAAGGGCTTCGACTTCAAAGTGTTGAAGGACGACAAGCATTTCTTCCCCGCCTACGCGGCAACGCCCGTGGTGCGTGAGGCCACGCTGAAGAAATATCCGAAGCTGGCCGAACAGCTCAACGCCCTGTCGGCCAAGCTCGATGACAAGGTAATGACGAAGCTCAACGCTGAAGTGGACATCGACAAGCAGCCGGTGAACAAAGTGGCCGCAGACTTCCTGCGCGCGCAAGGCCTGATTTGAGTATCACGACACCGCTCTTTGATTTGAGCCGGACTTGCCCATGGACATCCTGACATACCTGCTCGCCAACCTGCACCGCATTCTGCATCTGACGCTTGAGCACGCCATGCTGGTGGGTGTGGCAGTCGGCTGCGCCGTATTGATCGGGGTGCCGTTGGGCATCCTGGTCACGCGCTACCGGTGGCTGTCGGGTGCCGTGCTGGGATTGGCCACCGTCGTGCTGACGATTCCGTCGATCGCACTTTTCGGGCTGATGATCCCGGTGCTCTCGCATATCGGGCAAGGCATCGGCTATGCGCCTGCGGTAGCGGCCGTATTTCTGTATGCATTGCTGCCGATCATGCGCAACACCTGTCTGGCCTTGCAGCACATCGACGCGAGCATCAAGGAGGCCGGCATCGGGATCGGCATGACGTTCTGGCAGCGTCTGCGGTTGGTCGATTTGCCGTTGGCCGTGCCCGTCATTCTGGGCGGTGTGCGCACTGCGGTCGTGATGAACATCGGCGTCATGGCGATTGCCGCCGTGGTCGGCGCGGGCGGCCTGGGGGTGCTGATTCTGCGCGGCATCAGTCAGAGCGATATTCGCCAGTTGGTGGTCGGTGCGGTGATGGTCAGCCTGTTGGCGATCGTCGCTGACTGGCTGCTCAATCGCCTGCAGCGCGCCCTTACGCCCAAAGGAATTCGATAATCATGATCAGACTCGAGCAACTCACCAAGACCTTCTCCCAGAAGGACGGCACCCAATTCACGGCGGTCGACTCCGTCAGCTTGACCGTCCCGGAGGGCGAGATCTGCGTTTTCCTTGGGCCTTCCGGTTGTGGGAAAACTACCTCGCTGAAAATGATCAATCGGCTGATTCCTCCAACCTCCGGAAAGGTGTTTCTCAATGGAGAGGACACCACTGGCATCAATGCCGTCGAGTTGCGCCGGCATATCGGCTATGTGATTCAGCAGATCGGCCTGTTTCCCAATATGACGATCGAGGAAAACATCACCGTCGTGCCGCGTTTGCTGGGCTGGGATCGCAAGCGTTGCCGAGCGCGCGCGATCGAGTTGATGGCGATGGTTTCGCTCGACCCGAAGCAATACCTCGGCCGCTACCCGCGCGAGCTGTCGGGCGGGCAGCAACAGCGTATCGGCGTAATTCGCGCGCTGGCCGCGGATCCGCCGGTGCTGCTGATGGACGAACCGTTCGGGGCGGTCGACCCGATCAACCGGGAATCGATCCAGAATGAGTTTTTCCAAATGCAGCGCCAGCTCAAGAAGACCGTCATCATGGTCAGCCACGACATTGACGAGGCGATCAAGCTCGGAGATCGCGTGGCGATATTTCGCCAGGGCAAGCTGGTTCAGTACGATCACCCCGATAAAATGCTGGCACAGCCGGCGAACGACTTCGTTGCCACCTTTGTCGGCCATGACCGAACGCTCAAACGGCTGCTGTTGGTGCGTGCCGAGGATGCCGCTGTGCGACAGCCCACTATCGATGCGAATCGTCCGCTACAGGACGCCTATGCGATGATGGACGAATTGGACGCTCGCCATCTGGTCGTCACCCAGCAAAGCGGTCATACGCTGGGGTACGTGGCGCGGCGCGATGCGCGCGGCACGCAAGGGACCTGTGCCGAGCGGGTGCGTCCGTTCAAGGCCGTTGCCGCGCCTGACGACAATTTGCGCATTCTGCTCTCACGTATGTACGAGCACAATTTGGCGTGGTTGCCGGTGCTCGACGTGGCGGGCGCATATCTTGGCGAGGTCACACAGGACTCAATCGCCGATTATTTGAGCTCCGGCCGTTCCCGCGGCGAGGTGTCGAGTGTTTTGACACCGCAGGCAGTGCCGGTCCGCGCAGTCCCTGCGTGAGATTCGTCGCCACTCATCCCCCCGAGCTTAAAACCAACGTTCATCGGAGTTGCCTGGATGTGGTTGAATGCCATTGAGCATTTTTGGGCCGACCCGCTGGCCCGTATGGGCTCCAGTCTGACGTTACTCGTTCTGGTGGCGTATTTCCTTTACTGGATTTCGCATCGGTTGTTGCTGCGCGCGATGCGGGTGGTCGTACTGCGCACCTCCTGGCGATGGGACGACACCATGCTCGACGCCGGCGTGTTCCAGCGCCTGGCGCAGATGGTGCCGTTTCTCGTTATCCAGGGCGGCATCGATCTCGTGCCTGATGTTCCGGCGCGCGTCGACCAGATCATTCGCAACGTTGCGCTCTCCGGTGCCGTGCTGTTCGGCATGCTCGCGCTCAGTGCTGCGCTGAGCGCTCTGCAAGTTGCCTACGCGGCAACACCTCACGCCCGCACGCGCTCGATCAAGGGCTACGTGCAACTGGGCAAAATCGCCGTCTTCGTGTTCGGTGGCGTCGCGATTATCGCGACGCTGGTCGATCGCTCGCCGTGGCTTTTGCTGTCCGGGCTGGGCGCGATGTCGGCGGTGCTGCTGCTGGTGTTCAAGGACACACTGCTGTCGCTGGTCGCGAGCGTGCTGCTGACCTCCAACGATATGCTGCGCGTGGGGGACTGGATAGAAATGCCTCAGGTCGGCGCCGACGGCGATGTCATCGATATTGCGCTGCATACCGTCAAAGTGCAGAACTGGGACAAGACCATCACGACGATTCCCACCTGGCGCCTGATTTCCGAAAGCTTCCGCAATTGGCGCGGCATGCAGCTGGCCGGTGGGCGCCGCATCAAGCGCACCTTGCGGATCGATACGGCCAGCGTCCATTTTCTTGACGAGGCCGCCGTCGCGCGGCTGGCGGCGCTGCGTTTGCTCACGCCTTATCTCGAGAAAAAGCGCGAAGAGCTCGAGGCCGCCAATCGCAGCCTGGGCGATAGCGCGCAATTCGCCGCGAACCGTCGACGTCTGACCAACATCGGGACATTCAGAGCGTACATGAGCGCCTATCTGCAGGCCCACCCGGACGTGCACCAGGAGATGACCTGCATGGTGCGATCCCTCGAGCCCGACGCCAACGGCATCCCGATCGAAATTTATTGTTTCACGCGCACCATCGTTTGGGGCGACTACGAGCGTATTCAGGGCGACATCTTCGATCACCTCCTGGCGATCCTGCCCGAATTCGGCTTGCGCCTGTATCAGAATCTGGGGGGCGCCGATATGCGCCTGACCTGGATGCAAGGCGAAGCGAATTCGTCGGTGTCGGCGCGGGCTGCCTGAGCGAGCCGGCCAAGGTCGGGCGCGCAAAAAAACAGGGCTTTCGCACACCACGTGCGAAAGCCCTTTTCACTGGCCAAAGATGCGGATTGCCGTGCTATCAGGCCGCTTCGGCGAGCGATGGATAGTCGATGTAGCCGCGCGCGTCGCCGCCATAGAGCGTGCTTTTATCGAGCGGGTTGAGTGGGCCGCCGGTTTTCAGGCGTTCGACAAGATCCGGATTCGAAATGAACGGCCGACCGAAAGCGATCAGATCCGCCGCGTTGGTGGTACGCGCCTGCACGGCCAGCGGCAGGTCGTAGCCGTTGTTGGCCATGTAAATGCCGTTGAAAATGCGACGCAGCTTTTGCAAGTCGAAGCCACCTTCGACCGTGCGGGGACCGCCGGTAGCTCCTTCGACGACGTGCAGATAAACCAGGTTGAAGCGATTCAGTTGTTCTACCAAATAGGTGAACAGCGGCTCGGGATTGCTATCGGCGATATCGTTGGCCGGACTGACCGGCGAAATGCGAATGCCCACGCGCTCGGCTCCCCATACATCGACGACCGCTTGCGTGACCTCCAACACCAGGCGGGCACGGTTCTCGATGCTGCCGCCGTAGGCGTCGGTGCGCAGATTGGTTTTGTCGCGCAGGAATTGATCGAGCAAATAGCCATTGGCCGCGTGGATTTCCACACCGTCGAAGCCGGCGCGCTTGGCGCACTCCGCCGCATGGCGATATTGCGCGACGATGCCCGGAATCTCCGCTGTCTCGAGCGCGCGAGGTGTCACGTGGGGCTGGAAACCGGTCTCGGTGAAAGCCTTGCCATTCGGCGTCACGGCCGACGGGGCCACCGGCAGCGCGTTGTCCGCCTGCAGCGACGGATGCGAAATGCGCCCGACGTGCCACAACTGGCAGAAAATGCGACTGCCCTTGGCGTGTATGGCGTCGGTCACCAGACGCCAGCCGGCGACTTGTGCCTCGGTGTAGATTCCGGGCGTGAACGCATAGCCCTTGCCCTGCTGAGAAATATTGGTGGCTTCGCTCACGATCAACCCGGCGGAGGCGCGTTGCGCATAATACTGGGCGTTCATGGGGCCGGGCGCGTCGCCCTGTCCGACGCGGCTGCGGGTGAGCGGCGCCATGACGATGCGATTGCGCAAGGTGATCGGGCCGAGTTGCACCGGATCGAAAAGATCGGTCTCGGGATTTTGCGGATTGGCTTGGTTCATTGCAATATTTCCTCTTGGATGGGATCGCCTTGCATATCAGGCGAGCGAAGTTGAATTCGTTTGCGGTTGGCCCCGGTTGATGCGCAACACCAACAGCGCGCCCACCAGGCAGACGCCGCCGGCGAGCATCGAGGCAAGCGTGTAGGTGCCCAGGCTCGCCCGTAAAATGCCGGCCACAAGCGCGGCAGTCGCCGCGCCCAGCTGGTGGCCAGCGACAATCCAGCCGAACACTACCGGTGCCGCCGCTTTGCCGAACACGTCGGTCGTCAGCCGCACCGTCGGCGGCACCGTGGCGATCCAGTCAAGCCCATAGAAGAGGGCAAACACCGGCAGGCCGAAAAAATCGAGGCCGAAAGCATACGGCAGATAAATCAGCGACAAGCCGCGCAAACCGTAATACCAAAACAGCAGGACGCGGCTGTTGAAACGGTCCGAGAGCCAGCCCGACATCGTCGTGCCGAACAGGTCCAGTATGCCCATGGTGGCGAGAATGCTCGCTCCGCGCACTTCCGACAGGCCGTGGTCGCCGCACATGGCGATGAAATGCGTGCCGATGTAACCATTGGTGCTGGCGCCGCAAATGAAAAAACTGAAGAAGAGTAGCCAGAAATCGCGCTTGCGAGCGGCATGAAAGAGCGTGCGAAAGGCGTTCGTCAGCGGATTGCCAGGGCTTGCCGCAGCGATGTCGTCGTGCGTGGCGCCATAGGGGCGCTGCGCCACCGCGGCCGGCCGCTCCGGCAGAAAAATGGCAACCAGCGGCAGTACCGCCGCGCATATGGCGGCTACCATCAGGACCACGGGTCGCCAGCCGTGATGCTCGATGATTGCTGCCATCATCGGCAGGAATACCAATTGGCCGGTGGCCGAGCTGGCGGTGAGCAAACCCATGGCGAGCCCGCGATGGGTGCTGAACCAGCGATTGACGATCGTCGCGGAGAGCGTGAGCGCGGCGACGCCGGTGCCGCCGCCGACCAGCACACCCCACAGCAGCACCATTTGCCAGGGTGCGCTCATGCGCGCGCTCAGAGCGGTCCCGAATGCCAGCACGGCGAGTGCGCCGACGATCGTCGGACGCACGCCGAAGCGCTGCATCGCGGCGGCCGCGAAAGGACCGGTCAGGCCGTACAGCGCCAGGTTCACCGAGATGGCGAGCGAAATCGTCGCGCGGCTCCAGCCGAATTCGTGCTCGAGCGGCACCATCATGACGCTGGGCGTCGCACGAATGCCGGCGGTTGACAGCAACACCAGAAACACGATGGCCACGACGATCCACGCGTAGTGGATGCGCCCGGCACTCCAGTTGGCCAACGCTTTCATGATGGATTCCTTGGACTCGATGAATTGCAATACGCGACACAGCGACGGTGTTACTGATCGGTCACATTGAGCTTGCAATCATATGAACCGATCGGTAACATGTCAAGCGAAAGCAGGAGATGCATACCGATGCCAGCCAAGCCGGCCACCCCGAAGAAAGAATCCAGACCCGCTCGCACCAAGGCGGCCAGGACGGTCGTGCCCGGCGATCAGGCGCAAGCGCATCTGCTCGAGGCGGCGATGGAGCTGTTTCAGCGCGAAGGAATTCATGCGGTGGGGGTCGACGCGGTGGTCAAGCGAGCCGGCGTCAACAAGATGTGCCTTTATCGACAATTCGCCTCGAAAGACGAACTGATCTTGGCTTACCTCAAGCGCCAGGACGAGGCCTGCCTGGCGCGCCTGGACCAGAGCATCGCATGCCGTCCGGGCGAGCCGCGGCGGCAACTCGAGCAGATTTTCATCGACTTGGCGCAACGCGCCAGTTCCCCCGATTATCGCGGCTGCCCGTTCATCAACGTGGCGGCTGAGTTTCCGGAACGCGATCATCCGGCGCGAAAACTGGTGGCGGCCAACAAGGCCGCGCTCGTCTCGCGGCTTACCGCGCTGGTCGAGGCCCTGCCGGTGTCTGACCCGACCTCGCTGGTCAACACGCTCGCGCTGCTGCTCGAGGGCGCTTATGCGGCGAGTCAGACCTTCGGTGCCGGCAACAGCCCGCTGGCGACTCTGCCGACTGTGGCGGCCCAGTTGATCGACGCGGCGATCGCGTCCAGCGCGCCAGCCGTCGCCGGCTGAGATTTCCAGCCAGGGCTCTGGCCGCGGGGTTATCCGTGAATCACAACGAGGATGCCGCGCGCCGCGCCTTTGCCGGCATTGCGGATCGCGTGAGCGTGATCCGCCGGATAGCGTGCCGTCTCGCCGGCCTTCATTTTTTGCGCAGCCTGGTCGACCTCGATGTCGACCGCTCCCTCCAGCACCGTGAAGTGCTCGCGCGTGCCCGGATCGTGCGGGTCCGACACCAGCGCCCCGCCGGGCAGCAGCAGCAGTTCATACCATTCGAATTTCCCGGCCAGGTCCATCGGCCCGAGAATCTTCAGCGTGTAGCCATGATCGGGACCCG
The DNA here is from genome assembly GCF_001931675.1 of Pandoraea thiooxydans. NCBI lineage: Bacteria > Pseudomonadati > Pseudomonadota > Betaproteobacteria > Burkholderiales > Burkholderiaceae > Pandoraea > Pandoraea thiooxydans. The sequence continues at coordinate 3,342,077 of NZ_CP014839.1, read as the reverse complement.
CCAGCGTCGGCGTCTCATGCTTGCCGATCGTCTTGATCAGCGCCGGCTCATTTTGCGGCGCGCCGCCCAGCAACTGATCGAGCCGTAACCCAAGCGCATTGGCCAGGCGCCAGGCCACCGCGATGGTGGGGTTGGCCATGTCGCGCTCGATTTGCGAGAGCATCGATTTGGATACCCCCGACGCGCGCGACAGCGTCTCCAGCGTCATCCCGCGCTCCTTGCGCAGTTGCTGGATGATCTCCCCCAGACAGGGCGGCGTTGCATGGGACGAAGTGATTTCGCTTGCCATCGAATTTCCAGAATATTAGAATATTTCAATATATTGGAAATTATTCAATATAAAGAATTTATTCATTAAGATGAATGCCTGCATGGTAGCAGAGCCGCCGCGCGGAAGCGCGGTTGCCGGCGCCGGGCCGGCGGCACAATCAAGCGAGCCAGATCCATGAGCAAAAACGATCCACAACATTTTTACCGCCATCTGGACGAGCGGCTGGACGAAGCGCGCGCGCAGGGGCTGTTCAAGCAGGAGCGCGTGCTGATGTCGCGCCAGGGACCCCGGGTTCTGTGCGACGACGGCGTCACGCGCATCAATCTGTGCGCCAATAACTATCTGGGCTTGTCGGGCAGGGAGACGCTGGTGCAGGCGGGCATTCAAGCCCTCAAGGATTACGGCTTCGGTTTGTCGTCGGTGCGTTTCATCTGCGGCACCCAGGGGCCGCACAAGGCGCTCGAGAAGCGGCTGGCCGAGTTTCTCGGCACCGAGGATGCGATTCTGTATGCCGCGGCATTCGACGCCAATGGCGGCGTGTTCGAACCGCTGTTCGACGCCGACGATGCAATTATCTCGGACGAACTCAACCACGCGTCGATCATCGACGGCATTCGTTTGTGCAAGGCCAATCGCTATCGCTACAAGCACAACGACATGGACGACCTGGCGCGGCAACTCGCAGCGGCGGATTCGCACCGTTTCAAGCTGATCGTCACCGATGGCGTGTTCTCGATGGACGGCACGGTGGCGCAGCTCGACAAAATTTGCGCCCTGGCCGAGCAGCATGGCGCGTTGGTGATGATCGACGAGTGTCATGCCACCGGATTCATGGGCGATACGGGCCGAGGCACCCACGAGCACCATCATGTGATGGGGCGCGTCGATATTATTACCGGCACGCTCGGCAAGGCGCTGGGCGGCGCCATGGGTGGTTTCACGGCGGGGCGCAGGGAGCTGATCGAAACGCTGCGCCAGCGCTCCCGCCCGTATCTCTTTTCCAATAGCCTGGCACCGGCCATCGTCGGCACTTCGCTGGCCGTGCTCGATCAATTGACGCAATCGTCGGAGCTGCGCGATCGCCTGCACGCCAACACGGCGTTCTTTCGCGATGCGATTCAAAAACTCGGCTTCACCATCAAGCCGGGCATGCATCCGATCGTGCCGGTCATGCTGTTCGAAGCGCCGCTGGCACAGCGGTTTGCGCAGCGGCTTTATGAACTCGGCGTGCTGGCTACGGGGTTTTTCTATCCAGTCGTGCCGCTTGGGCAGGCGCGCGTGCGCGTGCAAATGTCGGCCGCGCACAGCCGGGACGATCTGACGCAAGCCTTGGCCGCGTTCGAGCAGGCGGGCAGCGAGCTGGGCATTCTCAATTAAAAGGGGCGACAGATGGAACGTATATTGGTGATCGGCGCCAATGGCCAGATCGGCAGCGAATTGGTCGCGGCATTGGCCGGCACGTTCGGCGCGGGCAATGTGATTGCCTCGGATATCGCCGCCCACGGTCCGCAACACCCCGTGTGTTACGAGCCGCTCGATGTGCTGGATCGACAGCGCCTGGGCGCACTGGTCGAGCGCCACCACATCACGCAGGTCTATCACCTGGCGGCGCTGCTCTCGGCGACCAGCGAGGCTCGGCCGATCCAGGCCTGGACGCTCAATATGAACGGCCTGCTCAATGTGCTCGAGCTGGCGCGGGAGAGGCCGCGCCTGCGGGTGTTCTGGCCGTCGTCGATCGCGGCCTTCGGCCCGCACAGCCCGGCGCTCGAGACCCCTCAGTTGGCAGTGATGGATCCGACGACCATCTACGGCATCAGCAAGCAGGCGGGCGAGCGGCTATGCGAATACTACTTTCATAAGTTCGGCGTGGACGTGCGCAGCGTGCGCTACCCCGGCGTGATCAGCTACAAGACGCCGCCCGGCGGCGGCACCACCGATTACGCGATCGACATCTTTCAGGCGGCCAAGCGCGACGGCGCCTACACCTGTTTTCTCAAGCCCGACACCGTGCTGCCGATGATGTACATGCCCGATGCCGTGCGGGCCACGCTGGAATTGATGGCGGCCGACGCGGCGGCGATCCGGGTGCGCTCGGCCTACAACGTCGCCGGCATGAGCTTCGACCCGGCGACACTTGCGGAGGCGATCGGCCGCCGCGTGCCGGGGTTTGCCATCACCTATGCGCCGGATTTTCGCCAGGCCATCGCCGACACATGGCCGCATACGCTGGACGATACCTATGCCCGCTACGACTGGGGCTGGCGGCCCGCCTTCGATCTCGAGGCGATGGTCGACGACATGCTGGCTAACGTGCCATTGGCGTGGCGCGGCGAGGCGCTCGATCACGCGGCGTAAACTTGCCGCGGCGCGCGTCAGACCATCGCGGGCGGCATCGTGTGGGCAAGCGCGGCGGCGATGATCACCACACCGATCATCAGCCACGCCTCGACGCCCAGAAGACGCCTGAATACCGTCAGCGCATCGGGATCGCCGCGCCGCACGTGCTGCAGGTAGCGCAGCCTGTTGAGTGCGGCGATCATCAGGATGCCAACTACCGCGATCACTTTGACGCATAACAGCCAACCCCATAACCCGCTGGTCAACGAGGCGAGCGAGCCGCCGAGTCCCCAGTAAGCACTGGCGATACCGGTGCCGAGCGCGACGGGAAACGACAGCGTCGCCAGGTGCGACAGGCGTGAGGTATCGCCAGCCGCCCGGTCGGGCGTGGCGGCGAATGCGCGACGCAGCGGCCAGGCCGCAGCGATCACGATGCCGACCCATACGCTGATCGCGAGCAAATGCACGGTCTGCACCAGTTCTGCCGCGGAAAAGTTGCCGCTGTCTGCCGCATGCGAGGTGCCTGCGTGCGCATAGGCCATCGCCGCCAAGGCCGTCACGATCAATAAATTCCCGATCATGTCGGGCAACCGGGTACGGGCAGCCACCGCCGCGATGAGCCAGGCCGCCAGGCCAGCAGCGTAGCCAATGCGCCACATCTCGCCGTAGTGCGAGAGGTTCAGCACCTTCGGCATCAGGTCAAGTGCGGTGATAAACGGCACGTCGATCATGGCGCTAGTCTGCAGCGGCAGATAAATCGCCTGCAGCACCAGCCATGCGAGCAGCGCCGACGTGCTCACATGCCATCGCGCCGGGCCGCCCAGACTGAGCACGACGGCGCCCACAGCAAGCGCGAAGGCGAGATCGGCGCCCGCAGCAAGCGCGATTTGCGCGCAGCCCAGCAGTGTCATATCGTGCAGCACGTTACTTCACGCGGAACGAATATTCGCCATGCGTTCGGTGGCCGTCCAATGCCACGGCCGCCCAATGGGCCGTGTAGCGTCCTGGCGACAGCGCCGGTAGCACGAGCGTCATGAGCTTGTGATTGTCGGCGGCCACCTGTGACTTGTTCTTGGTCACCCGTTGGCCCTTGGCATTGGTCAGGGTGAGCGTGCTGAAAGCGGGCTCCAGCGGATCGTCGAAGGTGATGCTGACTTGCTGAGGTGCGGCCACGGTCGTGGTCGGCGCGGGGACTTCCTTCTGCGGCATGGCGTGGGCAAAGGCGCTGCTGGTAAATGCAACAGTGGCAATGAAGGCGGCCAGCGGCGCCAGGCAACGGTACCAGCGGTAATTGAGTTGATTCATGATGAACTCGTGAGTGACTGAAAGTGCGACCGGCCGATCATCGTCGGCGCCGCATCGTCAAGGAAATATGGGTATCGCCGCGCGCCTGCGCCGTGCACGTTGGCACGTCGGGACGCGAAGCGTGTGGTGTGCCGCGGTACGCGGCGGCATTTCGGATCAGGAGAAAAACGGCGGCGCGCGCGGTTGAGCGTGGGCGTGACGGGGTGTGCGCTCGACCCCGTCGAGACGTTTGGCGTTGACAATCTGCAACGTCCAGACCGTGGCGGCAAACGCAACCGGGCGGGCAAGCGGTAATGCCGGCAAGTGGGCCAGCAGGTTGCAGTAGCCACATACCTGGCAGTCCGCCAGGCCGGCCCCGGGCACGCGCTTGCCGTGCCCGCTCTCGCCGGCTTTTCCGGGTGCGGACTGTGCCGAGCACGACGCGCTTGCCAGGATTTCCGTGAGCGCGTTCGATGCGCGGTTCGCGGCGAGCACGTGCGAAATCTCCGGGGCGAGCATCGCCATCAGGATTGAAAACAATCCCAATACGACTCCAAGCTTGCGGTGAAAACGGCTGAGCATCGGCCAGTGCGTGTCAATAACGAACGATCCGGCGCGATCATAGCACGCGGTTTTTGCTCGTCAGGACGGTATGACGGTGGGTTGCGCCAAGCCGGGCAATGCCGCCAGATGAGCGGATGCGGCCACATTCAGGCGCAACGCACCGATGCTGCGCGCCTTGCCTGGCATCGGAGAGCGGCGATTTTTTGTAATCTGCGGCGGATTGCCGCAGCGAGAGAATCGGGAACGTCAGAGCGGCGGGGCGTCGTCGCCCGCGCGTCTGGTATGGCCAATCCGGGAGCAAAAGACGAAAGGGGGGGCGAAGCTCTCCACGAGGACATTCAGTAGCAGAGGTGCCCCCGTCGCCGCGTGTTGACAATAGCTACACGCTATCTTAAAATGTGTAGCTGTTGTGTATGCACTAGGAGAGGATTATGCGTGACGCCTCCATCAACTTACGTGCGCTGCCCGAGCAGCGCGACTTGATCGACCATGCCGCCAGTCTGCTGGGCAAAAATCGCTCAGACTTCATGCTGGAAGCGGCGTGTGAACGCGCGAAGGCGATTGTGCTGGATCAGGTTTTTTTTAACCTGGACGAGAGCCGATTCCGGCAGTTCACTGCACTACTCGATGCGCCACAAGATGCCAATCCGGGCCTTGAACGGCTGATGGCGATTAAGGCACCGTGGAGCGCAAGTAAGGCGTGAATATGCAGCTTTCGGCCCCGCAGTCGCTCGCCGCGACGCATCGACTCGATGGGTTCAATTGCGGAGAGCCATCGCTGGACGATTGGTTAAAGCGTCGAGCATTGGCCAACCACCTGAACGGGGCAAGCCGCACCTTCGTCGTGACTGATCCTGAACAGTGCGTACTTGGGTACTATGCTTTAGCAGCGGGGGCCGTCGCGCACCAGGAAACCACGAGCGCCGTCAGGCGCAATATGCCCGATCCGGTGCCGGTGATGGTGCTCGCCAGGCTCGCGGTAGATGCTCGCGCCCAAGGCATCAAACTCGGTGCGGCTTTGCTCCAAGATGCTGTAGCTCGGGTGCAGACCGTTGCCGAGAATGCTGGTGTTCGGGCGCTGCTGGTCCATGCGTTGAACGATCGCGCAAAGCAGTTCTATGAGCACTATGGTTTCCGGGAGTCGCCAGTTCACCCGATGACGTTGATGTTCCCCATGAAAGCACGGTAGCCCTTATGGCAAAACATGGGGTGGCCGACGTGTTGGGGCGAATCTGTGTCAGCAAGAAAGGGCACGGCCGCTCACGTCCGTGTCAATCAGGCCGGTCGTTGAGTCACGTCTACAGTTCATATTCCGGCGAGGGTCGCTAACTGCCCGACCTCCGGCCAGCGCGGTCGGCTGGATTCGACCGAAGCTGTGTGGAAACACGAAACGCGGTTTGGCAAGCGGTCAATCAGTTCGCCATTCTGTTCGGCGAGCGATTCACCGCCGCCATCAGCTGAGTTTTTTAACTGACCTCAGTACACATAATTTCTGATACCTCCCCGTGGTAGGTCACGCACCCACCCAGAATCCCAGACAGCGCGAGCAGACCGGTGAGCTGGTATCCCCGTCGGAAGGTTTTGAATTTCATTCCGACTCCGAGTTTTCGAATATTCTCCTCGGCCACATCATGGGGGCCCAAGCCCGGCCTCGATGCTCCTTTGCCCACGCGGTAGTTCGAGAATGCTGCGGGTCCAACCCTGAGTCGACTGCATGCGTCACGGGTATCATCGTGCCTGTGCGTCGCCCGTCGCGGCATTCTTCCGTTTTTCCCCGGTCAATCGATGTCCCAGTCTGCAACGCTCTCCGAGATTCTTACTCTTGCCGAAGTACGGTCGCTTGCCTACACGAAGACCTTTGCGCGCGGCAAAGCCTATTTCCACGAGGGCGTGGTTTCCCATCTCGAGGAGCGTGGCGGCGCCGTTCACGCCACTGTACGTGGCACGCATCGTTACCGGGTTGAACTCGCCGTCGATGACGATGGCGAACTCGCTTATGACTGTACCTGTCCGGTGGGAGACGATGGCGTTTTCTGCAAGCACGCTGTCGCTGTTGCGCTCGCCTGGCTCGAGAATTCCGGTGAAGAGGTGTTTCATGCCGAAGAGGCGGCTCCCGGCAAGCCACGCAAGAAGCGGAAGACCTACGAGGAAGTAATTCGCGAATACGTCGCGACGCTCGACAAAAATGAGCTTCAGGAATTGTTGCTCGAAGCCATCGAACGCGACCTGTCGTTTCGTGACAAGCTGCTGTTCGCCGCTCGTGCGACGGGGGCCTCCGACTTGCCCGGCATGAAGGCCGCCGTCAGGCAGGCGACACGCCTTTCCCGGCCACTGGACTGGCGGGAGGCTCGCGCATACGGCGACGGCCTGATGTCGCTGGCCGACATGCTGCGCCGGAGGCTTCACGGACCTCACGCCGTACAGGTAGTCGAGCTATCCGAACTGGCGATTGCGGGCGCCGAAACAAGCCTCGAACAGATTGATGACTCCGGTGGCGACGTGATTCCGGCGATTCTCGAACTGGCGTCTGTGCACCTCGATGCCTGCAAGTTGACTGGCCCCGACCCAGTGAAGCTCGCGGAGCGGCTATTCCGATTTCAGACAGAAGGCAAGTGGGACACCTTTTACAACGTTTTGCCGGCGTATGCGGAGCCACTGGGCAAGAACGGTTTGAGCCGCTACCGCGAGCTCGTCAACGAGGCTTGGGAAGCGCTGCCCGCGCTCGCGCCGGACAAGGAATATCGACGGTCATACGACTCGCCGCGCATGCAGCTCGAACGCGCGATGGGGGCGCTGGCCGAACTCGATGGAGACGTTGATGCGTTGATTCGCATTTACTCGAACGACCTGTCGAGTCCATACCGCTTTCTGCTGGTGGCCGAGCTTTGTGTCAAGCACGGTCGCCCGGATGAAGGGCTCGCCTGGGCCGAGCGCGGCATCAAGGAGTCCGGCAAGAGCCATGACCAGCGCCTGCTCGACTTCTGTATCGACGCGTATCTGCGTCGCAGTGAATTCGACAAGGCCGATGCGTTCGCGTGGCGCCGCTTCGAAATGCGCCCGACAGCCGAGGCGTTTCCCGCCTTGATGAAGGTTGCCACGGCTACTGGCAGGCATGATGAGACGCGGGAGCGCACTCTTACGCACCTTTGGGCGCTGGTCAGGGAAGAGGAGGCCGCTGCAAAATCGAAGCGCAATGTCTGGCAGCGGTCGACGCGGACCGAACTGGTCAGGATTCTTCTTGCTGGAAAAGAGAACGACGCCGCATGGGAAACGTTTACCGGCGGACCGGTCGTAATGCAGCTATGGCCGGAAATGGCCGCTGTCCGTGGCAAGACCCACCCGCACGACGCCATTGCCCTTTATCACAGGCTGCTGCCGGTTGCTGCCGAGAGCGGTACGCGCAACGCCCGATATGACGAGGCGTTTGAAATCGTGCGGGCCATCGGCATGTTGCGGGCGAGGTTGGATGAACGTTCGGAATTCACCCGTGAACTGGAAGAGATTCGGGCAGCGTATCGCGCAAAGCGCAACTTCATCAAGCTGCTAGCCAAACTGCCCTGAAGTCGCTCGCAGGTCGGTTCGGGCCGAAGTCGACCGTAATGAGCCCATAAGGCCAGACCTTTCGCCGCGCATTGCAAGGTGCACCGGAGATGGGACGCATCGCGGGAGATATCGCGCTGCATCAGGTGAGACTTTTGGCGTCTAACAGGCGCGGCCGGGTGAAGATGCGGGGGTAAGTGCTTCTTCACGAATGGCAGACGTGTCGTCGCGGGCGATGTCGTCCGTGATGTCCTGTTCGAGTTCAGCCAGTCCTACGCTCATGGCTCGCACGTCCTCGCGTGAGTCGGTGGAGCGCAGTACATCATCTCCCTGGAGCATGACCGCGCGCCGAAGAGCAAATAGTCGTGGAATCATCGACGGCTTGAGGCTGAAATGGGCCTTGATGGCGGGGTGTGCGTCTGAGGAGAAGACTTCGTCATAGACCGCCGGCCAGCAGGGCAACTGGCCCTCGGCCGGCGCGTCACCGGCTTCGATCGCAGCCTCGGGCGAAGCCGAATAACGCACAGTCCGACCGGCGCAGATGAGTTAGCGTTGCCGGGCAAATTCGTGCAGGAGGGCGTCCCGGTTTGCCGAGCCGGTCGCGCGCAGCATTCGGGCATCTTCGAAGAGGCTATCTGTGGCGGCAACGAGCGCATATTGCCGGCGCTTGGCATCGGCCTTTTCGCAGGTATGAAGCGAGCCACCGAGCTCGAATTGGCCAAAAAGCTGCTGCAGGTCTGCCGGGATGGAACGTCGGGAACTGGGGAACCACGGACTGGCGGCGGGTCGTCAGGCAATGTTGCAAAGGCATGGTGTCCTCTCAGGGGCAAGGTTGTCCTTGTGCCACCGAAGCCGGACGCCGGGGCGTCCACTGTAGCAGTTCGATGTAGCACCAAGCAGCCTAGAGAGACGGGTTTATATCTTCGCCAAGTCCTTGATTTTCAAGGACCCAAAGCAAAACTGCGCGCTTCTTTCGGAAGCGCGCAGTTTTGGTAATGCGTGGTGGCGAATCAGGGACTCGAACCCCGGACCTGCGGATTATGATTCCGTCGCTCTAACCAACTGAGCTAATTCGCCGTAGACGGGCGATTATAAGAACGCGGCCTGGCAAAGTCAACAACCAAATGCGGCTTTCTCAGGCCGGCTTTGCCCGGGCGATTCTTCCGGGCTTGCGCGCTAGTCCTGGGCGTAGATATCGGTGTTTTTGGTTTCCTTGATGAACAGCGTTCCGATCACGAAGGTGACCAGCGCGATGATGATCGGGTACCACAGCCCGGAATAGATGTCGCCGCGCGCCGCGACGATGGCAAACGCGGTGGCGGGCAGAAAGCCGCCGAACCAGCCGTTGCCGATGTGGTAGGGCAGCGACATCGACGTATAGCGGATGCGGGTGGGGAACATCTCGACCAGCATGGCGGCGATCGGGCCGTAGACCATCGTCACGAAAATCACCAGGATGGCCAGGATCACGACGATCATCGGTTTGTTCATCTGGGCCGGGTCGGCTTTGGGCGGATAGCCATCCGCTTTCAGCGTCGAGGTCATCGCCTGGTCGAACTCTTTCGCCTTGGCTTTGGCGTCGGCGTCCTTGCCGTTATACGCGGTGATGATCTTGTCGCCGATCTTCACCTGCGCAATGCTGCCGGCCGGCGCGGCCTCGTTGCTGTAGTTCAGCCCGGCTTTGGCGAGGGTGCTCTTGGCGATATCGCAGGAACTGGTGAATTTGGAAGTGCCGACCGGATTGAACTGGAACGAGCATTCGCCGGGATCGGCGATCACGGTGATCGGCGCGCGCGCCAACGCCGCTTCCAGCGCCGGATTGGCGTAATGGGTGAGTGCCTTGAAGAGCGGGAAGTAGGTGAGCGCGGCGATCAGGCAGCCGGTCATGATGATCGGCTTGCGCCCGATACGATCCGACAGTGCGCCGAACACAATGAAAAACGGCGTGCCGATGAGCAACCCTAGCGCGATCAGGATGTTGGCGGTATTGCCGTCGACCTTGAGCGTTTGCGTCATAAAAAAGAGCGCATAGAACTGCCCCGTGTACCACACCACGGCTTGTCCAGCGGTCAGGCCGATCAGCGCGAGGATGACGATTTTCAGGTTTTTCCATTGGCCGAACGATTCGGTCAACGGCGCCTTGGAGGTCTTGCCTTCCTCCTTCATGCGCTTGAAGGCAGGCGATTCGTTCAATTGCAAGCGGATCCAGAGCGAGACGGCCAGCAGCACGATCGACAGCACGAACGGCACGCGCCAGCCCCAGGCGCCGAACGCATCCTCGCCGAGCACAGTGCGGGTGCCGAGGATGACCAGCAGGGAGAGAAACAGGCCGAGCGTTGCGGTGGTTTGAATCCACGCGGTGTAGGCGCCGCGGCGACCCGCCGGGGCGTGCTCGGCGACGTAAGTGGCGGCGCCGCCATATTCGCCGCCGAGCGCCAGGCCCTGCAGCAGGCGCATGCCGATGAAAATGACCGGGGCGGCAATGCCCCATGACGCATAGCCGGGCAACAGGCCGACCACCAGCGTCGAGAGACCCATCAGGGTGATGGTGACCAGGAACGTATATTTGCGCCCGACCAGATCGCCCAGGCGGCCGAACACGAGCGCGCCGAATGGCCGCACCGCGAAGCCGGCGGCGAACGACAGCAGCGTGAAAATGAAAGCCGCCGTCGGATTGATCCCCGAGAAGAAGTGCTTGCTGATATACGCGGCCAGCGAGCCGGCGAGATAGAAGTCGTACCATTCGAACACGGTGCCGAGCGACGAGGCGAAAATGACTTTGCGTTCCTCGCGTGTCATCGGCGCGCGGGCAGCAGCAAGGGTGGCGGTTGCCATGAGGTTGTCTCCAGATATATTTATTTATGGATATGAATCGACGATCAAGCCGTCCCGTCGATTATTGGCTGGCAACCTTACCGGGCGCTGACGTGAAACTGACGCAAAACTGACGATGCGCCAAAGACGAAAAGTACTGGGGGTGCCGGCTACGACGGCACGGCGGGCGGGGAAGTCGTCGGTGCCGGAGCGAGCGGCAGGCTCACGCGTATGAGCGTGCCGCTCGTCGTGCCCGGGTGGGGCGGGTGTGGCTCGGCAATGACGATGTCGCCACGATGAATCTGAACGATCTCGCGCACGATGGCCAGCCCCAGGCCGCTGCCGTCGCTGCCGCTGCCGAGAATCCGATAAAAGCGCTCGAACACGTGTTCGCGTTCGGCAATCGGGATGCCGGGGCCGGTATCCTCGACTTCGATGAGCACGGACTCGCCGTCGGCAGCCGGACGCAGGCGCACGGTTACGCTGCCGCCCACGGGGGTATAGCGAATCGCGTTGTCGATCAGGTTATTCAGCATCTCGCGCAGCATCAGCGCATGACCGGTCAGCGTCAGCGGCTGGGCCGGCGCCTCATAGCCGAGGTCGATCTGCCGCGCGCGGGCGGCCTCAAACCAATCCTGTACCGCGTTGCGTGTGAGCGCGTCGAGCGGGATGGCACTGAAGGCCGACGGATCGCGCGCGCTGTTTTCCGTGCGTGCCAGGGCCAGCAACTGATTGGCCAGGCGCGCGGCCTGCTCCGAACTGGCCGCGATTTGCGACAGCGAGCGCCGCAATTCGTCAGGCGAAAGCTGGCGCAGGGCGAGCTCTGCCTGAGTGCGCAATCCGGCCAGCGGCGTCTTTAGCTGATGAGCGGCATCGGCAATAAAACGTTGCTGCATCTGCATGCTTTGCTCGAGGCGCCCCAGCAATTCATTGAGCGAGCCGACCAGCGGCGCGATTTCCGGCGGCGCGCGCTCGGCCTGAAGCGGAGACAAATCGTCGGGCCGGCGCGCGCGAATATGCTCGCGCAGCGCATGCAGCGGCGCCAGGCCGCGCGTGAGGCCAAACCACACCAGGACGATCGCCAGCGGCAGTACGATGAATTGCGGCAGAATCACGCCTTTGATGATCGCGTTGGCCAGGCGGTTGCGGCGCTCGAGCGTCTCGCCGACTTGCACCAGAGCGCTCGTGCCCGGCTCAATGGCCACACCGGGGGTGGCTGGCGGCAACTGGACATAAAGATAGGCGATACGGATGTCGTTGCCTTTGAGCGTGCCGTCGCGCAGATGCACGACGCCGGTCGGGGAGTGCGCATCTTCCGGCGGCAGCGGCAAGTCGGGCGTGCCGCCCAACAGTTCGCCGTGCGCGCCCAGCACCTGATAGTAGATCTGGCCGGCGCTGTCGGCGCGCAGGAAATCGAGCGCAGCGGGCGACAGCGCGAGCGAGGCCCGGGCGCCGTCGCGGTGCACTTGTTGCGCAAGCACATAGGCATTGGTTTGCAGCGTGTGATCGAACGGGCCGTTGGCGATCGACTGGGCGATCAGATAGGTGACCGCCAGGCTCAGCGGCCACAGCAGCAGCAACGGTGCCAGCATCCAGTCGAGTATTTCGCCGAACAGCGAGCGCGACGGCGAGCGCGGCTCGGATTCGTCGGGCGGCGCGAAGTCGTAGGTCTGGCCGGGGTGGTCCGGCAGGGGCTCGTCCGTCTGGCGGACTGCATGATCGAAAGAGCGCATGGACAGCCGGTGTGGTGCGTGGGTTCAGACCGCGCCGACGGGGCTGGCGGAGAGTTTCTCGAGGCAATAGCCGAGCCCGCGAATGGTGGCGATACGCACGCCGCTCGATTCGATTTTCTTGCGCAGGCGATGCATATAGACTTCGATCGCGTTGTTGCTGACTTCCTCGCCCCAACTGCACAGGTGGTCCACCAATTGTTCCTTGGAGACGAGCCGGCCGGTGCGCAGCAACAGGACTTCGAGCAATTCCAGTTCGCGCGCCGACAGGTCGAGCATCTGATCGTTCAGATAGGCAATGCGGCCGACCTGATCGAAACTGAGCGGACCATGCTGGATCACCGTGGCGCCACCGCCCGGGCCGCGCCGCGTCAGCGCCCGCACGCGCGCCTCCAGTTCGGCCAGGGCGAACGGCTTGGCCATATAGTCGTCCGCACCGAGGTCAAGCCCCTTGACGCGCTCATCGATGCTGTCGGCCGCCGTCAGGATCAGCACCGGCAGGTGCGAATGGCGCGCGCGCAGACGGCGCAGGACCTCCAGCCCGGAAAGATTGGGCAGCCCCAGATCGAGAATCAGCAAATCGAAGGTTTGCGCGGCCAGCGCCGAATCGGCCGCCAGGCCGGTGGCGACGTGGTCGACCGCGTAGCCGGTCTGGCGCAGCGAACGCGTCAGACCGTCGGCCAAAATACTGTCGTCTTCGGCGATTAGAATCCGCATGACCCTGATATGCTCTCTGAAAACGACCTGAGTTCGGCCGGTTTTGGGGTTTTATCAGCGCAAACGCTTGCAAAGAACACTGTTTTTTTATACAGTACCCAAAAGCGTGCCCTCATCCCGCTGCACCGCCGCCTCATCATAGCAAAGGACGATTCATGGAAGATAGCAAGAAAGCGCCTGCTGGCCTGACTGCCGAAAAAGGCAAGGCACTGGCCGCGGCCCTCGCGCAAATCGAAAAGCAGTTCGGCAAGGGTTCGATCATGCGCCTGGGAGACGGTGAGGTCGCACCCGACATCCAAGTCGTGTCCACCGGGTCGCTGGGCCTGGACATCGCTCTGGGCGTGGGCGGCCTGCCGCGCGGCCGGGTCGTCGAGATTTACGGCCCGGAGTCGTCCGGCAAAACCACGCTGACGCTGCAGGTGATCGCCGAGATGCAGAAAATCGGCGGCACGTGCGCCTTCATCGACGCCGAGCATGCGCTGGACATCCAATATGCCGGCAAGCTGGGCGTGGTCACGTCCGATCTGCTGATCTCCCAGCCGGACACCGGCGAACAGGCGCTCGAAATCGCCGATGCGCTGGTGCGCTCTGGCTCGATCGACCTGATCGTCATCGACTCGGTGGCCGCCCTGGTGCCCAAGGCGGAAATCGAAGGTGAAATGGGCGATTCGCTGCCCGGTCTGCAAGCCCGTCTGATGTCGCAGGCGCTGCGCAAGCTCACCGGCACGATCAAGCGCACGAACTGCATGGTGATCTTCATCAACCAGATCCGCATGAAGATCGGTGTCATGTTCGGCAACCCTGAAACCACCACTGGTGGCAATGCGCTCAAGTTCTACGCGTCGGTGCGCCTTGATATCCGCCGGATCGGCGCGATCAAGAAAGCAGACGAAGTGATCGGCTCGGAAACCCGAGTCAAGGTCGTCAAGAACAAAGTCGCGCCGCCGTTCCGCGAGGCGATTTTCGATATTCTCTACGGTGCCGGCATTTCGCGCGAAGGCGAAATCATCGATCTCGGCGTTACTGCCAAGATCGTCGAGAAGGCGGGTGCCTGGTATAGCTACAAGGGCGAGAAAATCGGCCAGGGCAAAGACAACGCCCGTGAATTCCTCAAGGAAAATCCGGAAATCGCCCGGGAAATCGAAAACAAGGTGCGTGAATCCCTGGGTGTCATCGCCATGCCGCAGAGCGAAGTGCTCGAGGAAGACGACGCCTAAATGATGTCGCGCAGGCCGTATCGTCGACCGACCGAAGTCACCGATGCGGCGCAGGGTGATTCGCCGCCCAAAACGGAAAACGCGAGCCGACGTCCCGGCCTGAGCCTCAAAGGCCGGGCGTTGGCTTATCTGGCGCGCCGCGAGCATAGCCGGCTCGAGCTGCGGCGCAAGCTCGCGCCGCATGCCGACAGTCAAGAAGAACTCGACGCACTGCTCGATCTCCTCGAGCAAGAGAACCTCCTCTCCAATCAGCGCTTCGCGGAAAGCGTCGTCAATCGCCGGGCTTCCAGGCTCGGCACCTCCCGCATCGTCAGCGAACTCAAGCAGCATGCGCTCGATCCGCAGGCGGTCAGCGATGTTGCCGAGCGGCTGCGCGGTACTGAATTCGAACGGGCCCAGGCCGTCTGGCAAAAAAAGTTCGGCCAGCCGGCGGACTCGCCGCAGGAGCGCGCCCGGCAAATGCGCTTCCTGGCCGGGCGGGGGTTTTCCCAGGGTGTGATCCGCAAGGTCGTGCGCGGCGCCGATTTCGACGATTGAGCGATCGGTTGCCAGGGCACCCTTGCCCGGCTGACGTGCCGCTCAGGAGGGGTTCCGGCCGTCCTGTGCTAAAATCATGTCCTTTCCGCGCTCATGCCTCTCATTTCCGCATGCCGCTCTCCGAGCCCGCCCCCCGTACCCCGCATCATCTCCGCACGATCCGTGTCGAAGCGTACGCGCGCGACGACGGCTTGTGGGACATCGAAGCCTGTTTGACCGACCACAAGGCGCGTGATTTCGTCCTCGCCACCGGCGTTCGCCCGCAAGGCTCTCCAGTGCACGAACTCTGGCTGCGCGTGACGATCGATGAGGCGCTCAATGTGCGAGAAGCCGAAGCGGTTTCCGACTGGGTGCCCTATCCGGGGATTTGCGATCAAATTGGTCCGGCCTACCGGCAACTGATCGGCCTGAATCTTGGCCGGGGATTCCGCAAAGCCGTCCAGGAACGACTCGCCGGCAAAGCCGGTTGTACCCACTTGACCGAACTATGCGGTGTTTTGCCGACGGCTGCCATCCAGGCGTTTGCCGGCGAGGTCATCAACACCCGCGATACGGCTGGAAGCGCCGACGACAATGCCGCGCCGCCCTTCCAGCTCGACCGGTGCCACGCGCTCAAATTCGAAGGCGAAGCCGTGCGCCGCTATTACCCGCGCTGGTATAACCACCGCGCTCCCGAACGAGTGAACGAACACCCCAAGGCGCCCAATGAGGCCGGGATGGTGGCCTCCGTTCGCCCGATTGATCCGAACCATCCAACTCAGCAAGAAGGGAATCACGCATGAAGATTCACGAGTACCAAGGCAAGGAAATTCTCCGAAAATTCGGGGTCGCGGTGCCGCGCGGCATCCCGTGCTTTTCCGTGGACGAGGCCGTCAAGGCGGCCGAGCAACTGGGCGGCGCGGTGTGGGTCGTCAAGGCACAGATTCACGCAGGCGGCCGCGGTAAGGGCGGCGGCGTCAAGGTGGCCAAGTCGATGGATCAGGTGCGCGAATACGCGAACGCGATCCTTGGCATGCAACTAGTGACGCACCAGACCGGCCCCGAAGGCCAGAAAGTGCGCCGTCTGCTGGTCGAAGAGGGTGCCGACATCAAGAAAGAACTGTATGTCGGTCTGGTCGTCGATCGCGTCACGCAGGAAGTCTGCGTGATGGCCTCGAGCGAAGGCGGCATGGAAATCGAAGAAGTGGCCGCCAAGACCCCCGAATTGATCCACAAGGTCTACGTGAATCCGGCGCAAGGCCTGACCGACGCCGATGCCGACGACCTGTCGCGCAAGATCGGCATCCCCGAAGCTTCGGTGCCGCAAGGTCGCGCCGCGCTGCAAGGCCTCTACAAGGCATTCTGGGAAACCGACGCGTCGCTGGCTGAAATCAATCCGCTGATCGTGACCGGCGACGGCAAGGTCATCGCCCTCGATGCCAAGTTCAACTTCGATTCGAACGCGCTGTTCCGTCATCCGGAAATCGTCGCCTATCGCGATCTCGACGAAGAAGATCCGGCCGAAGTCGAAGCTTCCAAGTTCGATCTGGCCTACATTTCGCTCGAAGGCAACATCGGCTGCCTGGTCAACGGCGCCGGTCTGGCAATGGCGACCATGGACACCATCAAGCTGTTCGGCGGCGAGCCGGCCAACTTCCTCGACGTCGGCGGCGGTGCCACGACCGAGAAGGTGACCGAAGCGTTCAAGATCATGTTGAAGAACCCGGAACTGAAGGCAATTCTGGTCAACATCTTCGGTGGCATCATGCGCTGCGACGTGATCGCCGAAGGCGTCATCGCCGCTTCCAAGGCCGTGTCGCTGAAGGTGCCGCTGGTGGTGCGCATGAAGGGCACCAACGAAGACCTCGGCAAGAAAATGCTGGCCGAATCCGGCCTGCCGATCATCTCCGCCGACAGCATGGAAGAAGCCGCACAGAAAGTGGTGGCGGCCGCCAAGGGCAACTGAGCGAACTATGAAGCGGGCAGCCGGCCGATGCGCCACGCGTGGCGTGCGGGCAGGCTGCCGGGCAACCGGATGAAGGAAATCAAGCAATGTCGATTCTGATCAATAAAGACACCAAAGTCATCACGCAGGGCATCACCGGCAAGACCGGTCAATTCCATACCCGCACGTGCCGCGAGTACGCCAACGGCAAGGCCGCCTATGTGGCGGGCGTGAACCCCAAGCGCGCCGGCGAGGATTTCGAAGGGATTCCGATCTTCGGCTCGGTCAAGGAAGCGAAGGCGCAAACCGGCGCGACCGTATCGGTCATCTATGTGCCGCCGGCGGGCGCCGCGGCCGCGATCTGGGAAGCCGTCGAAGCCGACCTGGACCTGGCGATCTGCATCACCGAAGGCATTCCCGTGCGCGACATGGTGGAACTCAAGGAGCGCATGCGCCGTGAGAACCGCAAGACGATCCTGCTCGGACCGAACTGCCCGGGCGTGATCACGCCCGACGAACTCAAGATCGGCATCATGCCGGGCCATATCCACAAGAAGGGCCGCATCGGTGTCGTCAGCCGCTCGGGCACGCTGACCTATGAAGCCGTTGGCCAGCTCACCGCGCTGGGTCTGGGCCAGTCGTCGGCCGTGGGTATCGGTGGCGATCCGGTCAACGGCCTGAAGCACATCGACGTGCTCAAGATGTTCAACGACGATCCCGAAACCGACGCCGTCGTGATGATCGGCGAAATCGGCGGCTCGGATGAAGAAACCGCGGCGCTGTGGGCCAAGGACAACATGAAGAAACCGGTGGTCGGCTTTATCGCGGGCGTGACTGCGCCCCCGGGCAAGCGCATGGGCCACGCCGGCGCGATCATTTCCGGCGGCCAGGGCACGGCGCAGGAAAAACTGGCGGTCATGGAGTCGTGCGGCATCAAAGTCACGAAGAACCCGTCCGAAATGGGCCGTTTGCTCAAGTCGGTGCTGTAAAGCGCGTTAGCCTGGCCCGTCGTCGGCGTGGTTGGCCGGCGGCAGGCGGGTCTGCAAAAAAGCGAGGGAATCCGCGGCGCGGGCTCCCTCGTTTTTATTTATGCGCGTGTGCCCGCTCACCTCACTTCGAGCAGTGAGCAGGTAGAATCCCTGATACAACCTCAGGGAGAACCTTTCACCGCATGATCGATTTTTTTGCTTCACTCAACTGGGCGGCAGTACTTCAAATCATCGTCATCGATATTCTGCTCGGTGGCGACAATGCCGTCGTCATCGCACTGGCATGCCGCAATCTGCCGTCGTCGCAGCGCTTGCAGGGTGTGCTGTGGGGCACGGCCGGCGCAATTCTCCTGCGCGTGATCCTGATCGTATTCGCCGTCGCGCTGTTGAATATTCCCTTCCTGAAGATGGCCGGCGGGTTGCTGCTGCTGTGGATCGGCGTCAAGCTGTTGCTGCCCGAGCACGACGCGCACGGCAAGATCGAACCGGCCGACCGCCTGGTCGCCGCGATCAAAACGATCATCGTTGCAGACCTGGTGATGAGTCTCGACAACGTGATCGCCATCGCCGGCGCCGCTGAAGGTGCGGCCGAGGAGCATCGTGTATTCCTGATCGTGTTCGGGCTCGTGGTCAGCATCCCCTTGATTGTGTGGGGCAGCCAACTGGTGCTCAAGCTGCTCGACAAATTTCCGATCATCATCACGCTCGGCGCGGCCTTGCTCGGCTGGATCGCCGGCGGCCTCATCGTCACCGATCCGGGCGTCAAACACTGGCCGGTGCTGGCCGGCGAGAACGTGCACTATATCGGATCGGTTCTCGGCGCGGTTGGCGTGGTGCTCGTCGGACTGGTCATGAAAAGCCGCATGCAGCGCCGCCGGCCGGGTGAGAAAACATCCGCCGAGTAGCATTGCCGATGACGGCTGGATTTGTCCGATGTTTGACCCAGGGCAGAGAGCCTGAAGGGCGGGTGTGGCATACTCCGCCCGGTTTTGGGGGATTTCTCCCCGTGCGCATATGATCTGACACGGAGATATTGCATGAAGCATCGCTGTACCTTACGACGTAAGCAGCCCGACTCGCGCGGCTTTACGTTGATTGAGCTGATGATCGTCCTCGCGATCATCGGTATCCTGGTCACTGTGGCCGTGCCGGCCTTTCAAAATTATCTGATCCGCGCGCGCGTGATGGAAGGCATGTCGCTGGCATCGTCCGCCAAAGCCGCCGTGACCGAGAACGCCATGCTCGGCGCGCCGCACCTGGCCGCCGGCTGGACGCCGCCTATGGCCACCGACAACGTCGCCTCCATCGCTACCAACGACACCAACGGCACCATCACCATTACCTATACCGAGCGCGCCGGCAATGGCACCCTCGTGCTCACACCCAAGGCCGCCTATGGCAATGATGCGGCCCCAGGGGCGCTGACGGCCGGCAAGACCCCGTCCGGTCAAATCGGCTGGACATGCGAGTCCAAGGATGGCGCGAACAGCGCCGCCACGCTCGATCCGAAATACGCACCGGCCGAATGCCGGCCCAAAAAGGGCTGAGCCAGGAGTCAGGCTAAAAAGAGCGCTTCTGAACCAAGCGCTTTTTTTGTATCCTTGCACTTTTGCCCCCGCAGGAAAGCCGCCCTTGTTCCCCCCCCTCATGCTGTCGAGCATCGGCCTGATTCTGGCGTTGTGCTGGAGTCTGCCGTTCAATCTGGTCTGGCACACCTACCCGATTTCGACGTTCTACGCCGAAAGCCTGGCCTTCTTTCTATGGGCGGTTCTCGTAGGGCTCCTAGTCATTGCTGTCGGCCAGCGTGACAGGCAATTGCTGCAACCGCCGCGCGCCGTGCTGGCGCCGCTTGGATTCATCGCAGTCTTGATGCTCCAGCTGTGGCTGCTGCCTCTGACCCAGCCGCTGATGATCGTCATCGGCTTGCTGTACGGATTGGCGATGATCACCGTCATGCACGCGGGGTTTTGGGCAAGCCGGCTTGGCTGGCGTGCCGTGCTGATGCGCTGGTCCGCTTACGCGCTGGTGGCCGGCGGGCTGTTCTCGGTGTTCTGCCTGTTCGTGCAGGCCGCCCGCCTCGAAGCGCATTTTTCATGGGTGGTGGCGCAATTTACCGGCGTGCAGGGGCGGCGGCTGTTCGCCAACATGTACCAGCCGAACCACGTTGCCACCTATCTGTCGTTCGGTTGCGCGGCCGCGCTTTACCTCTGGCATTTGCGCCGGATTCGCTGGCCCGTCTGGCTGCTGACGACCCTGTTGCTGTGCGCGGGGCAGGCGCTGACGGTATCGCGCACGCCGTGGGTTCAAGTCGTGGTGATAGCGGCGTTCGGCCTGTGGCTCGGCCGCGATGAGTTTCAACCCAGGCGGGTGCCGCCGCGCCGCACCGCCCGCTGGCTCGTGCCGCTGTCGCTGCCGGTGGTGCTGGCCGTGGCCACCCAGGGCGTCCTTTGGCTCAATGACCGCTTTGCGTGGCAACTGGCTGGCACGGCGATCGAGCGCTTTCACAATAGTGCGCAAATTTCCGATCGACTGAACATCTGGCGCTATGCATTGGCAATCTTTTTCAAGCATCCATGGCTGGGCGGTGGTTGGGGGGAGTTCATTAACCAGCAGTTTTTGTTGGCTGACCATCTTGGCACTGTCGCGATGGCCAACAATGCCCACGATGTCGTGCTCGACGTACTAGCCAAGACCGGCCTGATCGGCGCATTGCTGATTCTCGTGCCGCTGCTGTTTTGGCTGTGGCGCGCGCTGCGCAGCACCCGCGACGCCCCCGGCGTTTTCGCCTTGCTGCTCATTGGCGTGTTGAGCGTGCACGCGATGCTCGAATATCCGCAGCAGTATGCGTTCTTTCTGCTGCCCGTCATGTTTTTGATCGGTTTCACCGAGCCGCGCACGCTGCTGCGCGTCAAGCCTGACATCACGTGGGGATTCCATGTCGGTGTCGTGATTTCCGCGATGGCTGTGCTGGGGTATCTGTATCAGGACTACCAGCGCGTCGAGGTCGCTTACGAAGCCGGCCGCATCGAGGCCTACCGCCAGCATCCGGCGCGGTTCTTCACCTCGTACGGCGACTACGCCGTGACTGAGTCGCTGGTGCTCGACTCCAACCAGCTCGATGCCAAGATCGCCGCGCACCGCCAGGCGCTGACCTTGGGCGCCAGCAATGTGCTGATCGAGCGCTACGTCGTACTGCTGGCGCTGGCCGGCCGCGACGAGCCAGCACTGCTCAATGTCGCGCGTTTGAAGTCACTGGCTGGCGCCGCCTTTGCGGTGGAATATCGCAATCTGCTGCGTTTGTGCCGCGCGCAGGGCGACAGGTTGCAGCCGTTCGTGCGTCAACTGGAGCAGCGCTACGGCGCGCCGCGCGCTGCCAACCTGCGCACCGCGGCACCAGGTTAGCCGCCGCGCCGGCCGGTGCAGCGGCGCTCACGAACCCGATGACTCTCCCGAGTCACCCGTCTCGTCCGCCTCGCTCTCGTCGCCACGCGCCCAGAAGAAGCGATCCGGAAAGTACCGCCCCATGCCGGGCCGGAACGCATTGAGCATCACCTGCTGCAGATACTCCTGCGCCTCGCGCACGGCCGCCGGCGGCTCGAGACCGCTGGCAAGCAGTGCCGTGATGGCCGCCGCCAGCGTGTCGGTCGCGCCGGCCACCGGATAGGGCATGCGCTCCCAGGTGTCCTGCCGGACCAGGCCGGTCTCGCCGTGCAAGGTGTTGATCACCTGCTGCGTGCCGGAATCGGTGACCAGCACATACTCGCAGCCGTGCTCCAGCAATACGCCGATGGCTTCGTCCAGCGGGGCATTGTCGGCATCCAGGAAGGGTTGCGCGAGCAGCAGGATCGACGCATGGCTGGCGACCAGTACCGTGGTTTGCGGCGCCAGCAGCGTCGCGGTGGCCTCGCGCAACTCGTCTGCACTCAGCAGATGTTCGCCGGGCAGCGTGAAGTCCGGCGCCAGGATCAGCGGCATGTCGTCGTAGTCGGAGACGACCTCGGCGATTGCGCTGGCATTTTCCGCGCGAATCGTGCCACCGACCTTGAAGGCCGCGATCGGCATGTCCTCGAGCAGCATGCGGGCCTGGTCGGCAATCAGCTCCGCGTCGACCGCGACCACGTCGTCGCAGGTGCGGGAGTCTTGCAGCGTATAGCCCGTCAGCACCGAGACACCGTACCCGCCCATACTGGCAAAGGTAAGGATGTCGGCCTGCACGCCGGTGGCGCCAGTAGGGTCGGCCGGGCCAAACGTCAATATCAGGGGGGGCGCGTCGTTGGGCATATCTCTATTCTTGAGCCGGAGCGGTCTGTTCAGGCGGCGGGTTCCACGGTACCATCTCGCCTGAACCGATTGTAACGGAACGGTCATCGCATAAGCGGCGATTTAAAACGAATCTGCAACGCGCCCTGCCAGCGCTCCGATGAGCGCCACAGCGTGACTTGCTCCGCACGAAAACACTGAAGAAACATGGAATACAAAAGCTGGATGTGCCTGATTTGCGGCTGGATTTATGACGAAGCCGCCGGATTGCCGGAAGAAGGCATCGCACCCGGCACGCGCTGGGAAGACGTGCCGATCAACTGGACTTGCCCGGAGTGCGGTGCACGCAAGGAAGACTTCGAGATGGTCGAGATCTAGGCTGCCCCGGGCCGACGCGCGCGGCGTGCTGGCCCGGCAGTCTCGATGGTGAATTCACAGCAAAGCATTTCAGAACAGCCAGATCCATAACCTCCGGGGCGGCGCCGCCTGGCGCCGAAGCAGGGAGAGTCCCTTGGCGATCCGCGCCGACACGCTGACGCCGGAAGCCCCATTGTGGCGCTTGCCGGATGTCGAACAGGCCTTGAATGCTGCCTCCGAAGTCTGGGCGGGCGAGGGGCCGGGCGCCGTGCTGCCGCCGCTGCGACGCGCCAACCGCATCCTTCAGAACACCGGCCATGCCGACTGGCACCAGCAGGGCGAGTCGCTGGTGCGCGCCATTGCCGAGGCAGCTTACGGCCCCACCCCCCTGACCGACCCGCTGCGCAACGCGCTGCGCGAGTTTGAACAGGCTATTTGGCATGCGGGTGTGCCGCCCGGCGCTGCGTCGCCCTCGGCGATTGCCGGGCAACTCGCCGGCTGGCCGATCGCGGCGGCACGCTGGTCCGCGCCGGCTGAGCCGCGCGCTGTGCGCAATCGTTTCGAGCGCGCGCTGCTGCCGATGCTGCAAGACGCGAGCGCCGGCGGCGAGGCGCTCGATGCGCTGGCCGGGTGCGCGCGGGACCTTGCCGCGACCGACACCGTGCTCGATTATTGGCGATTGGCCGAAACGGCCCTGCGCGCCTTGGCCGGTCGCCCCGTCACACTGTCGCTCAAGCGCCTGTGCGCCCAAATGAACCTGACCCTGGGCCGCCAACTGCAAGGTGATGCCGGCGGTGGCGAAGTCGATCCGGCCCTTGTGCGACAAACCCTGACCGAGCTTGCCATCGCGGATGCCGAGGCCCCCGCACCGGCGAACCAGGCCGTTTTATGCGATTTCGGCATGCTGCAGCCGCTGATGGCTCGCCCGGTGGACGTCCCGACCCCGACCGACGAGACCCCGCTCAGCCGTCAGTGGCGCACGGTCGGTCCGCTGGCGGTACAGCAAGAAGCCGGCGCCGCCTTTCTCGACCAGGCCGATGCCCTGCTGCCCGCTTTGCCGGGGCCGGCGGCGGCCTTCGCCCTTGCCCGCCATGCGCATCGCGTCGGCCTGGCTTCGGTGGCCCGGCTCGCGGCGGCGCTCGGTGCCGTGGGCGACAGCGCCGAGCGGCACGGGCTGGCGCCCGGCGAGGCCTGGCCCCAACTGGCGGCCAACGCGGCGCAAACTTTGCACGGCATGCTGCATCAATTCGCCGCCGATACCTATCCCGAGCCACGGCCCAAACAGGTCGACGAACTGGCCGCGGCGCGCGAGGCGATGCTGCGCCGCAAAATCTAGCCTGCCATCCGCAAAACAAGGGCCCGGCGCGGCCATCATGCGCCGCAATCCGTGCTAAAGTCCCCGTAAGGACATCGCAAACGCGCCTCGGCGCAAGGCCGACCCCCTTGCCTTGGCGGGCCGCCGGGCTTTGTTAGAATTGGCGTTATGCCGAACGATCAAATCAACCTGACCAATCAGTTTCTCATCGCCATGCCCGGCATGGCCGATCCCACTTTTTCCGGCACCGTCGTGTACCTGTGCGAGCATAGCGAGCGCGGTGCGATCGGCCTGGTCATCAACCGGCCGACCGACATCGACTTGCAGGCTCTCTTCGAGCGGCTCGACTTGAAGCTGGAAATCGAACCGCTGGCGCATCAGCCCGTCTATTTCGGCGGACCGGTCCAGACCGAACGCGGTTTCGTGCTTCACGAGGCGAGCGGCGCGCAATATACGTCGTCATTGGCGGTGCCCGGCGGACTCGAAATGACCACCTCCAAGGATGTGCTGGAGGCTGTCGCGCAAGGCAGCGGGCCCAACCGATTCCTGCTCACGCTCGGACATTCGGGGTGGGGGGCCGGCCAGCTGGAGGACGAAATCGCGCGCAATGGATGGCTGACCGTGGCCGCCGACCCGATGATCGTGTTCGACGTGCCGCCGGCGCAGCGTTTCGAGGCGGCGCTCTCGCTGCTCGGCGTGAGTGCCTCGATGCTCTCGGGTGAGGCAGGCCACGCATGAGCGACGCGCAGGCGACGCTGCTCGCTTTCGACTACGGCGAGAGGCGTATTGGTGTGGCGATCGGTAACACCTTGCTGCGCCAGGCACGCCCCCTGACCATCATTGCCAATCTCAATCGCGAAACCCGTTTTGCCGAAGTGGGCGCGCTGATCAGTGCCTGGCAGCCCACGGCGCTGGTGGTCGGGCTGCCCACCCACCCGGACGGCACGCCGCATGCGATGACGCAGCAGGCGCGGCGCTTCGGCAACCAGCTCAACGGACGTTTCAACCTGCCGGTCACCTGGGTCGACGAGCGTTATTCTTCGGTTGCGGCCTCGAGCGCGCTCGGGCCCGGACACAACGGCCCGCTCGATGCGGAAGCCGCGCGCATCATCTTGCAGCAATATTTTGACGAACATGCCCCCCATTAACGCGGAATCCCTCTATCAGGCACTGCTGGCGCAAATTCGCCAGGCTTACGGCGCCGACCTGCCGGCCCTGGCCGGCATTCACAGCGGCGGCGCCTGGCTGGCCGAGCGGCTCGCCCGCGATCTCGGCGCCCCGGCGTATGGCGTGGTCAATGTGGCACTGCACCGCGACGACTACGCCAAGAAAGGCTTGCACAGCCAGGCCAGTCCCACGCAACTGCCGTTTGCCGTCGAAGGCGAGAGCATTCTCCTGGTCGACGACGTGCTCTACACCGGACGCACGATCCGCGCGGCCGTCAACGAACTCTATGACTACGGTCGCCCGGGCCGTATAGATCTGGCCGTGCTGATCGACCGCGGTGGGCGCGAATTGCCGATCGGCGCGCGCTTCGTCGGGCAGGCCATCGAGCTCGACGGCAGCCAGACACTCGTGCTGGAACAAGACCCGGCCGGCCAATTCTCATTCCGCCTGGAGGCCAGCCATGCTTAAGGGACACCCCCAGCTGACCCGCAATGGCGAGTTGAAGCATCTGTTGACGGTCGAAGGGCTGCCGCGCGCGATTGTCACCCACATTCTCGACACCGCCGAGCAGTTCGTCAGCGTGACCGACCGCGAAGTCAAGAAAGTGCCGCTGCTGCGCGGCAAATCGGTCTTCAACCTGTTCTTCGAAAACTCCACCCGCACCCGCACGACTTTTGAGATTGCCGCCAAGCGCCTGTCTGCCGACGTGCTGAACCTGAACATCAACGCGTCGTCGACCAGCAAGGGCGAATCGCTGCTCGACACCATCAACAATCTCTCGGCCATGCACGCCGACATGTTCGTGGTAAGGCACGCGCAGTCCGGCGCGCCGTACCTGATTGCCCAGCACTGCGCGCCGCACGTGCATGTCATCAACGCCGGCGACGGCCGGCATGCGCACCCCACCCAGGGGCTGCTCGACATGTACACGATTCGCCATCACAAGCAGGACTTCACCAAGCTCACGGTGGCAATCGTCGGCGACATCCTGCACTCGCGCGTGGCGCGCTCCGACATCCATGCGCTGACCACGCTCGGCGTGCCCGAGGTGCGCGCGATCGGCCCGCGCACGCTGCTGCCTTCGGGGCTCGAGCAAATGGGCGTGCGCGTTTTTCACGATATGAACGAAGGCTTGCGCGGGGTCGACGTGATCATCATGCTGCGCCTGCAAAACGAGCGCATGGGCGGCGCGCTGCTGCCCTCGGCCGGCGAATACTTCAAACGCTATGGCCTGACCGCGGAGCGCCTGGCGCTGGCCCGGCCCGATGCCATCGTGATGCACCCCGGGCCGATGAACCGCGGCGTCGAGATCGACTCCGCGGTGGCCGACGGCCCGCAATCGGTGATCCTCGAACAAGTGACTTTCGGTATCGCGGTGCGGATGGCGGTCATGAGCATCGTCGCTGCCAACAACGACTGAACACCATGAAAATTCATCTCAAGGGCGGCCGGCTGATCGACCCCGTCAGCGGCACCGATGCGCCGCAGGATATCTTTATCGCTGCCGGCAAGATCGCCGCCATTGGCCGCGCGCCGGCCGATTTTCACGCCAACAAGACCGTCGACGCCAGCGGGCTGGTGATCTGCCCGGGGTTGGTCGACCTGGCGGCGCGCCTGCGCGAGCCGGGCTACGAATACCGCGCCACGCTCGAATCCGAAATGGCCGCGGCAGTGGCTGGCGGCGTGACCAGCCTGGTATGCCTGCCCGATACCGACCCCGTGCTCGACGAGCCCGGTTTGGTCGAAATGCTCAAATTTCGGGCCCGGGGCCTGAATCAGGCCCACGTTTACCCACTGGGCGCGCTGACCGTCGGCCTCAAGGGTGAAGTCATCACCGAAATGGGCGAACTGACCGAGGCTGGCTGTGTCGGGTTTTCGCAGGCGGATGTGCCGATCGTCGACACCCAAGTGCTGCAGCGCGCCATGCAATACGCCAAAACCTTTGGCTACACTCTTTGGCTGCGTGCGCAAGATCCATTTTTATCGAAGGGGGGCGTGGCCGCCAGCGGCGCGGTAGCCTCGCGGCTAGGTTTGCCGGGCGTGCCGGTGGCCGCCGAGACGATTGCGCTGCATACCATCATCGAGCTGGTGCGCATCACCGGCGCCCGCGTGCATCTGTGCCGGCTGTCGTCCGCCGACGGCGTTGCCCTGATGCGTGCGGCCAAGGCCGAAGGTTTGCCGATGACGTGTGACGTCGGCGCCAACTACCTGCACCTGACCGATATGGACATCGGCTATTTCGATGCGCAATGCCGCCTCACCCCGCCGCTGCGCGGGCAGCGCGACCGCGACGCGATTCGGGCTGGCGTGGCCGACGGCACCATCGACGCTGTTTGTTCGAATCATACTCCGGTCGACGATGACGAAAAGCTGCTGCCGTTCGGCGAAGCATCACCCGGCGCCACCGGCCTCGAACTGTTGCTGTCGCTCACCTTGAAATGGGCCGATGAAATGCGCATACCGCTGGTCAAGGCGCTGGCCAGCATCACCAGCGCGCCGGCCGACGTGCTCGGCAGCGCCGGTGCGAGAGCCGGGCAAATCGCCGAAGGCACCGTGGCCGATCTCTGCGTATTCGACCCGGCAGCGCATTGGCAGGTGCAGCCGGCGATGCTGCGCAGTCAGGGCCATAACACGCCGTTTCTCGGTTACGAATTGCCGGGCCGCGTGCGCGTCACGTTGGTCGGCGGGCAGATTGTCTTCGAGCAGCGCGCACCGCGCGAATCCAGCTAGGGCCGCCACCGTGCTACTGATCAAAAAACTGCGACTGGCCGCGCACCTGCTGCGCGGGCTGTTGACCTGCGCGTTCATTTTCCCGCGCTTGAGCGTCGAGCAAAAAGCCACGCGCGCCCGTGCCTGGTCGACGCGACTGCTCGAGCTCTGCGGCATGCGGCTCGTCGTGCACCAGCAGGCGCCGCTGGCTGAAGGCGGCGTGATGCTGGTGTGCAATCACATCTCCTGGATCGATATTTTCGCCATCAACGCCTGGCGTCCGGTGCGCTTCGTCGCCAAGGCGGAAATTCGCCAATGGCCGCTGGTCGGCTGGCTCAGCGTGCAGATGGGCACCATCTTCCTGCAGCGCGAACGCCGCGCCGACGCCAAGCGCGTCATGCATCACCTGGCAGAACTGCTCGATGCCGGCGAGGCGCTGACCGTCTTCCCGGAAGGCACCACCAGCGACGGCACGACGCTGCTGCCGTTCCATGCCAATCTGCTACATGCACCGGCCTCCACCGGCAAGGCGATCCAGCCACTGTGCCTGTACTACGCCGACGCTGCCGACGGTGGCCAATCGATGGCGCCGTCCTATGCCGGCGACACCACGCTGATGCAATCGATCAACGCCATCCTGAACGCGCCCCCGCTCACCGTGCATCTGTCGATCGGCGAGCCGCTGTCGATACCGGAAGGTGCCCACCGGCGCGAGGTTGCCGCGCTGGCCGAAGCGGCGGTCGCGCAGGCGTTGTGCGGTTTCCAGCGGGAAGAGGGAGTGAGCGAGATGGTGGCGGTTGTCGAAACTGCCGAGGTACTGGAGCCAGTGGTATCCCGCGTTTATCGTTGAAGCTGACCTGCCAATTTCCCGCACGCCCTGCCCGCATCGCGGGCTGACATATAATCCGACCC
Source organism: Pandoraea thiooxydans (assembly GCF_001931675.1). Classification (NCBI taxonomy): domain Bacteria; kingdom Pseudomonadati; phylum Pseudomonadota; class Betaproteobacteria; order Burkholderiales; family Burkholderiaceae; genus Pandoraea; species Pandoraea thiooxydans. The sequence continues at coordinate 3,313,433 of NZ_CP014839.1, read as the reverse complement.
AATCAAATAACAGGCAAATATCATGCAACTGGCCGGGATTGCTCTGATAGTTCCGTGTGCATTGATCACGGTACTGCTCTTGGCAGTGGCATCTCTATTGGCTTCCAGATGCACGTTCTACAAAAAGCTCATTGATCAGGAAATTGCCAGCGAGAGATTTCACTCAATCGATGGACTGCGGGGCTTCCTTGCCCTGGGTGTTTTATTTCATCACAGCGTCATTACCTACTTTTATTACCTAAAAGGTAGCTGGACCGTACCTCCGTCCCGGCTGGCAACATTTTTTGGGCAGGGAGGTGTCGCCATGTTTTTCATGGTGACTGCCTTTCTGTTTTGGAATAGGGCACTCATCGGGGGAGCGAGGTTCGATGCGAAACGGTTCTTCTGGTCGAGGCTGTGTCGCATGGTTCCCATGTTTTGGTTCAGTGCAGCATTGCTGATTATCACAGCATTCGCCCTGACTCATTTCCGGATGAATGTTTCGTTTGTCGAAATCGCCAGACAAATTGTTTCCTGGCTGACATTCACGATTCCCGGCAATCCTGATGTCAATGGATTCAAAAACACGTTCCTGATCAATACGGTTTATTGGTCTTTAGTTTACGAGTGGAAGTTTTATCTTCTCTTCCCTTTGCTGGCGCTGTTTGCCGAGGGGTGGGCAGCGCTTGTGCCTGCTCTGATATCGGCAATCCTTATTGCGCTATTTTCGCAGACCCATGTTGAGTGGTATTTCCTCTATGGCGCGCTAGCGGCAACGCTCGGTATGCGAAGCGCCAAGCTTAAACAATTCGCCACGACGCGTTTTGCATCCGTGGTGGTTGTCGGATTATTCGTTTGTATTGCCATGTTTGTACCGACGGTCTACCGCGTTGCCGCAGCTCCGTTGCTTTTCTTGCCATTTTTGTTGATCGCAAATGGAAATACACTTTTTGGGCTTCTGACCTGCCGTCCTGCGCGAGTGCTGGGAGCGATCAGTTACAGCATTTACCTGCTTCACAATTTTGTCTTGTATTTGATCGTGCGTTTGGTGAATCATTTTGTCGCCATACCCACGATGGCGGTCGTCACGTACTGGTGCGTCATTTCGGTCGTCGCGATCGCAACGGTGTTGTTTGCGTCAGTAACGTTCCGATTCGTTGAGCACCCGTTTCTTAAATTGAAGATGCCAACATGGATGCTGCCGTCTCAGGATTCCCTGCGGCGAGGTGCAGACATGGAGCGCAAATCGTCCGTGCCTTCCTGATCAAGCGAGAGGCGGACCGGCAATTCGCAGCGCTGGATGAGAGTAACGGGTTGACGGCAATTGCGAGATCAACCGCTGGTCGATATCCCGTGCCTATCTGTGTGACCCAGGCATTGCAGTGAATGCCATTGGGTCGTGTATCTGCGGGCACGCCACCTGATAGACTTTTCGCTGCGCGGGCTCTGTCGCCAGTTTCACCGCCGTCAACTGGCCGCCCCATACGCAACCGGTATCGAGGCCCATCACATTGTCGCGCAGCATAAGCCCCAGCGCCGACCAGTGGCCGAACACCATCGTAACGTCTGCGGTCTTGCGCTCAGGCACGTCAAACCACGGCACGAAGCCGGGCGGTGCGTTGCCTGCGCCTTCCTTCACCTTGAAATCAATTTTCCCATCGGCAGTGCAGAAGCGCAGCCGAGTCAATGCGTTGATCGTAATGCGCTGGCGATCCGCCCCGGTCAACCCCGCATGCCACCGGTCGGGCTGGTTCCCGAACATCTGCGACAGAAACGACTTCCAGCCCGGCCCGCGCAGTTCTTGCTCGACGTCGTGGGCCAGTTCGAGTGTTTGTGCCACATCCCACTGCGGCAGTACACCTGCGTGAACCATCAGGAAGCCACCCTCGAAATGCGCCAGCGGCCGGTGACGAATCCAGTCAATCAACTCGTCGCGGTCTGGCGCGGCGAGAATGTTGCTGAGCGTGTCGGAAGCATGCAGCGGGCGCACGCCAGCGGCCACCGCCAGCAAATGAAGATCATGATTGCCCAGCACCACCCGCGCGCGATCGCCGAGCGCCATCACCGCACGTAGCGTCGCCAGCGAAGCCGGGCCGCGGTTGATCAGATCGCCCACGAAATACAGACGTGCTTGCGCCGCCTCGGGCGGCAATTGGCTCAGTAGCTGGTGCAGCGAATCGCAACAGCCTTGGAGGTCACCGACGGCGTAGCGTGGCATCATCTAAATGGATGATCTGGCGCTGAATGATTTGGCTACGTGCGGTATCATGTTTGCCAACCGCGTTGACGCAGGTCGCGCAGCCAGCCGAGGCCGAGGCCGACAAGCAAGCCGATCGCCAAGCCGGTTACCGCAAAGAGCACCGGAAGAGGGTAGACAGGCTTGTCGGAAACGGTAATGTCACCCAGCGGCTTCGAAATAAACGAGAGATTGGGGTTCAACTGCTCTTCCAGAGCGGTTTTGCGCTTCATCAGATCCTGCCGGTCCTGGCTGGCCTTGCTCATCAAACCAAGCAGCAGAGCGTCGTTGGCGCCGTGCGCTGCCGCAGGTGCCTTGGCGCGCTGCGCAATCGCATCGTTCAGTCTTTTGATCTGAACGTCGTTTTCGGTCAGTTCCTGATCCACGCGCGCCAACCTGGCCCGGAATTCACTCAGCAGAGAATCCGCTTCCTCGGCGTGGATTGCGATCAACATCTTTTCCGAGGCTTGCAGCAGGGCTTTGGACTGGTCTGGGGTGAAACCGCGAACCGACAAATGCACCAAACTGGTGCCGACTACCGCCTTCGCCGTCAGCGTTTTTCTCACCAATTTCACCAGAGGCGCCGTATCGTCCGCCGGATCTTGATTTTGCGATTTGAGCAAGGCGTCCTGAAACGAGCGGGACTCCACGCGCGCCACCGTCTGTGCGACCGGTTCTATCAGTACAGGTTGCGCGCCACCGCCCGCATACTGAATCTGGCCGACCTGCAGATCGGCGTTGGCCTGCCATTGGTTGAGGCTCATCCACGAAAGGCCCGTGCCAAGCAATAGGCCGGTCAGGGCAAAGGCAATGATCAAATACAAATGCTTGACGATAAAGGCCACAATATCGGCAAGCGAAATCTCGTCGTCATACGTTTCGTCGGGGTTGGTAATGTGGCTCTGCATAGCGGTGGTGCGAGGGTCGGTCGAAAAAGGTGCGAGGCATAAATCATGCTTTTGACGCAACGGCACCGGCAAATGTTCGCCATTGTGCGCCAAAAACTGACTTTGCCGGACTTTGGTTAATTCTGGTTACGTAGTTTGCTTTTTGTTTATAAATTTCGGTGCCGAAACCACCGCTGAGAGCCGGAAGCGTCACGGCCATCTGCTAAAATCCGCCGATCGCATGGCCTCTCAGGGTTGGGTGCAACATGATTTTAGTGACGGGTGGCGCCGGTTTCATTGGCGGCAATTTTGTGCTCGACTGGCTTGCCGAACACGGCGAACCGGTGGTCAATTTGGACAAATTGACCTACGCGGGAAATCTTAACACGCTGGCTGCCGTTCAAAGCGATACGCGGCACCATTTCGTGCGCGGCGATATCGGTGACCCTGCTTTGGTGGCGCAGTTGCTGGCGGAATATCAGCCGCGGGCGGTGCTGAACTTCGCGGCCGAGTCGCATGTCGACCGCTCCATTCACGGGCCGGGCGAGTTCATCCAGACCAATGTGGTCGGTACGTTCAATCTGCTGGAGGCAGTGCGCGGCTATTGGCATGAGTTGCCGGCCGGTCGCAAAGCTGCGTTTCGCTTTCTGCACGTGTCGACCGATGAGGTTTATGGCACGCTCTCCGCAGGGGATCCCCCGTTTGCCGAAACGAATCGTTACGAGCCCAATAGCCCCTATTCGGCCAGCAAGGCGGCATCCGACCATTTGGTGCGCGCTTGGCATCATACCTACGGTCTGCCGGTGCTGACCACCAACTGCAGCAACAACTACGGGCCGTACCATTTTCCGGAAAAGCTTATTCCACTGGTCATCCTGAATGCGCTGACCGGCAAACCGCTGCCGGTATACGGCGACGGGCAGCAGATTCGCGACTGGCTCTACGTGAAAGATCACTGCAGCGCCATTCGCCGCGTGCTCGAGGCGGGCCGGGTCGGGCAAACCTACAATGTGGGCGGCTGGAATGAAAAAGCCAATCTCGATGTGGTGCAGACCATTTGCGGCCTGCTCGATGAACTCAAGCCGCGCGACGACGGCCAACTCTACCGGACGCAAATCACGTTCGTGACAGACCGTCCAGGGCATGACCGCCGCTATGCCATCGATGCCCGCAAGCTCGAGCAAGAACTCGGCTGGAAGCCGGCCGAAACGTTCGAAAGCGGTATTCGCAAGACCGTGCAGTGGTACCTCGATAACCAACCTTGGGTACAGAATGTCGTCAATGGCGCGTATCGCGAATGGACGGACAAACAATACCCGCTTCAACATGCCTAAGATCCTCATCACCGGCAAGCAGGGCCAGGTTGGTTTCGAGTTGCAGCGAAGCCTTGCGGTGCCGGGCGACGTCGTGGCGGTAGACCGCACGCAATGCGATCTATCAAAGCCGGAAATGATCCGCGCTTTGGTGCGGCAGGTGCGGCCAGACATTATCGTCAACCCCGCTGCATATACCGCCGTCGACAAGGCCGAGTCGGAGCGCGAGCTGGCGCATGCGGTCAATGCGGTGGCGCCTGAAGTTCTGGCTCAGGAGGCGGCCGAGCTCAACGCGTTGCTGGTTCATTACTCCACCGACTACGTTTTCGACGGCCGTAAAAGTACACCCTACGTCGAGGACGATGCCGCCAACCCGCAATCGGTTTACGGCCAAACAAAATGGGCGGGCGAGGAAGCCATTCGACGTCATCACAAACGCCATTTGATATTCCGCACGAGCTGGGTATTCGGCGCACACGGCAATAACTTTCTGAAAACCATATTGCGGCTCGCCAGGGAGCGCGATCAACTCAAGATCGTCGCGGACCAGCATGGCGCACCAACCCCGGCGAGTTTGATTGCCGATGTAACTGCGCAAATCATCAGCCAATATTTGCGGAGGCAACCGCCGGCGGAGTTCGCCTATGGCACGTATCACTTGAGCGCATCGGGTGACACAACCTGGCATGGCTATGCACAAGCCGTCTTGCAGCAAGCAATGTCCAGAAATATGGCGTTGAAGGTAGAGTCGGAAGCCGTCGAGCCGATCCCCACCAGCGCGTATCCGCTGCCCGCGCCACGCCCGGAGAACTCTCGTTTGAATACCGACAAGTTACGAGAATCGTTCGGCCTGCAGTTGCCTTCATGGCGCCAAGGGGTCGAGCGAGTGATGACGCTTTTATCCCATTAACGATCAATCACCCAACGATACAAGAGAATATTGTTTATGAGTAATCGCAAGGGCATCATTCTTGCAGGCGGGTCGGGCACGCGCCTGTACCCGGCAACGCTGGCAGTTTCCAAGCAACTGCTGCCGGTGTACGACAAGCCAATGATCTATTACCCGCTCACCACGCTGATGCTGGCGGGTATTCGCGACATTATGGTGATCTCGACACCGCAGGATACGCCGCGCTTCGAACAACTGCTGGGTGATGGCAGTCAATGGGGCATCAATCTTCAGTATGCGGTACAGCCTTCGCCTGACGGCTTGGCGCAGGCGTTCATTATTGGCGCCGACTTTATCGGCCAGGACCCATGCGCCCTGGTGTTGGGCGACAACATATTTTATGGGCACGATTTCGTTTCACTGCTTGCCCGTGCCAATGCAAAAGAGGCCGGTGCCACCGTTTTTGCCTATGCGGTGCAAGACCCGGAGCGCTACGGCGTGGTGGCGTTCGATGCCGCCGGGCGCGCAACCAGTCTCGAAGAAAAGCCGCTGCAGCCAAAATCGCGCTACGCCGTAACCGGGCTGTATTTCTATGACAACGGCGTGATCGACATCGCCAAATCCATCAAGCCCTCGGCCCGCGGCGAACTCGAGATCACCGACGTCAATCGCGTGTATCTCGAGCAGCAACAACTGGACGTGCAGATGATGGGCCGCGGTTATGCGTGGCTGGATACCGGCACGCATGAATCGATGCTGGAGGCCGGGCAATTCATTCATACGATCGAGCAGCGGCAAGGACTGAAAGTGGCCTGCCCCGAAGAAATCGCCTATCGACGCGGGTATATCGATGCAAAAAAAATAGAGTGTTTGGCTGCTCCGCTAATCAAAACAAGCTATGGCAAATACTTGCTCCGCTTGCTTGAGGATCGTGTGTTTTAAAAGGAATGAAGCGATGAAGGTGACGCCCACCAAAATTCCCGAGGTACTTGTCATCGAGCCGCAGATTTTTGGCGATGATCGCGGTTTCTTTTTTGAAAGCTTCAACCAGAAAAAATTCGAAGAAGCGGTTGGCCGCTCCGTGCAATTTGTGCAAGACAATCATTCAAAGTCGAGCCGCGGGGTGCTTCGAGGGCTGCACTATCAAATCAAGCAACCGCAGGGAAAATTGGTACGAGTAATTGTGGGAGAGGTGTTTGACGTCGCGGTCGATCTCCGGAAAAAATCACCGACCTTCGGACAATGGGTTGGCGAATATATCTCTGCCGAAAATAAAAAACAATTATGGATTCCGGAAGGATTCGCGCATGGATTCGTAGTCACATCGGAGTATGCGGAATTCCTGTACAAAACGTCAGAATATTGGAATTCCAAGTATGAGAGAGCGATAGCATGGAATGATCCAGCGCTAGGAATAAGTTGGCCAATGAAAAAAGGGCTTCGATTATCGGAAAAAGATCTTGCTGCGGAGTCCTTCGATTCTGCGGAGATATTTGATTGAATCAATAATGCGCAGAATTTATTATTTTTTTGCTGTGCTACTGAGTAATCTGGCGGGTGCTGCGGGCTTTTTCTTTCTTACCGCAAAAGGTTACGTGAATATTCCTTTGCCGATGTTAAAGGGATTGATTTCTTTTTTTCAGCTGCAACCGTTATTCGTCACTGCGGCGAAACTGGGCGTGGATAATTATGTGTTCGCGACCGTTCATCAACCAGAGCAGGTCTTTCGTTGGCGAAAATTCTATCTTACCCGCGTTACGCCGCTTGCAGCGCTCTTGGCTGCAATAAGTGCCCTGGCATTGTTGCCGATTGAAATCTCCGCATTGTTATTTATATCCATATCGCTGGATGTATATTCAGTGGTCAAAATTGCGGAATCTAATGCAAAAAAACAGTATTTTGTTGGCTTGATTGCTACGACGCTTAATATTCCCTTGTTTTTCCTTGGATTCTACTTGCTTCGTGGCTATGATTGGTCTTTAACTGGCGTTGTAATGTTGTTCACGTTTTGTGGGTTGATTCGAGCCTTGGTGGTATTTAATTTTTCTCGCGTCCTATCGGCCAATTCGACAGAGTCAATCGCTGTGCCACACCATTTATTAATGGTTGGTTTGATTTTTCAGATATTGAATTTCTTATTGTTTCGAATCGATCAATTGATTTCGACTCGCTTTATGAGTGATGAAGTGGCGTTGCGGAAATATTTATTTTTCACAAAATTTGTGGAGATGACCGCCTCGCTTTTTGTTGTATTCGGCGCGATTTATTTTAAAGATGTTGCGAGATTTATAAGAATTTACAAAAAAACCATATTGCTCTGTGTCTTTCCATTCTTCTTGTCGATCTACGTCGGTATTCTTGCCTACGCCTGGCTTGGGCATTTTCGTAATATTTATCTTTATCCGATCCCCTTTGCTGTCGCCGCCGGGCAAGTGGTAATCGTTAATTACCTATCGTACCTACTGGTGAGTCAAGGAAGATGGTGGCCCATGAATTTCGCATATCTGTGTGGAATATTAACAAGTCTGTGCTGCGCGATATTGGGTGGCTGGATATTCATGTTGCCCTTGGGTTTTGCCACCTTTGTGTTGGTGAGTTGGAGGCATGTTGACTTCGGAAAATTGTGATCGGAAACGGACGCCGCCGCCAAAGCGAGTTTCCAGAGCCTCTTGGCTATACATACCAAGCGTCTACGGACTTTTGGCGTGGATATTTGCGCTCATGGTTTATTCGCTTCATCTGGTCCCAATTGACGAGTTGTCGGCTAATTTTTTGATTCTTTATATATTTGTATTGCTGGTTTTTTTTCTATCTGCTCTGGCGCATCATCGGTCGTACAGCCGGGTTGTCTGGGCCCGGAGAAAACCGGTTTCCATAAAGATCAGAACTTTGTGGATGTTGCATTTTATTGGATTTCTCGGGTTGTATCGCTATGTCTCGGATTTTTCGGCTGACATCGGAGGGATTGGTAATTTTTTCAATGCCTTTTTATATAACAGTAGCGCAATTCGAGCTTTGGCGGTTGATCATACTAGTATAGGATTTCAGCTTTCCTATTTTGGCTGGATAGCTATTGTTCTGACAGTTTTGGCAGATCGTGTGGAGGGAGAGAACGGGGGGGTGCCGGTTCTCCTTTGGTTGGCTTCTCTGATTCAATTCATTGGGAATTTTTTATTCATCGATAGAACTCGACCAATCTGGATAATTTTCTTGTTGGCCATGGCTTGGCTTTATTCAATTAAGAAACCGTTTTTGTCGAAAATTCTAATTCGTTTGTTTGTTTTGCTGGTTTTATTTCTTGCTGTTTTTATGGTGGTGGCATTGTGGACTGGAAAGATGTTTTCTGGAGGGGGAATTAACGAGATATATATTTATGTCGCCGCCGGTTTGCCATATTTCGATGCCTTGACGAAGAGCGGGCAGATTCACGATTATTTGCCGGTCAGAAATTTATATCCAATTTTTAAAGTATTGCATGATCTAGGCATTTACAAGGTGGACGTGCCGAATCAGATATTGCCATTTTTAAAAGTTCCATTTGAAACGAATGTGGGGACTTTTTTGGAGCCATTGTATTCGGATGGCGGATGGTTTTACGTTGTATGTGGAACCGTATTTTTTGTGTTTTGGTTTGATTCCCTGGCTTTGTTCGCTTTGCAAACAAGGTGCATTTTCGGCGTTTTTCTTTGGTGCAATATTTGCTTTTCGTGGGCCATAAGCTTTTTTGTCCCCAAATACGTGACGTTCCCATTCTGGTTGTTTGTTTTTCTTTTCATTATGGAATCTTTATTGCGCGGAAGAATAAGGATTTTCCCTTCCAGGCAGTCTGTATGAAAATATTGGTTTTGAGTCGCTATGACCGGCTCGGCGCGAGCAGCAGGGTTCGAATGTTTCAATATTTTGACGCGCCTGGATTGGAGGGAATTGAATGGTCCGTGCAGCCTTTGCTGGATGATGATTATTTGCGGGCCGTTTACGAGAAGAGGAGTGTATCAAGAAGGTATTTAATTTTTCGTTATCTGCGCCGGGTTTACGCGCTGCTGCTAGTAAGAAAATACGATTTATTATGGATTGAAAAGGAATTGTTTCCCGGGCTGCCTGCCCTGGCTGAACGTATTTTGGCTCGCTTCAAAATTCCTTATGTGCTAGACATTGATGATGCCGTGTTTCATAGCTATGACCAGGCGACCAGTCCGTTTAAACGTCTGTTGCGCCACAAAATTGACGTCGTGATGAATCGAGCGGCTCTGGTGTTTGCGGGTAACGAGTATCTTGCGAATCGTGCGCTGAACGCCGGTAGCCGCAAGGTGGAAATCATACCGACTGTTATTGACATAAAGCGATATCCTCTACGTTCAGTTGTGCGTTCGGGACAACTGATAACTATCGGCTGGATTGGCTCGCCTGCCACAGTCAAATTTCTGCAGCCTGTACTGCCTGCGCTGGATGCTCTGCGGACGAGGTATGCGTTTGAATTGGTGGTTGTTGGTGCCCGCATGGAGAATCACGGTAGGGACTATATACGCTGTGTCGAGTGGCGCGAAACTACCGAAGTCTCCGAGATTGAGCAATTCGACATTGGAATTATGCCGTTACCGGACCTGCCGTGGGAGCGAGGCAAGTGTGGTTATAAGTTGATTCAGTATATGGCTTGTTCCAAGCCGGTAGTCGCTTCGCCTGTTGGAGTGAACTGCAACATCGTTCGATCAAGCGAAAATGGGTACCTCGCAACGACGGAGAGCGAGTGGCTCGATGCTTTTTCCGCTTTGTGCGGCGACGCTGCGTTGCGGGAGCGGCTGGGTAAATCTGGCCGGGAGTTGGTTGAGTCTTGCTACTCGCAACAGAAACTTGCTCCTCGCCTGGATATGCTCTTTCGAGCTGTGGTTGAAAATGGAGGAGCGACGCAATGTGCGGGATAGCGGGTTTTTGGCAGGCAAAGCCACAAAGCGAAGCGACGACGAGGCACATCGGCCTGTCGATGGCCAAGGCCCTTGAGCATCGCGGTCCTGATGACTTTGGCGTGTGGTCCGACGAAGCAGGCATTTGCCTGGCGCATCGAAGGTTGTCGATTATCGATCTGAGTCCTCATGGGCATCAGCCGATGCTATCCGCGTCAGGGCGTTTTGTAATCGCGTTCAATGGCGAAATTTATAATTTTCGCAGTATCCGAACTGAATTGGAGCAGCGTGGATACTTAACATGGCGTGGCCATTCGGATACCGAGGTGCTGCTGGCGGCGATCGAGACATGGGGGGTGGCGGAGACCCTGAGCAAACTTGTAGGAATGTTTGCATTTGCCCTTTGGGATCGAGTTGATCGCAGCCTTACTCTTGGACGAGATCGCGCGGGCGAGAAGCCTCTGTATTACGGATGGCAGCATGGTCAATTTTTATTTGGATCCGAGATCGGTGCGTTGCGCCAACACCCCGCCTGCCCAGCTGAGATTGATATTGAAGCGCTTGGTCTTCTAACTCGATTCGCCTACGTACCCGCGCCTTATTCGATTTATAAGGGGATTGCGAAATTGCCGCCAGGGACATACCTATGTCTATCGGCAAAGGATTTATCCGGCCACGTGACGTCCAATCCCAAGCCGTACTGGTCGTGGATGGATATCGCGCACCAGGGCATCTCGAACCCCACTCGCGGCGACCCGGAGCAAATGGTCGACGCGCTTGAGCGTTTGCTCAAGGATGTTATTAACAGGCAAATGCTGGCTGACGTTCCGCTGGGTGCATTTTTGTCCGGAGGAGTAGATTCAAGCGTTATTGTCGCGTTGATGCAGACTCAAAGCGATCGTCCGGTAAAAACCTTTACGATTGGTTTCAATGAAGCGGAATACAATGAAGCCGAGCATGCGAGGGCTGTCGCGAAACACCTCGGAACGGAGCATATAGATTTATATGTGACTGATAAAGATGCGTTAGATCTAATCCCGAGTCTTCCGCAAATCTATACGGAGCCATTTGCAGATTCGTCGCAATTACCCACTGTTTTAGTGAGTAGATTGGCCCGCCAGCACGTGACGGTTAGCCTCTCCGGTGACGGAGGAGACGAGTTATTTGCTGGTTACAATCGATATCTTACGGCCGAACGCTTATGGCAGACGTTGGATAAATGGCCTCGTTCAATCCGGTCTTTCGGAAGCAGTTTGGTGAAATCGGTTCCGCCAGATTTTCTAACGACGCTTTCAACTCGCCTTAATTCGTTATTACCGAGAAATATGCGCTTTACCGCGCTGGGTGACAAAGCGCATAAATTTGCCGCCGGAATGGCTGCTCGCAGCGACCACGAGCTGTATGACCAGGTCGTTTCATTTTGGGCTCCGGAGGCGTTAGTGAAACATTACCGGAAGAGCTCCGACAGGGCTTGGCCGCCACATAACTCCATTGGGGATTTTACTCAGTGGATGATGGCGCAGGATAGCGTTACGTACTTGCCGGACGACATCCTTGCTAAGGTGGATCGTGCAGCTATGTCTGCGAGTCTGGAAACACGCGTTCCGTTTTTGGATCATCGTGTCATTGAATTCGCGTGGCATTTGCCGATGCAATACAAGATCAGGGACGGTGTATCGAAGTGGCTGCTGCGTCAGGTGTTATACCGCCATGTGCCCAAAAATCTCATTGAACGTCCAAAGATGGGGTTCGGTGCGCCAATTGACCGTTGGTTGCGGGGTCCATTGAAAGAATGGGCCGCCGACCTGCTGGAGCCGGGACGACTGCGAAAAGAAGGATATTTCGATGCTGATTTAGTAGAGAAAATCTGGTTGGAACATCAATCGGGACGGCGTAACGCTCAGCATCACTTATGGAATGTACTTATGTTTCAAGCTTGGCTCGATACGCACGCGGAGCGTAATCTCAAGGTCGCTTAATTAAATCATTAAGAGTATTTCTCATGCATCAACGTAAAATTTCGGTAGTTGGTCTTGGTTATGTCGGACTTCCCGTGGCTGTTGCATTCGGCAACATTGCGCCGACTATTGGTTTCGATATAAACAAGCGGCGATTATCAGAGTTGGTTGCCGGTCACGATAGAACCAATGAGGTCGACGATGCCGCTCTTGCCGCCTCCAATTTGACGTTCACCGATGACGTGGCGATACTTAGGCAAGCTGACTTTCACATCGTCGCAGTGCCTACGCCGGTTGATGACGCCCACCAACCCGATTTGACGCCTGTTATCAAAGCGTCCGAGACAGTGGGAAAGGCTCTGAAAAAGGGAGATATCGTCGTTTATGAGTCAACGGTTTTTCCCGGTGTCACAGAGGAAATTTGCGTGCCGATTCTTGAACGAGAATCGAAACTGAAGTCTGGCTCGGATTTTACAGTAGGCTATAGCCCGGAAAGAATCAACCCAGGAGATAAGGAGCACACTTTTTCGAAGATAAAAAAAGTGGTTTCTGGTCAGGATGCGTCTACGCTTGAGATCGTCGCTAGCGTGTATGAGACGGTGGTGACTGCAGGGGTACACAAGGCCGCGTCAATCAAAGTAGCGGAGGCGGCGAAGGTGATCGAGAATACTCAGCGCGACCTCAATATCGCATTAATGAACGAATTGGCCCTGATCTTTGATCGTATGGGCATCGATACCCTTGACGTACTCGAGGCGGCCGGAACGAAGTGGAATTTTCTAAAATTCAAACCGGGCCTGGTTGGTGGTCATTGTATTGGTGTTGATCCATATTATTTGACGCATAAGGCGGAAAAGCTGGGGTACATTCCTCAGGTAATTCTGTCCGGTAGGCGCATTAACGACAGTATGGGAGCATTTGTTGCCCGGCAAACCATCAAAGAAATGATTCACGCCGGTCACCAGATTGCCGGCAGCACTGTCACCGTATTGGGCCTTACATTCAAGGAAAATTGCCCCGATCTGAGAAATTCTCGGGTTATAGACATCATTCGGGAGTTGGAAGATTTCGGCGTGAGCGTGCAAGTCTGTGATCCAGAGGCGGATCCTTTGGAGGCGGAAGATGAATATGGCATTCGTCTAACACCAGTTGCTGACCTTGCTCGATCCGCCGGGATCGTCGTTGCAGTGGCTCATCAGTCTTTCGCAAAGTGGTGTGTTGCTGATTATCTGGCTCTTCTGGGCGAGAAGCCGGTGGTTATTGATGTAAAAGGGGTTTGCGATCGGACGGCAATGAACTCCGCTGGTATTCGGTTTTGGCGTCTCTGATTGGAGTTTTTCATGTCGCGCTATCAAGAAGTACAGGCAGAGTTGGAGAGCAATCCAAAAATTTGGCTTGTAACGGGTGTTGCAGGCTTTATCGGCTCTAATCTTTTGGAAGCCTTGCTGAACTTAGGCCAGGTTGTAGTTGGCATTGATAATTTTGAAACCGGCTATCAGCATAACCTGGATCAGGTTAGTCAACGGGTTTCGTCCGAGCGTTGGGCGCGATTCCGTTTCGTGAACGCTGACATCCGGGATTTGAACGCATGCCGTGATGTTGTCGATGGAGTCGATTTTGTGCTGCATCAGGCTGCCTTGGGGAGCGTTCCTCGCTCCCTGGAAAATCCGGCGGGCACAAATAGTACCAATATCGATGGTTTTCTAAATGTTTTAATCGCCAGTCGAGATGCTGGAGTAAAACGTTTCATCTATGCGGCGTCGAGTTCAACCTATGGCGATCACCCGGGGCTTCCGAAGGTGGAGGCGCAGATCGGCCGCCCGTTGTCGCCTTATGCAGTGACCAAGTACGTCAATGAGCTGTATGCGGAGGTTTTCTCCCGCTGCTACGGAATTCAGACTACCGGGCTTCGGTATTTCAATGTATTCGGACCGAGGCAGGATCCTGATGGCGCGTATGCAGCCGTGATTCCAAGGTGGTTTGCAAGCTTGCTGCGCGGCGAGAAAGTTTACATCAATGGTGATGGGGAAACGAGCCGCGATTTTTGCTTTGTCGCGAACGCAGTTCAAGCCAATATTTTGGCTGCGGTCACAGAGCAGGATGATCGCAAAGCGCAGGTTTATAACGTGGCCGTCGGTCATCGCACCACGCTGAACCAATTATTTGAGCATATTCGGGATCTGGTCTCTTTATCTCACCCTTCATTAGCGAACGTCAAGCCGGAGTACAGAAGTTTTCGCGCTGGGGACGTGCGGCATTCCCTCGCGGATATTTCAAAAATATCATCGTCATTGGGGTACGTGCCCACGCATTCCATCGAGAAGGGGTTGAAGGAAGCCGCATCATTTTACCTCTCGCTAGAGAGCGGCAATGGCTAATGTTGTGGTGATTGCGGGGCTCGCGGAGTCTTTGGTTAATTTTCGCGGGCAGCTCTTGGTTGCGATGATCGAGGCAGGGCACAGGGTTGTCGCGATTGCATCGGACAGAGATGAAGGAGTGGCGAGGCGACTTTCCGAAATGGGCGTGCCGCTCCATATCGTTCCGATGTCTCGCGCTGGACTGAATCCTCTCGCCGATATTGCATATGCATATCGGGTTTATCGATTATTGAGAAAGTTGCAACCAGAAGTGGTTTTGGCTTACACGATCAAGCCGGTGGTCTATGGCATGATCGCCGCGCGTTTGGCAAGAGTTCGACGTCGTTTTGCACTCGTAACAGGACTCGGATATGCCTTTTTGGATATCGATCAAAATTTCCAAAGAAAATTGGTCAACCGGATCGCATGTGTGCTTTATCGATTGGGCCTTTCACGGGTAAGCGGAGTTTTTTTTCAAAATCCGGACGATCAGAAATTATTTCAAATGCAGTCCCTGATTGGAGAAAAAGTACCAAGTTGGGTGATTAATGGATCAGGTGTTGATACGAGTCATTTTGCTTTAGCGCCATTGCCGGATGGACCTATATTCCTTTTTGTTGGTCGTTTATTGAGAGACAAAGGTGTTCGTGAATATGCTGAGGCGGCGAAAATCGTGCGCGCAGAGATCCCTGGGGTAATTTTTCATCTCGTTGGTCCTTTTGATCACAACCCGTCAGGGGTGACTCAGACCGAGGTCAGCCGGTGGGTGGACGCTGGCGATGTCAACTATCACGGATCTTCGAAAGATGTTCGTGAGTGGATTGCCAGATCAAGTGTATATGTGCTTCCGTCATATCGAGAGGGTACGCCACGCTCGGTATTGGAAGCGATGTCCATGGGAAGGCCAATCATTACGACTGATGCGCCAGGGTGTCGGGAAACGGTAGTCCCGGGAGAAAATGGCATATTGGTTCCACCGCGTGACACTCAAGCGTTGGCTGCTGCGATGGTTGAGCTGGCCTTGCAAGCCGACACCCGGCAACGCATGGGTGATGCAAGTCGTATGATAGCCGTTGATCGCTACGATGTTCATAGTGTGAACGCGCAAATTCTTGCAAAAATGCAATTGACGTCATAGGTGCAAGAGGATTGGGATAGCTTTCTGGTCGGCTCATCCGCCGGGATCGCTGCGAGACAGGACAATGAAGCGCGCATTCGATATTGTAATTGCAGGTGTTGCACTGGTAACTCTAGGACCAGTGCTGTTGGTGTTATGGCTAGCGATTCGGGTATTGCTTGGCACACCGGTTTTTTTTGTGCAGCAGCGCCCCGGGCTTCATGGAAAAACGTTTCGGATGATCAAATTCCGGACAATGACCGATTCCCGTGACCCCAATGGGCAACTGCTTTCAGATGCGGAACGTCTAACAGCATTCGGAAGATTTCTGCGCTCAACTAGCCTGGATGAACTGCCGGAATTGTGGAACGTATTCAAAGGTGACATGAGCCTTGTGGGGCCGCGTCCGTTGCTTATTGAGTATCTGCCTCTTTATTCCCCGCAGCAGGCGCGACGTCATGAAGTTCGTCCCGGAATCACCGGGTGGGCTCAAATCAATGGCCGCAATGCCATCAGTTGGGATGAGAAATTCAAATACGACGTCTGGTACGTTGATCATCGAAGCTTTTTTCTTGATTTAAAAATCATCTTTTTGACCATCAGAAAAGTGCTTGTCAGGGAGGGTATCAGTCAGGTCGATCACGCTACCGCTGAGAAATTCACCGGCAACAATGGAAACTCTCATGGATAGGCTCATCATTCTGGGGGCCGGGGGACACGGGTCTGTGGTGGCAGATGTCGCTACAGTTGCTGTGCCGGATATAGAGATTCTCTTTCTGGATGATCGCTATCCTCAGTCACGAAAGTCATGGCACTGGCCGATAGTAGGTGCCCTGGTAGACTTCAAGCAATTTATCGACAGCAGCACGCATTTTCTGGTTGCAATCGGAGCGAACTCGTTACGTCATCAATGGCAAACCAGAATTCGCGAAGAGAGTGGCCACATGGCAACACTCATCCATCCATCCGCCGTGGTGAGTCGTTACTCGACGATAGGCCCTGGCACAGTCGTTTTTCCCGCTGCGGTAATTAACATCGGCGCGGTCTTGGGTGAGGGCTGCATCATCAATACCGGCGCGATTGTGGAGCATGATTGCCGACTTGGAGCGGCCGTCCATATTTGCCCTAACGTTGGCGTGGCGGGTTCCGTAACGATCGGCGATCGAGCGACGATTGGCGTGGGATCGGCGGTTCGACCGGGTGTCCATATCGGAAGCGACGTCATTATCGGCGCTGGAGCTTCAGTGGTTCATGATATTCCCAGCGGAATAACAGCGTTCGGCGTGCCCGCCAAAAATCAATCGGAGTAACAACAGTATGTTAAACACCAAGTTAAGCCCTTGGCCTAGCTATACGGAAGAAGAAATCGACGCAGTAGCTAACGTGCTGCGGTCCAACAAAGTTAATTACTGGACAGGTACGGAAAGCCGCGAGTTCGAAAAGGAATTTGCGACATACGTAAATTCCAGATATGCGATCGGCCTTGCAAATGGAACCCTCGCAATTGATCTGGCATTGCAGGCGCTCGGCATTGGCCCTGGCGACGAGGTGGTTGTTACGTCCCGCACGTTCCTCGCGTCAGCCAGTTGTATCGTCAATGCGGGGGCGATACCTGTATTCGCTGACGTGGATCGTGACTCCCAGAACATTACTGCGGAGACCGTTGCGGCCGTTCTCACTGAGCGCACCAAGGCCATTATTTGCGTCCATTTGAATGGCTGGCCGTGCGACATGGATCCGATTATGGCTCTGGCGCGGGAGCGGGGCGTCTATGTTATTGAGGACTGCGCGCAAGCTCATGGGGCCCGTTATAAGGGGCGCCACGTCGGAACAATAGGCGATATAGGTGCATGGTCGTTCTGCCAGGACAAAATCATGACCACTGGCGGTGAGGGCGGCATGCTGACCACTGATAGCGAGCAATGGTGGCGTAAGGCATGGGCTTACAAGGATCATGGAAAATCCTGGGACGCTGTTTACAACAAGCAGCATCCCCCCGGGTTCCGGTGGTTGCATGAATCATTCGGTACCAACTGGCGTATCACCGAGATGCAATCCGTCATTGGGCGCATTCAACTGAAGCGACTTGATGCATGGAAAGAGCGCCGACAACACTTGGCGAGCAAGATTGACGAGATCGCAAGCCGTCACCCCGTGGTTCGCGTTACCAAAACGCCTGAATATATTGATCATGCCAAATACAAGCACTACCTGTTTGTTCGCCCCGAAAATCTTCGCGATGGATGGAGTCGCGACACCATTATTGAAGCGCTGACGGTGCGCGGCATCCCTTGTTATCAAGGTTCGTGTTCTGAAGTGTATCTCGAGAAGGCTTTCGACAACACCGGATGGCGACCAACAGTTCGACTTCCGGTGGCGAGGGAGTTGGGGGAAACCAGTCTGATGTTTTTGGTGCATCCCACCTTGACTGATAAGGAAATCGACACAGTGTGTGAGGGACTTGATCAGGTTCTTCTCTCCGCGGGCAGGTGAGGGCGAAATGTTCAGCAAAATTGGCAATCTGCCGCGTCCTGCCAAAACGCTATTGATGCTCGTGGCAGACGCATTTCTGCTGCCATGCTCCTTGTGGACGGCAATCGGTCTTCGCCTCGATTTTTGGCACTTTCCGCAATTGCATGCGTGGTGGGTCTACTTGCTGCCATCCGCAATTGCCATACCGGTGTTCATACGGCTGGGACTTTACCGCGCTGTCGTGCGCTATATGGAAACGCGCGCGCTCGTGATGGTGGTAGTGGCCGTTACGATTTCGGTCTGGCTATTCGCCGGATTACTGGCGCTTCTCACCTTGCCGCCGGTGCCGCGTGGTGCTTTGCTGATCTACTGGTTAATCGCCGTCCTCTACATCGGCAGCAGCCGCTTCCTCGCGCGCGCTTTGTTGCGGCAGATGAATCCCTGGGACCGTTACCGTAAGCATGCCGTCGCTATCTATGGGGCAGGCAGCGCAGGGTGCCAATTGGCGGTTGCATTGCGCGCGGGGAGGGAGTACCAGCCGGTATTTTTTGTTGATGACGACGAGAGGCTGCAGGGTATGGAAATCATGGGGATGAAGATCTATCCTCCCAGTGCGTTGCCGCGCCTGGTGGAGAGATTTTCCCTGCGGCAGGTCCTGTTGGCGATTCCCTCCGCCAACCGCAGTCGCCGAATCCAGATTATCGACCAGCTCGAGTCATTGAAGGTCGAAGTCCGTGCGATTCCCGGCATGGCTGATCTTGTCGGCGGCGTCGTGCAGGCGGCCGATATTCGAGAAGTAGAAATCGATGAACTGCTGGGGCGCGACATCGTGCCGCCGAATCAAGCGTTACTCGATGCCAACATTAAAGGCAAGCGAGTCATGGTTACCGGCGCTGGCGGTTCCATCGGGTCGGAATTATGCCGTCAGATTGTGCAGGGCGAGCCAATATCACTGGTGCTCTACGAGCTATCCGAATTTGCGTTGTATTCAATCGAGCAGGAGCTCGATCAGCTGATTCGAAACAAGCATCGAAGTACCGAGCTGATACCGGTTCTGGGCTCTGTGCAGAACCAGTCTCGTCTGCAAGACATCATGACGCGCTATGCCGTGCAGACCGTCTATCACGCGGCGGCATACAAGCATGTGCCGATGGTCGAGTTCAATATGACCGAGGGTGTGCTGAACAACACATTTGGAACGCGTGCAACCGCGCTTGCGGCGATCGCCGCCGGGGTGGAGACGTTTGTGTTGATTTCCACCGATAAGGCCGTGCGACCGACGAATGTCATGGGCGCCAGCAAGCGGTTCGCTGAACTGGTGCTGCAAGCGCTCGCCAATGATCCATTGGTCAGGACGCGATTTTGCATGGTGCGTTTCGGGAATGTCCTAGGCTCGTCGGGGTCCGTGGTCCCGCTGTTTCGCAGGCAAATCATCGACGGAGGGCCGGTCACCGTAACGCATCCAGACATCATCCGCTATTTCATGACGATCCCTGAGGCTGCGCAGTTGGTAATCCAGGCCGGTGCGATGGGCGCGAGCGGCGAGGTTTTCGTGTTGGACATGGGCGAGCCAGTCAAAATCGTCGACTTGGCGCGGCGGATGATCCACCTGAGCGGTTTTTCCGTGCGCGATGAAGTAAACCCGGATGGCGATATCGAAATTCGTTTTTCTGGTTTGCGCCCTGGAGAAAAGCTCTATGAGGAGTTACTGATCGGCGATGACGTCACAGGTACGATGCACCCCAAGATCATGATGGCCAACGAGCATTTTCTATCTCAGGAAGAACTGAATAGGGTGCTCAAGCGTCTCGAGGATGCGTGCAATGCCAATGACCACGATGTGATCATATCGATTCTCCGTCATTGCGTCTCGGGATTCCGTCCGGAGTCTGAGATCCGCGATCATCTCTATAATGGGCAAGCAACGGTCATCCACACGACGCTTCACTGACGTCTGTGTCGGTTGAATAAATTAACCTGCCGGCGTAGCGGTTTCGCTGTCGGTTTTTTGCACTCAGTTGCATCGGGTATCGCTATGACTCAACTCACATCCCACCTCTCACCCTCCATCTTCAAAGCCTACGACATCCGCGGTGTTGTCGGCCAAACGCTCGACGCCTCCATTGCCCGCTTGATCGGGCGAGCCTTCGGCTCGGCGGTGCGCCGCACGGGCGGCGACGCGGTGGTGATCGGGCGTGACGGCCGGCTGTCCGGGCCGGAGTTGGCCGGTGCGCTGGCCGAGGGGTTGCGGGCCGCCGGTGTCGACGTGGTTGATCTTGGCGTGGTGGCCACGCCGATGGTGTATTTCGCCACCAGCGTGCCGTTGGGCGGGCGCGTCGTGAGCTCCGGCATCGTCGTGACGGGCAGCCATAATCCGCCCGATTACAACGGTTTCAAGATGGTGTTGGATGGCAACGCGATTTATGGCGAGGCGATTCAGGCGCTGTATCAAAGCATCGTGCAGGGCGATTTTACCGACGGCGCCGGCGCTTACGCGACGCACGAGATCGCCGACGCTTATGTCGAGCGCATTGCCGGCGACGTCAAGCTGGCCCGTCCGCTGAAAATCGCGGTGGATTGCGGCAACGGCGTGGCCGGCGCGTTCGCGCCGCGGCTGTTCCGCACGCTGGGCTGCGAAGTCACCGAATTGTTCTGCGAGGTGGACGGGCATTTCCCGAACCACCATCCCGACCCGGCCCACCCGGAGAACCTGCAGGATCTGATTCGTTGCCTGCGCGAGACCGACGCCGAACTGGGCCTGGCGTTCGACGGCGATGGCGACCGGCTCGGTGTGGTCACCAAGGACGGCCAGATCATCTACCCCGACCGCCAGTTGATGCTGTTCGCGCAGGAAGTGCTCTCGCGCAATCCGGGCGGCAAGGTGATCTACGACGTCAAATGCACCCGCAATCTGGCCCCATGGGTGCGCCAGCACGGCGGCGAGCCGCTGATGTGGAAAACCGGCCATTCGCTGGTCAAGGCGAAGTTGAAGGAAACCGCTGCGCCGCTGGCCGGCGAGATGAGCGGGCATATCTTTTTCAAGGACCGCTGGTACGGCTTCGATGACGGCTTGTACACCGGCGCGCGTCTGCTCGAGATCGTCAGCGCCACCGATGACCCGGGCGCCATGCTCAATGCGCTGCCCGAATCGCTCTCCACGCCCGAGCTGCAGCTGAAATGCGCGGAAGGCGAAAACTTCACGCTGATCGACAAGCTGCGCGAAACGGCGAAATTCGACGGCGCCGAGCAGGTGATCACCATCGATGGCCTGCGCGTCGAGTATCCCGACGGCTTTGGCCTGGCACGTTCTTCCAATACCACCCCGGTCGTGGTGCTGCGCTTCGAAGCGGACGACGAGGCCGCGCTGCGGCGCATTCAGGCGGCATTCCGCACGGCGATTCTGGCCGTCAAACCCGACGCGCCATTGCCTTTCTGACACTCCCCTGCAGGGGCAAGGGGGCCGAAAACCCCCTTCGCCTGCCGTCGGCACGTTAAAATCCCACTTTTGTCCTTGAGGCGCGGGCCGCTGCCCGTGTCAGCCGATGCAGGTCTTGATCGTTAAAGTCTCCTCGCTGGGGGATGTCGTCCATTGCATGCCGGTCGTGCAGGACATCCTGCGGCAATATCCCGACGCCCGTATCGATTGGGTCGTGGAGGAGGGTTTTGTCGATCTGCTTCGGCTGGCGCGCGGCCTGCATCAGGTGATCCCGTTTGCCTTGCGGCGCTGGCGCAAGCATTTGTTGGCGGCTTCCACCTGGCGTGAAATCGGTGCATTCCGGCGGCGCCTGCGCGAGCAGCGCTACGATGTCGTAATCGACACCCAGGGCCTGCTCAAGACAGGGCTGATTGCCCGTGCCGCGCGCGGCACCGTATGGGGGCTGGGCAACGGCATCGAAGACGCGGGTTACGAATGGCCGGTGCGCTATCTCTATCACCACATGCAGTCGATGGAGCGGCGCACCCACGTGGTGACGCGCTCGCGGTTGCTGGTCGCCGCCGCGCTCGGGCTGGAACTGCAAGAGCCGATCGATTTCGGGCTGGACGCCGCGCGCGCCGATCACAGCGCCTGCCCGTCGGGGCGCTATGCGGTATTCGTCCATGCCACGTCGCGCGGTAACAACCTCTGGCCCGAACCCGATTGGATTACCGTCGGGCGGGCATTGCTGGCGCACGGCACGCAGGTGGCGCTGCCGTGGGGCTCCGAGCTCGAGCGCACCGTCAGCGAGCGGCTGGCGGCGGCGATGGGGCCCGGCGCGGTGGTGCCGCCGAAACTGAATCTGTCCCAGGTGGTGGGCCTGATCGACGGCGCGGCAGTCACGGTGGGCGTCGACACCGGCCTGGTGCATATTGCGGCGGCGCTGCAGCGGCCGACCGTCGAATTGCATAATTTCAACTCGGCGTGGCGCGTCGGCGGCTTCTGGTCGCCGCACATCATCGACCTCGGCGACGGCAGGCAAAGGCCCACCGCGCAGCAGGCGCTCGATGCGCTCGTGCGCCTGGGGCAATTGCCGGCTACGGCGCCTGTTCAAACGGAAAAGGAACGTGCATGACGGCATCCAGCCAGATCGTTGAAGTTGCAAATGCGGATTGGCACGGCGCTCGGCTCTCGGCGCCACGCGAGGCATTGCTGGCCGCGGTGGAGGAGGGCAAGGTGCTGTATTTCCCCCATCTCGCCTTTGCGTTGCGTGACGATGAGCTGCGCCTGCTCACGCCAACCCTGGCCGACCCCAAGCGCAAGAATATCAGTCTCGATCCGGCCAATGGGATGCTGCACGGCGTCGATTCCGACACCCCCACCGAAGCGGCCATTCGGGCCATGGTCAAGCGCTACTACACGCAGGCCTGCGCGCTGGTCGACGGGCTGTTCCCGGAGTATCACGCGCACTTGCGCGCGGCGCCGACCAGCCTGCGCCTGCATCAGGTCGAAACGCGTCAAACGTCATGGCGCAAGGATGACAGCCGCCTGCATGTCGACGCATTCCCGTCGCGGCCCAACTACGGCGAGCGCATCCTGCGCGTGTTCACCAACGTCAATCCGGCCGGCACGCCGCGCGTGTGGCGCGTCGGCGAGCCGTTCGAGGCCGTCGCAACCCATTTTCTGCCGCGCGTGCCGCGCCAGTGGCCGGGCTCGGCCTGGTTGCTCGACAAGCTCGGCATCACCAAACGGCCGCGCAGTGAGTACGATCACATCATGCTGCATCTGCACGACGCCATGAAGGCCGATCTCGAATACCAGAAGCAATGCACGCAGCAAACGCTGCCGTTTCCGCCCGGCAGCGTCTGGGTGTGTTTCTCCGACCAGACTTCGCATGCGGTCATGTCGGGCCAGTTCATGCTCGAGCAGACGTTTTTCCTGCCGGCCAGCGCGATGGTGCACCCCGAATGCTCGCCGCTGGCAATCCTGCAACGCCTCACGCAGCGCGCGCTGGTTTGATGCTGCGCGCGCTCTATTCCGCGCTGTGGTGGCTGATTGCGCCGCTGGCCGTCGTGCGCCTGCTGTGGCGCAGTCGCCGGGAAATCGGCTATCGGCAGCATATCGGCGAGCGCTTCGGCTGGTACGGCGAGGCTGCGGCGCAGCCCGGCGCGCGGCCGCTGATCTGGATTCATGCCGTGTCGGTGGGGGAGACCCGCGCGGCCGGCCCGCTGATCGAAGCGCTGCTGGCGCGCTACCCCGATCATGGTGTGCTGCTGACTCACATGACGCCGACTGGCCGCGCCACCAGCGAGCAGTTGTTCGGTGAGCGCGTCATACGCTGCTACGTGCCCTACGACATGCCGGGGGCGATTCGCCGCTTCCTGCGCCATTACCGGCCCCGCGTGGGCCTGGTGATGGAAACTGAGGTCTGGCCCAATCTGATCGCCGTGTGCGCCGAGGCCCGGGTGCCGCTGCTGCTGGCCAACGCCCGCATGTCGGCCCGCTCGCTCGCCCGGGCGCTGCGCTTCGGCGCGGCCACGCGCCCCGTGTTCGGCGGCTTCACGCGGGTGCTGGCGCAAAGCGACGCCGACGCCGAACGTTTGCGCATGCTGGGCGCGATGGAGGTCGACGTGCTCGGCAATCTCAAATTCGACATGGTGCCGCCACCGCACTTGCTTGCGCTCGGCCGCCAATGGCGCGCGCGTTTTGGCGCGCGCCCGGTATGGCTCGCGGCCAGTACGCGTGACGGCGAAGAAGCGCTGATACTGCAGGCGCGCCGGGCGCTGGGCATCGACGCGTTACTGATTCTGGTGCCACGCCATCCGCAGCGTTTCGGCGAGGTGGGCGCTTTGCTCGACCAGCAGGGCCTGCGCTACGTGCGCCGCTCGCAATGGCCCGACGGCGAAACTTCGTTGCCGGCCGAGGTCGATGTGCTGCTGGGTGATTCGATGGGAGAGATGACGGCGTATTACGCCGCGTGTGACGCCGCCTTCATTGGCGGCAGCCTCTTGCCGCTGGGCGGCCAAAACCTGATCGAAGCCTGCGCCGCCGGCGCGCCGGTGGTGTTCGGCCCGCATATGTTCAACTTCTCGCAAGCCAGTGCCGACGCACTCGAGGCTGGCGCTGCCTGCCGCGTGACCGACGCGGCTGAACTGGGCGCCGAAATGCGCAGCCTGCTGCGCGACACGGCGCGGCGCGACAGCATGCGAACCTGTGCGATGCTGTTTGCTTCGCAGCATCAGGGTGCTACCGCACGCACCGTGGCGGCGTTGGCGCCGTGGCTGGAAAGGGCGGGGGCGCCGGGGAATCCCGGCCAGATGGACGAGGGCGGTGCCGCGTTCGCCGCGGCACTGGATCAATAGCGATCAGTAGACCGCCATTGTCGGGTCGACCTGGCGTGCCCAGGCGTCGACCCCGCCGCTCAGGTTGAACAACTCGGAAAATCCCTGCCGCGCCAGGAACATCGCCACCTGCAGGCTGCGTGCCCCGTGATGGCAAATGCACACGATCTCGGCGTCCGGGTCGAGCTCGTTGAAGCGCTGCGGGATCTGTCCCATCGGGATGTGTACGATGCCCGGCAAATGGCAGGTCTGCACCTCCCAGGGCTCGCGCACGTCGAGCAGGACCGGCGGGCGGCGGCCGGCGTCACCTAGCCAGGCCGCGAGTTCGTTGGGTTGAATTTGTTGCATCGAAGGCCGTTCGGGCGTCAGAACTTGAATTTCGACGGGCGGGGCGCAATCAGCGGCGTGACGTCGGTCTCGAACAGATTCACCGTGCGATAGTCGTTCTCCGCCACCTTCGTGATCAGGCGTGCTTCCATCACCGGCGAATCGCCGATGAACGCGGCCAGCCGGCCGCCCACCTTGAGCTGCTGCAGAAACTCCTCGGGCAACTGCGCGAGCGAGCCGGAAATGGCGATCACGTCGAACGGCCCAGCCGCGGCCCAGCCGCGCGAGCCGTCGCCTTCGACCACGTCGACGTTGACCACGCCGTTGTTGCCGAGGTTGTCGGTGGCCAGCTTGACCAGCGCCGGCGCGATTTCCACCGTGGTGACGTGGCGCGCGCAAAAGGCCAGCAGGGCAGCCATATAGCCCGAGCCGGTGCCGATTTCCAGCACGTTTTCATGTTTGCCGACGGTCAGTTCCTGCAGGATGCGGGCTTCGACGCGCGGCGCCAGCATGTGTTGCCCGGTCGCCCTGGCGTTCGGGCCCAGCGGGATTTCCATGTCGACGAAGGCCAGGTCGCGATAGAGGGCTGGAACGAAGTTCTCCCGTTTGACCACCGAGAGCAAATTGAGCACATTCTGATCCAGCACATCCCACGGCCGGATCTGTTGCTCGATCATATTGAAGCGTGCCTGTTCGAAGTTCATGTGGCTAACCGTAAAAAGTGCTGCGAAAACAGAAACCGCGATTTTAGCAAATTATCGGTTCGTACGGCCCCGGAGGTGGTCCGGCGGGGTGCGCGCCGGGCGTACCTGGTTTATGCTGTGGGCCCCGCGGGAATCCGCGCGACCCGAGCGAGCCATGGTCTGCCGCCTTGGTTGCGGTGCATGCTGCATCGCGCCTTCCATCACCTCTGCGATTCCGGGCATGCCCAACGGCAAGCCCGCCGGCGTGCGCTGCGTCCAACTCACCGACGACATGCGCTGCGCCATTTTTGGGCGGCCCGAGCGGCCCCAATGCTGTGGCGGCCTGCAACCCGAGCCCGCCATGTGCGGCCAGACGCGCGCACATGCATTGACGTGGCTCGCACGCCTCGAAACCGCCACGCAGCCACATAACGACAGCGCGTGACGCACTCGGCCGGGCGCGTCAGTCAGCTCGTTTGCGAAACACCAGATCCCACACGCCGTGCCCGAGCCGCACGCCGCGTTGCTCGAACTTGGTCACCGGGCGGTAGGCGGGGCGCTCGGCGTAGCCTGCCGCGGTGTTTTGCAAGGCGGGTTCCGCGCTCAGCACTTCCAGCATTTGTTCGGCGTATTCCTGCCAGTCGGTCGCGCAATGCAGATAACCGCCCGGCTTCAGGCGCGAGGCCAACAGCGCGACGAACGGTGCCTGAATCAAACGCCGCTTGTGATGGCGCTTCTTGTGCCACGGGTCGGGGAAAAAGATGTGCACGCCATCCAGGCTTGCCGGCGCCAGCATATGCTCGACCACTTCGACCGCGTCATGCTGGATGACGCGCAGATTGGTCAGCGACTGTTCGCCGATGCGCTTCAGTAGCGCGCCGACCCCGGGTTCGTGCACCTCCACGCCAAGGAAATCGTCTCCCGGGCGCAGCCCGGCGATATGGGCCGTGGTCTCGCCCATGCCGCAGCCGATCTCCAGAATCCGCGGCGCCGCGCGGCCGAACACCGCGGCCCAATCGAGCGGCGCGGCCGCATATGGCAACAGAAAGCGCGGCCCCTGTGTCTCGAAAGCCCGCCGTTGCGCGTCGGAGGTGCGGCCCGCGCGCCGCACGAAACTGCGAATCCGGCGCGGATGCGCGACCTCGGCCTCGGCGGATTCAGCGGACGCCGCGCCATCGTCGCGAACAGACGTGTCGTCGTCCTCGTCCTCGTACGGCAGGGGCGGTTGTGAGTTCGTCATGAAAATAAAAAGCCGTCCAATAGACGGCTGATTGCGATGGGGCTGGTGGAGCGGGCGATGGGAATCGAACCCACGGCTCTAGCTTGGGAAGCTAGGGTATTACCATTATACGACGCCCGCTTTGAAGCGCTGAGGACGGGATTTTAGCATAGCTTGTGCGGGCGGATGAAGGGCCGGTGGAGGTGTTTTGCGCCGACCCCCGGTGCGATCCGCACCGAAGCGGCTCCTTAGCCGGCCGAGACGTCGATCGCGTGGCGGCCGTTGGCTTTGGCCGCATAAAGCGATTTGTCCGCGCGTACCAAAATCGAGCGCAGCGAGTCTTCCGGCAGGGCTTGTGCGATGCCCGCGGAAAAGGTGAACGAGAAATCCAGCCGGCGTGCATCGTGCCGAACCTGCAGCGGCGTGCGATGGAGCCGGCGCAGGATCTCGAGGGCGAATTCCATAGGCGTATGGGGCCAGATAATCACGAATTCCTCGCCGCCGACGCGGGCGACGGTATCGCTTGCACGCAACTCGGCGCGGCACGTGTCGGCGAATTTGCGCAACGCCGCGTCGCCCGCCTCGTGACCATATTGCTCGTTGATGCGTCTGAAATGATCGAGATCGAGCAGTGCAATGGTCAGCGGCTCCCGATAGACGTGCGCGTTGTCCAACGCACGCTTGAGGAACTGAAAGCCATAGCGCCGGTTGGGCAGCTTGGTCAGATAATCCGTTTGCGAAGCCTTGAGCGCGACGTCGCGCGCATTGCGCAGCACCGCCTCGCTTTGCTTGAGAACGGTGATGTCGGTGGCCACGCACAGCAGCCAGCCGTCGGGCAGCAAGGTCTCCGTCAGCCACAATCGCCGGCCGTCGATCAAATCGAGCTGAAACGCGCAATACGGGCGCGAGCGACGTCGCGTGAGAGCTCGGCGAATGTAGGTTTCGATATCGATGGCGCCAACGCTGGCGCCGGTGCCGGCGCTGTGATTGCTGCGCAGCAGCGTTGCGAAATCGATCGGATGGGGCTGCTCTCGCATGAACGCATTGCGAAAAGCGACGTTCGCGTATCGAATCACGTCGTCTTGATCGTAGAGGGCAATGAAAAGCCCGCCGTCATGGAGACTTTCGAGCAGCCGTAGCGCTGCAGTCTCGTCGAAACTCGACGCGATATTCAATATGTCCCCTCTGTTTTTATTGAAATGATTCGCAGGATTGCCTCGCCCGCCGCGCTTCTGGTGCGCAAGCCCGGCGTCGGGCCGAGTATCGCAACCGCTGTACCGGACCGCGGACCATCAATGTTGCGGTCGGTCCGCGAACCCGGCCTATTTGGCGCGGCGCGCTACGTGTCCAGCCCGACGCCTCACCCGTTCGCCTTGTCGCGCCGAAAAAACGGTAGCGCCAGCATGGCGCCACACCAGATAAAGATAAACCGTCCTTCCGAAAACGTCGAGAAATGTGAATTGAACAGGCTGGTCGCGCACCAGGCGCACATCACCCCGCCCCCGAGCGTGCGATACGTCGCGTCAACGCGTTGCCAGAAAGCAGAGGCAATAAAGGCCAGGAACGCCGCCAGTCCGAGCAGTCCCTGCTCGGCCCAGATTTTCAGGAACTGATTGTGCGGATCGGTCGTTCCAATCGCTTCCCAGCCTTGTTTGCCTGCCACCTGCCGCTGATAGGCGATGCGAAAACCGCCGGTGCCGACGCCGAACCATGGGTGTTCACGAATGACCGCCAAGGTGTTTTTCAGGAATACGATGCGAATTCCGATCGAGGTCAGTTGATTCGTATTTTGATAGGTGTCTGCCTGATGGAGGCCTCGGTCGATCCGCTCGCGCGCAACTGGCGACATAAATAGCGCTGCAGTAGCTATCGCCACGCCCACGGCAACCACGACGAGCCGCCGCGGTGCCAGTGCGTGACTGCCGAGACCGGGGAGAGTCAGCAGATAGACAGTCAGCAAAACCATCATCGCCAGATAACCGCTGCGACCGCTGGTGATGAATATGGTGTTCACTAGCAGAAGAACTACGCTGACATACAATGCTGCCCGCCAAACATGTCGCGGCGACGTTTCTCGTCGAAACTCATCACGGAGAAGGATCGCCGAGGCGAATGCCGCAACCGAAAACAGCAGGCCCTGCGTGGCGTGATTGCGTACCGTAATGCCCAATTCATAGTGGTAGATCGGCCGATGCGCAAAAAACAGCGCGAACGAAACAATCGCGCAAGCCACTGACGCGGCGATGAACGTCACCAGCAAGCGCCGTTTCGATTTTTCGTCGTCGAACACCGCGCAGCCGAGCGGCAGCATCAGCAGGCGGCGCCAGCCGGTTAGCATGCTCCACGCCTCGGCTCGAGGAGCATTGCCATAAAACATGCCGATGATCAGGAACGCGGCGAACAGGCAAAGGCCCATGACCATCGGCTGCTTCAGTGCCGCTTTCACGCGTTGCCGAAGCGTTGGGGATAGCAGTACCAGCAGATAGAGAAGACCTTCCGCGATATTGGTCAGCGGCGGCGAGAACATCAGAAAAACCAGTTGGGCGATCAGCAGACCGCGGGCGGTCTTCACCGTGTCCCGATACCAGGGCAAACTCGGTTGTTGCATGATGAATGAGCGTGAGGATTGATGAAAGGATGCGGTGCCGCGCATGCCGGCCTAGCCGCCCAGGCGCGCGCGCAGTTTAACCCAACAGCCGCGCAGACGGCGCCGACGAATCTTGTTCCAGTGATAGCGCAGCCAATTATAGACGGTGGAGTGTTTGAGCCGGTTGCGATCCAGTTTGCTGGTGAACAGCCCGAAAACGCTCCCCTGCTCGACCACGGGGGAGCGCAGCCAGTATTGGCCGATGCCGCAAGCCTCGTCGATTTGGTTGATCAAGTGATCGGCCGGCAGGTCCACGCGGTTTGCATCGAGCCAGGCAATGCGCCGCGCCATCGCCGCGGCGTCGGTGAGATAGCCCTCGGCGGTCGGCAGCGGCAGTGGGAAGATCGGTGTTTTCGACAGAAAGAAGGCATCCGGCACCTTGGTGTCCGCGCCGCCCAGGAAAATCAGCCAGCCATCGTGCAGCCCGCGCCCGGCCGCCAGTGCGGTGGCCAGCCCGGCGCGAAAATTCCGGTTAAGCAGCACGTCGTCTTCCAGCACCAGGATCGTTCGCTGTCCGCGCGACAATGCACGGCGCCAGGCTTCGGCATGCTTGAGCACCAGCGAGCAATGCGCGCGCGAAAGTTGGGTGTCTGCCGCGAACTGGCGCGCCAATACGGCCGGGTCCAATTCCGCGGCGTCATGGTCGAAGACGAACTCGAAGTCCAGGTGCTGGGCGCCCAGCTCTTTCCTGATGTGCGCGATGCGGTCAGTGAACGATTTGACGCTCAGCACATAGATACCGTCGAGACCAGGCACCGGCTGCGTGTCGCCAGAGGGAAGGGAGGGCGGATCCGAAGCGAGCATGTCCGTGGTTTGTCGAAAAAGCAGGGTTGGGCCGCAACCGTCATGCGGCCGCGCCGCCTGCGCGATGGGAAAGCTGCCGTGCGGCGCGTGGGCATTATACGATGGCCGCCCTCATGCGCCGGCTGCCTGGAGCTGATGCGACTGCTTAGTAACAGGTTGGGCGTGGATCGGGCGCTTCGATAATCGAGCGCGCGCCCCGAGGGCAAAGGCTGTCGCCGTCCCCTAGTGATGAAGTATCTGGCTCAGAAACGTCCTGAGCCGGTCGGTGCGCGGCGCTTCGAAAATCTCGCTCGGGGTTCCCGCTTCGACGATTGAACCGTTATCCATGAATACGACCCGATCGGCGATCTGCTTGGCGAAGTTCATCTCGTGTGTCACGCACAGCATGGTCATGCCCAGTTCGGTCAGTTCGATCATCGTATCCAGCACTTCCTTGACCATCTCCGGGTCCAGGGCCGAGGTCGGTTCGTCGAACAGCATGATTTTGGGCTGCATGCACAGTGCCCTGGCGATCGCCACGCGCTGCTGTTGCCCGCCGGATAACTGGGCCGGGTACTTATGGGCCTGATCCTGAATTTTCACGCGCGCCATCAGGCTCATGGCGAGCTCCTCGGCATGTGGTTTCTTCATGCCGCGCACATGGATGGGCGCGAGCGTGCAATTGTCCAGAATGGTCATGTGCGGGAACAGATTGAACGACTGAAACACCATGCCGGCGTTGCCGCGCACGTGGTCCAGCGAATTCAGCTCGTCCGACAGTTCGACGCCGCCGACCACGATCTTGCCCTGCTGGTGTTCCTCGAGTCCGTTGATGCAGCGGATCATGGTGGACTTGCCCGAGCCCGACGGCCCGCAAATGACGACTTTCTCCTGGTCCCTGATGGTCAGATTGATGTCCTTGAGCACATGATGCTTGCCGAACCATTTGTTCACGTTTTCCATCGTGATCGCGTACTTGATCTCGCCCTGCATTTGCATATCCCCTTGATGACCAGGCGGTTCGCTCGCTGCCATGCGAGCGGACTCGTTCAGGCAGCGCGGCTGTAGCGGCGCTCGATTCGGCCCTGCACGACTTCCAGGCCGATCGACATCAGCCAGTAGATGGCCGCCGCCGTGATCAGCATCTCCATGTTGCGGAAGTCGCGATTGCCCACCGTGCTGGCGACGTAGGTCAACTCCCATACCCCCACCACGGAGACCAGCGAGCTGTCCTTGAGCATGGCGATGAAGTGATTGCCGGTGGGCGGAATGATGATCTTCAGCGCCTGCGGCAGAATCACCAGCCGCATGATTTTGCGTTTGTGAAGACCCAGTGCGCGCGAAGCCTCCCACTGGCCGGGCGGAATGCTTTGGATGCCAGCGCGGAACACTTCGCTCATATAGGCGCCGTAGCACAGCGACAGTGCGGCGATGCCGGCCGGTATCGGGTTGATCACGAAGCCAAGCTCGGGAAAGCCCATATACAGAATGAAGATCTGTATGAGCAGCGGAATCCCGCGAAAGAACGACGTATAGAAACGCGCGATGCCGACCGCCACGCCGCTCGACGAGAGCCGGGCAATGGCCGTGACCAGGGCGATGCAGAACGCGATGACAATCGAGATCGCCGAGACGTAGAGCGTCGTGAACGCGCCCTGGGTAATCAGGTAGCCGACATTCGCCTCGATGAATTTCGGGCTGAGCCGGAATGTCGTCATGAACAGCGCGAGCAGCAGGAACAGTTCGATCGCCGTCACGCAGATCTGCAACTGCTTGGGCGTTTTTCCGAGCAGCCAATAGTTGACGACGAACAGGGCAATGCCCGCGGCCCATCGGGCGCCGTGCAGATACGAGATGGTCTGCGGCTTTGCCGTAACGTGCGCGGTGATCAGGCGCATCAGCCAGCCGTCGTCGGCAAACAGGAAATAATAGTAAGTGCCGACTAAAATCGCCAAAACGAGCAGAACGAGACCGGTCGTCGATCCCTTGTACTTCTTTTGATTGGTCAGCGGCATAACTCGATTCTCCAACCCTAATCGTGGACCTGCGATTTGCGTTCTTGCAGAAAGTCGTTGAGCTGGTAGCGCCAGTAGGTCAATTGCACCGCCGCGGCGCCCAATGGGCCGCCGGTCCAGGTCAGCCCGAATGGGCTGAACAGCTTATAGCGTGCCGAGGCGCCGAGCATCGCCTCGGCAATGACGGTGCCGCCGATGGCGGTGGTATTCATGCCATGACCGCCGAAGCTCGTGCAGTACCACAGGCCGCCGCCCAGTGTGCCGATTTGCGGCATCAGATGCCGGGCGTAGGCCATGCGGCCGGACCACGCGCGCTCGATCTCGAGCTCGGCCAACTGCGGATACGTATCGACAATGCGCTGCTTGAGCAGGGCGCCCAGTTGGGCGGGCTCGGCCTGCCGGGTGGTGATCATGCCGCCCCACAACAGGCGCCGGCCGCCGTCGACGAGCCGGTAGTAGTCGCTCGAGCGGCGGCTGTCTCCAATCGAGGCACGCGTTCGAATCGCGGTGGCGAGCAGCGTCTGGGCCGGCCGCGAAACCACCATGTAGGTCAGGATCGGTATATAGCTGCGCGCCAGCGCGGGAACGAGCCGATCGGTATAGCCGCCGCAGGCGATCAACACGTCTTTGGCGCGCACCGAGCCTGCCCGGGTCGTCACCTGCTTGACGGTTGCTCTGTGCTCGATGCCGAGCGCGCGCGAGTCCTCGAAGATCAGGCCACCCAGCCGGGTGATTTCCTGCGCCAGCCCGATCGCGTAGTTAAGCGGATGGAAATGAAACGCGCCGGGGTTGTAGATCGCGTTGAAATATTTCCTGGACGCCAGCAGCGCGCGAATTTCGTCCTTGGTGTGAAATTGCAGCGGATAGTCGAACGTGCGCTCGACCCAGGCGATGTATTTTCTGACTTCGTCCGAGTTGTCGAAGCGCCCGACCCGCAGCACTCCGTTGATCGGATCCGTGCCCTGGATGTCGAGCCGGCCGATGTTATTTCTGACGATCTCGACGCCTTCGATCGAAAGCCGGTGCAGCTGCCCGGCGGCTTCGTCTCCGGCCCGTTTTGCGATCGCATCGAAACTGGTCGCATAGCCCGGGCTGACGACCCCGCCGTTGCGGCCCGATGCTCCCCACGCAATTCTCTCGGCGTCGAGCAGGATTACCCGCTTGCCGGCGCGGGCCAGCGTCAGCGCCGCCGTCAGGCCCGCGAGCCCGGCGCCGACCACGCATACGTCGGCTTCCTCGGCCCGGGCGAGGCTAGGGTACCGGGCGGTCGAAGAAGCGGTTTGGGTGTAATAGTTATCGGAGTATTCAGGCACGTTGTGTGCGGGCGGGGATATCTCCCCGCCGTTCAGGGGTTGACCGAAGCCGGCAACGTTTGCCGGGCGTCTAGTTGGCGTTGATGCTGGTGTAATCCGCGCCGAACCACTTCTCGCTGATCTTCTTCAAGGTGCCGTCCTTTTTC
Organism: Pandoraea thiooxydans; assembly: GCF_001931675.1. Lineage (NCBI taxonomy): Bacteria > Pseudomonadati > Pseudomonadota > Betaproteobacteria > Burkholderiales > Burkholderiaceae > Pandoraea > Pandoraea thiooxydans. Next base: position 3,279,438 of record NZ_CP014839.1, on the reverse strand, counting down.
ATGTCGGCGATGATCGAAGCGATTTTCTGATCGAACGCAGGGTCGCCCTTGTCGGCGGCGATGCCCACCGGCTCCCAATACGCGATGTCGTTGGGAATGATCTTGACCGGATAACCATGCTTGATGGCCGCCATCGCGGTTTCCTTCTCGGCAATGATCGCGCCCAGGCGCACGTTGTTACCCAGCCGCAGATCCTCGAACGGCAGCAGGGAGGTCTTGTAGGTCCTCAGGGTCGGCGTGAAATCCAGGTAGTGGAACGGCGGCAGGCTCTTGGCATCGATTTGCAGCGCATGATGCATGTAGTCGTCCGCCGTGGTGCCGCCCTCCACGCCGAACACGACGTTCTTCAGATCCTCGCGGGTCTTGGCCGTGGAATCCTTATGCACGACGAAGACATAGGCGCTGTAATAATAAATCGCCGGAAAATCCAGCACCCGGGCCCGCGCGATGGTAGGGGTAATGCCAAAGACGGCCAGATCCCAGCGGCCGTGCCAATGCCCGCCGGTGACCAGGTTGAAATCCGGTGTGTCGAACTTGACCTTCACGCCAAGGCGCTTGGCGATCTCGTTGCTGACGTCGATGTCGTAGCCTTCGAGTTGGTGGTGGCTGTCGAGGAAAGCGTGCGGCGGCCACTTGGCGCTTACCGCGATGACGATCTGCTTGCTGGTCTCGACGCGATCCAGCGTGGTGCCGGCAAATGCTGCGGCCGCACCAAGCGATACGGTGGCGCCGAGCAAAAGCCCAGCGAAAAATTTGGTCAACGATTTTTTTGTCATAGGGTGTCTCCGGTAAAAGTCTGCTTCAGGGATGCCGCCTGCTCGCGCTTTTCGACTTGACACGACGGACAAGGCAGCCGAGGGCATTGATCATTCATTGCCGCGACGACTGACTTTCCTTATCGAGACGGACTTGAGTCGCTTTTGGACGAATGTCTATTGCGTTTTGCTTTAACCGCCACCAAAATCCGTTTCCAGAGATTAATCACAAAAGTTGTGCTGGAAAACTGAGATTTGGTTGCGTTGTTATGAATTTATGGAATGAACCCGGCGCGCCTGGCGAGTGAATCGGTGCAGCCGGCCAAAATCGGCGGCGCTTCGATCCGCAGGGCGGATGCGTCTGGCCGAGTGCTCGCGTCAAGGAGGGCGATAGATGAGGAAGGCAATCCCGAGTCTGACGGCATTGGAGATCTTCGAGTGCGTCGCCAGGCATCAGAGTCTGACCCGCGCGGCCGAGGAGTTGCATCTGACGCAAAGTGCGGTCAGCAAGCAGATCACCGGACTCGAGCATCGCCTGGGTGTGGTGTTGTTCAAGCGGGTCAAGAAAAGAATCGAGCTGACCCATTATGGTTCGAGCTACGCGCTGAAAATCAAAAAATGTCTCGACCGCATCGAGCGCAATACGCTCGATCTGATCGATCAGCGCGAGGAGGGTGCATCGCTCGATCTGGCCGTCAGTGCAACATTCGCCACGCAGTGGCTGATCCCCAAACTGCGAGACTTCAGAGGCAAATATCCCGGCATCAACGTCAATATCACCGCGCGATCCGATCCATTCATTTTGAACAACACGCAATTCGATGCGGTGATCTATTACGGAAATGACGTGTGGCAGGGAACCCGGGGCGAGCGGCTTCTGCCCGAGGGGCGAGTGATCCCGGTGTGTCACCCGGAATTGGTCAATCCGATTCGCGGCGTGTCGGTCGAAATGATTGCGCAATTGCCGCTGCTGCACCTGTCCTCGCGTGAGGATGCATGGCCGCAGTGGTTTGCCAGCGCCGGCCTGGACGACGTCTACAAACCGTTGCGCGGTTGCCGGTTCGAGCTGTTTACCATGTTGACCAGCGCGGCGATGTCCGGGCTGGGGGTCGCCCTGGTGCCGGAGATATTCATTCCCACGGAATTGGCGAGCAATAGACTGACCGTCCCGTCCACGCATTTCATTCGCAATGAATGCGGCTATTTCATTTCCTACAACGACGACCCGATCAACGTGGAGGCGTTGGACGTCTTCAGCAATTGGCTGCACGGCGTCGCACGCCTTGGCGACATGGCGGCTTTGTGAAAGATGGCGAATTAAGATAATATTTAGTTCGTTATACACATAAATATATATAAAAATCCAATAATCCGGGGAACTGTCAAAGTGGCCTCTGACGCATCACGCCTTGTCAATAAACTGGGTCTTTCGCCGGGTCTTGCGGTCGCACGGCCGGCCCCGCGCGTTCGTGTGAAATGGAACGCGACGCTTCGTCTCCAGAACAGGGAGATTCCCGTGCGGGTATGGGATGTTTCCAGGGAAGGGCTGAGCTTCATCACGGACGAGACGATCCCGCTCGGCACCGGGGTGTCCCTGTTGCTGCATATGCGCGGTCTGGATGATTTGAGCGAACGGCTCGCGGCGCCGATCCATGCCGAAGTCCGCAACAGCATCCTCACGCGTGACGGGTTTCGCCTGGGCGCGCATATCCGGAAAATCGACGTCGAACACCAGCACTTGCTGGGCGGATGGGTCGAGCGGCTGGCCGCGCGGGGCGGTTAGCCGGGCTCGCTTACCGGCGTTGGATCCCCTGGCGCCTCTCCTAACGGTGATCTAAGTGTCGCATCGCACACTGGCGGCATGGCTTTTTTTCAAGCCATTCACGTTAAGGAGCAATGGATATGAGAAAGACGGTATACGTGCTGGCGATGGCGAGTTTGTCGGCGTTGGCGGTTTCTGCCCACGCATACTCCGGGCAGCAGTATGCAAATGAGGCCAAAGTCAGCCTCGACAATGCCCGCGCTACCGCGCTGCAAGCGCGCCCAGGCAAGGTAACCGACGAGGAGTTGGAGAAGGAGTCAGGCGGCAGTGGCCTGCGTTACTCCTTCGATATCAAGGCGGGCGCAAAAACCTATGAGGTTGGCGTCGATGCGCAGACTGGCAAGGTGCTGGAAAACAAGGCGGAAGGGCCTCATCCCGATTGATCGATAACCCGGGAATTGCTTTGTTGATGTCCGAATAAAAGAAAACCGGCACCACAGGTGCCGGTTCGCACATCGGGCGTATATTTCAGGCTCGCTTGATGAGGCGAATGACGAACAGCAGGATGACCGCGCCGATCACCGCGATGATGATCGAGCCGATGAACCCGCTGCCCACGCTGATGCCGAGCAGGCTGGCGAGCCATCCGCCGATAAAGGCGCCGACGATCCCGACGATGATGTCGACGATCAGGCCGAAGCCGCCGCCCTTGACCAGAATACCGGCCAGCCAACCGGCGATGGCGCCGATGATCAACCACGCAATGAAACCGTGTTCCATGGCAATTCTCCTTTTCTCGTTGTCCCAATGATGCGGTTACGGCGTGTTCACCCTAAAACCGGGTACTGCGTACGACAAAAAGACTAACCGGAAAACATGAATTGCAGTATGGCGGCGATCGGTATTTAACCAAAAGTAACAATTTCACCGGGCGATGCTAGATGCCGCCAAACAGGCCGCTGGCGATGGCGCATCCGAGCACCACCAGCCACGGCGGCAAGCGCCAGAACATCAACGCGACGAGCGCGACGAGCGCCAGCGCGAAATCCATCGGGCCGTGGATTGCGCTGGTCCACACCGGGCGATAGAGCGCGGCCAGCAACAGGCCGACCACCGCGGCGTTCACGCCGGCGAACGCTGCCTGGGTGTGCAGGCTGTGCCGCAACCGCTCCCAGAACGGCAGGGCGCCGGCCACCAGCAGAAACGATGGCGTGAAAATGGCGGCCAGGCATAACGCGGCGCCGGTCCACCCGTTGGGCGCCGAACGCATCGAAGCGCCCAGAAACGCCGAGAAGGTGAACAGCGGGCCGGGCACAGCCTGGGCGGCGCCGTAGCCGGCAAGAAACGTCTCGTTGGATACCCAGCCGGGCGGCACGACCGCGGTCTGCAGCAACGGCAGCACCACGTGGCCGCCACCGAAGACCAGCGCGCCGGCCCGGTAAAAGGCGTTGAACAGCGCCAGCGGCTGGCTGGGCCATAGCGTCAGGGCGACCGGCAAGGCGATCAGCAGGAAGAAGAAGACAGCAAGCAGCGCGACGCCGGTGCGCCGTCCCACGGCGATCGGCAGGGGATCGTGCGCGGGCGCCTGAGCTGGCTTGAAGCGCAGCACGCCGACTGCCGCGGCTACCGCGATCACGCCGACCTGAGCCCAGGCGGAGGGCCAGCGCAACACCACGCAGGCGGCCAGCGCAGCGATGCTCACGCGCGCCGTGTCGGTGCAGAGATTGCGCGCCATGCCCCACACGGCCTGTGCGACGACCGCGACGGCGACGACTTTCAGGCCATGCAGAACGCTGGTCGGGATGGCATTGCCCCAGGTCGATATGCCCAGCGCAAACAGGCACAGCAGGATGGCCGACGGCAGGGAGAACCCCGTCCAGGCCGCCAGGGCGCCTGGCAACCCGCCACGCGCCAGGCCCAGCGCCATGCCGACCTGGCTGCTCGCCGGTCCGGGCAGGAACTGGCACAGCGCCACCAGATCGGCGTAGCTGCGCTCGCCCAGCCAGCGACGGCGCGTGACGAATTCATGGCGGAAATAGCCGAGGTGCGCGACCGGCCCGCCGAACGAGGTGAGCCCCAGGCGCAGAAATACCAGGAAGATCGCCCAGGTCGATTCCGGCGTGGTGTCGCGGTCTGTCTCGATGGCCGGCATCGGCTGCGCCCGGGAGGTTGAGGTCGCGCAAATGATAGCCGAATCAGGTGGCGTCGGCGCGCGCCGACGCCCGCGGGACTATTCCGCGGCTTCCCAATTCTCCACACTGGCGCCTGCCAGCGAGCGCACGCGGGCCTCGTCGCTGCCGAACTCCTTGGCTGAGCCCTGGTACACCACGCGTCCGTCGTCGAGCACGCAGGCGGTATCGGCGATTTCCACCGCGGCACGCACGTTCTGTTCGACCAGCAGCACTGACATGCCTTCGCGCCGCACCGCCACGATCACGTCGAACACTTCCTGGACGATCAGTGGCGCGAGTCCCTGCGACGGCTCGTCGAGCAGCAGGATCTTTGGGTTGAGCATCAGCGCGCGCGAGATGGCGAGCATCTCCTGCTCGCCGCCCGAGAGCTGCCGCCCCTTGTTCATGCGCCGCTCCTTGAGCCGCGGAAACAAGCCGTAGATGCGCTCGATATTCCACGGCCCCGGGCGCTCGAGCGGCACCATCAGGTTCTCTTCGACGGTCAGATTGCCGAACACGCGCCGCCCCTCCGGCACGTAGCCCACGCCCAGCGCCGCAATCCGGAACGGCGGCAACGCGGTGGTGTCCTGGCCCAGAATCTTGACCGTGCCTTCACGCGCGCGGGTCAATCCGACCAGACTGCGCAGGGTGGTGGTCTTGCCGGCGCCGTTGCGCCCGAGCAGTGTGACGATCTCGCCTTCGGCAACCTGAAAAGACACGCCGTGCAGGATATGACTCTTGCCGTAGTAGGTGTGCAAGCCCTCGGCTTCCAGGACATTCATTTGGCTTTCCCCAGGTAGGCCGCTTGCACTTCCTCGCTGGCGGCAATATCGGCAGGCGTGCCTTCGGCCAGCACTTGCCCCTCGGCCAGCACCATGATGCGCTGTGCCAACTGAAAGATCACCCGCATATCGTGCTCGATGAGCACCATCGACAGCCCCTGGCGCCGGTTCAGATCGCGAATCAGCTGGGTGACGTCATAGGTTTCCTGGTCGCCCATGCCGGCGGTCGGCTCGTCGAGCAGCAGCAGGCGCGGCTTGAGCGCGAGCGACATGATGATCTCGGTCGAGCGCTGGTCGCCCAGCGGCAATTCGCCCGCCACATGATTGGCCTTGGCCGTCAGCCCGCCCATTTCGAGCAGTTCGTCGACGCGCTCGCGCACGCGGGCCTTGGCCGCGCGCGATAGCCACGGACTGAGCCGGTAGCCCGCTTCGACCTCGACCGGGATGCGCACGTTGTCGCGCACCGTGAGTTCCGGAAAGATTTCGGTGATCTGAAACGTGCGCGCCATGCCCAGCGTCACGCGCTGATGCGAGCCCATTTCGGTGATGTCCTGCCCATCGAAAAGAATGCGGCCCGACGACGGAGGGAAGAAGCCGCTGATCAGGTTGAAAAAAGTGGTCTTGCCCGCGCCGTTGGGGCCGATCACCGCACGCATCTCGCCTGGCTCGACGGTCAGTGAGACTTCGTTGACCGCGCGCAGGCTGCCGAAATGACGGGAGACGTTCTCGACGACCAGTAAGCTCATGAGTTCGCCTTTCTGCGGATCATACCCAGCACGCCACGCGGGAAGAACAGCACGATGAGAATAAAGAAAAGACCGATGAACGACATCCAGTTGTCGGTCCGGCTCGAGATGAAATCCTGCACGAACACGAAGATCGCCGCGCCGATCAATGGGCCCCAGAACGATCGCATGCCGCCGAGCACCGCCATGATGACGAAATCGCCCGACTGGCTCCAGTGCAGACCGTGCGGGTCGGCGAAGTTGTTGAGCAGGGCGTAGAGCGTGCCGGCCACGCTGACAAAGAGACACGAAATCACGAACGAAAGCCAAATATGGAATTCGATCGGCACGCCAAGGAAGCGCGCTCGCCGCTCGTTCTCGCGGATGGCCAGCAAGGTGCGGCCGAACGGCGAGCGCAGCAGCGCGGCCATGATCGCCACGGCCACCGCAAAGCACGCCAGCACGAAGTAATAGAAGGTTGTCTCGCTACCCCCGATGTTCAGCGTGTGAAAGCCCAGGTCGATCGGCACGCGCCGCCAGCCCGAGAGCCCATCGTCGCCGCCGGTCACCGAGTTCCAGCGGAACGCGATGAAGTAGAACACCTGGCCGAACGCGATCGTCGCCATGGCGAAATAAACCCCGCGCAGGCGCACGATCAGGGCGCCGATCACTGCCGCGGCAACGGTCCCGACGGTGATCCCGATCAGGATTCCCAGCGGCGTGCTCGGCGCCAGATACTTGATGGTCATGCCCACGCCATAGGCGCCCAGCCCGAAATAAGCGGCGTGTCCAAAGGACAGCACACCTGTGTAACCGAGCAGGAAATTCAGCGACATGGCCGCCAGTGCCATCACCACAATGCGGCTGCCCAACGCGGTATAACCGCCAATCAAGTTAATCCAGAACGGCATGGTCAGCAGGGCCAACCACACCAGCAGGTGTCCACTGCGCTTGTAATGTTCGCTCACTGCACTCTCCCTTCTTCACCCAACAGGCCGCGCGGCCGAATCAGCAGCACCAGCGCCATCATCACGTACATCACTGCCTCGGTCGCCGAGGGGAAAAACACCGAGGTCAAGCTCGATGCCACGCCGATCAGAATGCCGCCCAGCAAGGTGCCGGGCAGGCTGCCGAGCCCGCCGACGATGATCGCCACGAAGCTGGGCATGATCAGCGAATCGCCGATGGTCGGCTCGAGCCCGAGCTGACCCGCCGCCAGGATGCCTGCCAGTCCGGCCAGGTAGATGCCCAGTCCGAAGTTCAGGTTGCGCAGGATCCGCACGTTGACGCCCAGCACCGACACGGTATCCAGATCGGCGGTGCCCGCGCGGATGCGCATGCCCAGCCGGGTGCGGTTGAGGATCAGGAACAGGCCTGCCACGGCAGCGACTGCCAGGACCATCATCAGCACGCGATAACCGGTCAGGAAGAAGAACGTGTCGCTCAGCGGTGTGGTCAGTGCCGAGGGGACCTGGAACGGCAAGGTTTGCGGACCCCAGATATAGCGCGTGCCATCCTGCAGCATGAACGCCAGGCCGAACGTCAGCAGCAGGCTGTACAGCGGATCACGCCCATACAGCGGGCGAATCAGCACACGCTCGACCGCCAACCCCAGCACGGCGGTCAGCAGCGGTGCGATGACCAGCGCCAGCCAGAAGCCGGTGTACGGCATCATCGTGTAGGCCAGGTACGCGCCCACCGCCAGAAAGCCGCCGTGCGCGAAGTTGATGACGCCGCTCAGGTTGAGAATGAGGGAAAGGCCGAGGGCCATGAGCGCGTAGAACGCGCCGATGATCACCCCGTTGAATAGATTGAACAGAATGAGTTGTGTCATGCCATGCTACCGTCGATATGTTCCTGAGGCGCGGCACATGCTTGTGGCAGCGTGCCGCGCGATTGTGGTTCGGCGATTGCTTTTTATTATGTTTTGATGTTCGAAATGAATCGGTGTCAGCGATTCATGAGTTTTGTGTCGATCAGCCGGCTGGGCGCACCGGCCAGCTTTGCAGCCGGCCGGCCGATCGATAACCCGCTCAGGACCACTTGATCTTGCAGCCGGTCTCGGCGACTGGCAGCGCGACGTCCACGCCCTTGACCACGCTGTCGACGTGGAAGTAGTCGTCCGGCACCGGCCCCTGGGATACCGCATGCCCGACATAGAGATTGGGCATCAGTTGATGGTCGCCGGCCCGATAGAACGGCGTGTCCGGCATCAGGGCGATTTCCGGGGGCAGCTTGAAACCCTCGAGTGCCTTGGCAAGCTTGACCGAGTCGAGCGTCTTTTCCTGATTGGCGACGAGCGCCGCGGTCCAGGTGGCGACATAGCCGAACCAGTGCCGCGCGGTCGGCACGCGGCCGGCCTTCTTCTTGATCGCGGCGACGAACTCATCCAGGTGCGGCACGTTTTTCTGCCGCCAGTACCATTCGAACACCCAGGTGCCGATGCGGGCTTCAGGCGGCAAGCCTTCCAGCACTTCGAGCTCCTGCTGGGCGCCGGCGATGTGGAAGCGCTTGTTCAGACCGAACTGCACCGCCTGCTTGAGCGAGTTGACCGCATCGTTGCCGGCCGTCAAGAAGATGATCACGTCGGGCTTGGCGGCTTCGGCCTTGATCAGATATGACGAGTAATCGCTGGTGCCCAGCGGCGTCAGCGCCGCACCGACTTCGGTCCCGCCAAATTTCTTCAGGCTGGCCTCGAAGCCTTGCTGCAGCGTGTGTCCGAACGCATAGTCGGGGGTGATGAAGAACCACTTTTTGCCGTACTTTTCGAACAGCAGTTTCGAGACCGAATTGGTTTCCATGCGGGTCGTGTTGCAGACCCGGAACACGTTCCAGTGGCAGTCGGTGCCGGTCACGGCATCGGTGTGTCCACCCGTGACGATCAGCAGCGTCTTGAGTTCGTTGGCAACCTGGCCCATCGCCAGCGCCATTGCCGAATTGACGTTGCCGAGCAGGAAATTCACCTTGTCGCGGCTGATCAACTTGCGAGCCTTCTGCACTGCCGTGCCGGTGTCGGCACTGGTCGAGTCCTCGACCAGCAGTTCCGCCGGCCGGCCCAGGACGCCACCCTTGGCGTTGATCTGTTCGATCGCGAGCTCGCAGCCGACTCGTTCGTTTTTACCGAGTTCGGCGTACGTGCCGGTCAGTGGATTATCGAGTCCGAAGCGCACGGGTACTTCGCCGCGTGCCTTGATGATGAAGGGAGCCGCGACTTGCAGGGCGCCGACTGCAGCGGCGGCCTTCAGGACGGTTCTGCGTTTTTGATTCCCGGAAGGTGTTTGATCGTCCATCTGTGTTTCTCCTTGTCTGGTCAACGCTCTCGACGCGCGTTACATGACTCTGAGCGACGAGATGACGCTGCGTGTCTCCTGGAGGCCTACGATCGTCTTGGGATAATCCCCGGGGCGGCGTGGCCGTTCTTTCGAATGCGCTAGTACACCGACATTTTTACGAATTGGCAGGATGCTGTCTGTCAAGCAGTCCTATCGCATCGCTGGTAACAATATACGACAGGATCGCCGTACTTCGTCACAATAAAGTCTTAGGGGTTTTCACGCAGATGTAGAGCGGCTCGGGATAGCTCGCCGCCTCGCACGGCTCGCCAGCCCGGGCTGGGGGAGGAGTGCGGGGCCGATAAGCAATTGCTGCGGCGCGGGTTAACACCAAGTGCGCCCCGGCAACCCGGTCGCGCGTTGACGTCTTAACCTGGCAATGCTCCGCCATCGAGCGGACGCAGGACGTTGTACAGACCCTGCTGGCTCAGCGGCCGGGAAAACCAGAAGCCCTGTGCTTCGTCGCAGCCGAGATCCGTCAGCCGTGCGGCGTGCGCCGCGCTCTCCACCCCTTCGGCCGTCACGCGCAACTTCAGCGCGTGGGCCATGGCGATGACCGCCTCGACGATCGCGTGGCATTGCGGATCGCTCAGCATCCGGCGAATGAACGACTGGTCGATTTTCAACCGATCGACCGGCAGGCGCGTCAGATACGCCAGGCTCGAATAACCGGTGCCGAAATCGTCAACCGCGATTTCGACCCCGAGCCGGCGCAGCGCCTGAATCGTTTCCAGCGCCGTGTCGGTATGCTCGAGCAGCACGCCTTCGGTGATTTCCACTTCGAGGTAGCGCGCTTCGAGCGCATTTTCGTCCAGCGCGCGCGTGACGATGCCCAGCACATCCTGGCGCTGGAGTTGCTGTGGTGACACATTGACCGAAATACGCGGCATATTGCGCACGCGGCGCAGCAACTGGCTTGCTTCGCGGCACGCGTTGCGAATGACCCACTCGCCCAACTGATCGATCAATCCCGATTTTTCCGCCACTGGAATGAATTCGGCGGGGCTGATCGCTCCGCGGGTCGGATGGCGCCAGCGCAGCAGGGTTTCGGCCAGCACCAGCTCGCCGGTGGCCAGTGTGATTTGCGGTTGGTACACCAGGTGTAATTGCCGGTTATCGATCGCGCCGCGCAGCAGGGTTTCTAGTTCCAGTTGGCGGGTCGATTCGGCCTCCATGGCCGCGCAAAAAAAGCGCGATTGACCGCTGCCCGCGCGCTTGGCCTCGGCCAGCGCCACGTTGGCACGCCGTATCAGCAGCGCCGGCGTCGCGCCGTGCTCGGGGAAGCACACGCCGCCGATGCTGGCCGCCAGCGAAACCGGCGCCTGGCTGATCTCTGGCCACTCGGCCAGGCGCGCACGTATCAATTCGACCAGCACGCTTGCCTGTTGGCCGGTGGCTTGCGCGACCAGCACGAATTGCGTGCCGCCCACGCAGGCGATCGTGTCGTCGGGCCCGGTCACGCCGCGCAGACGCTCGGCGGCCACTTGCAATGCCAGATCGACCGCGGGTTGGCCGAGCGCGTTGCCGATCTGGCGCAATTGATCGAGCTCGATGATCAACAGCGTGAAGCCGGCGCCATGCCGCGCGCACCGGGTGATCGCCAGATCCAGCCGCTCGGTGAGCAGCGTTTGATTCGGAAGCCGGGTCACGTGGTCGTGATGAGTCACGTACCACAGCCGTGCCTGATATTGCGCGTGCTGCTTCAGATCGAAGGCGATGCCGACATAGCGCTGTCTGCCGGGCGTGGCTGCATCGATGCGGGAGACGGCCAAGTGCACGGGCGCCCGGGTGCGATTGCGATGCAGGCAGACGCATTCGCCGTCGAATTCGATATTGCCTGACGGGGTGGTATGCGTTTGCGCTGGCTGGCGTATCGCATGGGTCAAGTCGTGCAGCGAGCCGAAGGTGCGATGCCCGATAAGCGTCTCGCGGGAGTATCCGGTGAGTTGCTCGTAGGCGGCATTGACCAATTCGAAGGTGCCATTCGCATCGCACACGAACATGCCATAGGGCGCCCCTTCAATGGCGTCAGCCTCGCTGGGGGCGAACCCGGCATCGCCGGAGGCGGCAATGGCCGGCCTCATCGAGGCACCATGGTGTCCGTGCGGTGCGGCCTTGCTGTCGGCTCTCGCCTCGCAACTCCCTGCGTACTCATCTCGCTTCTCCCTCCTGTTTTGCAAGCGATGCCGGTTCGGTGCCGGATTGTTGGCGCCATTCTGCCACATCGTCGCCGCGCACAAGCGGGTGAACCGCGGCTCGAGCAGAGCGCGCCGCGGCCACGAATTGCGCAAGCACCTGGGTGGGAGGGGGCGCCGCCTGTCGCGCCACCAGTTTGGGAGCCAGTCGCCATCGCTGGACGGCCCGACGCACCGCAAGCGGGCAACGCGCCCGAAATAGGTGCGCCGATGACCCGGGAGATCCGGGGCCCGAAGCCGAAATGACGCTACGCGCGGACTTTTGCGTCGAGCGCTTGCTCAGGCACGCTCTGTGCTTAGTGATTGGTCAGTGGTCTGACCGGCCTGTTAGGTCGCCGGGCAAAGCGCGCTCGTGCTGTCCGATCCCGGCCGGCGTTGACCGAGTTCACGTCCTTTTTGGAGCCTCCATGAAATCATTCGCTTCGCTTCACTCGCTATTCGGTGCCCTGCTGGCCGCCGCCTGTTTGATGGCCCCGCTCGCCCATGCCGACCAACTCGCCAGCATCAAGCACGCTGGCGTGCTTCGGGTGGCTGTGCCACAGGACTTTCCGCCGTTCGGCACGATCGGGCCCGACCTCAAGCCGCAGGGGTATGACATCGATACCGGCGCACTGATCGCCAAGGGCCTGGGCGTGAAGCTTGAGTTGATCCCCGTCAAGAGCGATAACCGCATTCCCTATCTGACCACCGGCAAGGCGGATCTGATCATTTCGAGCCTGGGCAAGAGTCCCGAGCGCGCCAAGGTGATTGATTTCTCCGACCCTTATGCACCGTTCTTCAACGGTGTTTTCGGTCCGGCCGACATGGCGATCGGCAAGCCCGCCGATCTGGCTGGCAAGACGGTCGGCGTCACGCGCGGCGCCGTCGAGGATCTTGAGTTGACCAAGGTTGCGCCGGCGAGCACGACCATTCAGCGTTTCGAAGACAACGATGCAACCATCTCGGCTTACCTTTCGGGGCAGGTACCGTTGATTGCCACGGGCAACGTGGTGGCCGCCACGATCAATGGCCGCGATCCGAAGCGGCGCCTGGAAACCAAGTTTCTGATGAAGGATTCGCCGTGCTACGTCGGGGTCAACAAAAATGAAGGCGCGCTGATGGCGGCGGTCAACAAAATCCTGGCTCAGGCCAAGACCGACGGCGCGTTGAACAGGATTTCGGAAAAATGGCTGCATGCGCCGTTGCCCAAGCAATTCTGAGCACGGGGGTTCCATGACGGTTTGGCTACCTGGGTGAGCGCATGACCTATCACTTTGATTTTGCCGCCCTCGCGCCGTTCTGGACGTTGCTGGCCGTCGGCGCGCTGCGCACGATCGGGCTGACGGCGCTCTCGACTGTGTGCGGGCTGGCGCTGGGCATCCTCGGCGCCGTCTCGCGCGCCTGGCGCTTGCCGGTGTTGCGCACCGTATTCGGGGTATATGTGGAGATCATCCGCAGCACGCCGTTTCTCGTGCAACTGTTTTTTATCTTCTTCGGCCTGCCGTCGCTGGGCGTGAAAATGAATGCCTGGGAGGCGTCGATCCTGGCGATGGTGATCAATCTCGGCGCCTACTGCACCGAGATCGTTCGTGCGGGTATCGAGGCGACGCCGCGCGGGCAGTTCGAAGCGGGGCAGTCGCTGGCGCTCACGCGTGCCCAGTTGTTCCGTCACGTGGTGCTGCGCCCGGCGCTCACCCGTGTCTGGCCGGCCGTGGCCAGCCAAGTGATCATCGTCATGCTGGGCTCGTCGGTCTGCGCGCAGATTTCGGCTACCGAACTGACGTTTGCCGCCGAGTTCATCCAGTCGCGTAATTTCCGTGCCTTCGAGACCTACTTTGTCGCGGCCGGTATTTATCTGATCCTGGCGATTGCGCTGCGCCGCGTGCTGCTGTGGTTCGGCCGCGCCGTGTTATCGAGGAGACCGTGATGGGCGGATTCACCCTATGGGACATCGTGCACGGTCTGTTGCTGGGCTTGCGATGGACCGTGCTGCTGGCGCTGGTGGCGTTCTTGCTCGGCGGCGCGGTGGGTTTGCTGCTGCTGTTCATGCGCGTGAGCCGGGTGGCCTTCGCCCGCCGCGTCAGCAAGGCCTACATCGAAGTGTTTCAGGGCACGCCGCTGCTTATGCAGCTCTTTATCGTGTTTTTCGGGCTGGCGTTGTGGGGGATCGATGTGCCGCCCTGGCTGGCCGCCGCGGTGGCGCTGACGCTGTTTACCAGCGCGTTTCTGTCGGAGATCTGGCGCGGCTGCGTGGAGGCCGTGCCGCGTGGCCAGTGGGAAGCTTCGTCGGCACTGGCCTTGACCTATTCGCAGCAGATGTGGCGGGTCGTGATGCCGCAAGCCGCGCGCCTTGCGATCGCGCCGACGGTCGGCTTCTCGGTGCAGGTGGTCAAAGCCACTGCGGTCACCTCGATCATCGGTTTCAGTGAACTGACCCGCATGGGCGGCATGGTAGCCAACGCGACCTACCAGCCCTTTCTTGTCTACAGCATGGTGGCAGTGGGCTATTTCCTGCTGTGTTATCCGCTTTCGCTGTTCTCCCGCCGTCTCGAAAGGAATTTGCATGCCGCTCGTCACCATTAGTCAACTCCACAAGCATTTCGGCACCAACCATGTCCTCAAGGGCATCGATCTGAGCGTCGAGGCGGCCGGTGTGGTGGCGATCATCGGCCGAAGCGGCTCGGGCAAGAGCACTTTGCTGCGCACCATCAACGGACTCGAGACCTTCGACGCCGGGCAGATCGAAGTGGCCGGGCGCCGGGTCGAAGCTGGCAACGGCGATTTGCTCGCGCTGCGCCGCGCGGTCGGCATGGTGTTCCAGCAGTTCAACCTGTTCCCTCATTTGAGCGCAGGGGAGAACGTCATGCTGGCGCCGCGCCTGGTATTGAAGCGGTCCAAGACGCAGTGCCGTGCACTGGCCGAGGAAATGCTGGCCAAGGTCGGTCTGGCCGACAAATTCGCCGCGTTTCCAGACCAGCTCTCCGGCGGCCAGCAGCAGCGCGTGGCGATTGCCCGTGCGCTGGCGATGCAGCCGCAGGTATTGCTGTGCGACGAGATCACCTCGGCGCTCGACCCGGAACTGGTCAACGAGGTGCTCAACGTCGTGCGACAACTGGCCGCCGAAGGCATGACGCTGATCATGGTCACGCACGAAATGCGCTTTGCCCGCGAAGTGAGCGATCAACTGGTGTTCATGCACCACGGGCGCGTCCACGAATCGGGCTCGCCACGCGAACTATTTGCCAGGCCCGCCACCGCCGAGTTGTCGAGCTTCATCAGTTCGATAAATTAGATGTTCGTTCCGAACCTGACGGCAGACACCAGCGACGTCTGTTAAGGTATCGCCTGACACTGGCACGGAAATGGATTGATGGGCAAACTGGGTAACTCGCTCAAGGTTTTAGGTAACCGGATCGAGCGTACTGTGCACGCGCTGGCGCCGCATTGGTATCTGGGCGCGCTGCTGCTGGTCAATGGCCTGATGCTGCTGCAACCGGTATTGGAGCGCGCGCATCAGCACCAGGGCGGCGGGTTGTTCAGCAATTGGCTCGACGTGTTCAGTTCGCTCGGCCTGCTGGCGTTTCCTCAGATCGTGATCGCCGCGGGCCTGATCTGGATGAGCATCGGGATCGTGCTGCGCGCCCGCGTGGCCTGGGTGTTCTCGTTGCTGCTGCTGATCGGCGCCGGGGTCATCAGTCTGTGGGGCGACTATCGCAATGTGACGATATTCGGCTACACGCTGGCGCTGGCGCTCGTGCTGGTGTACTACTGGAGGCGCTTCGACCGCACGAGCCTGGCCGCCAGCAGCCTGTTCGCGATCCTCAGCGTGGCCTCGCTGGTGGTATATGCGGTATTCGGTTCACTGTATCTGGGTGCCGATTTTTCGCCACCGATCCACGATATCGGCACCGCGTTCTATTTTTCGATCGTGTCGATGTCGACGGTGGGCTATGGCGATATCGTGCCGCACAGCCAGACCGCGCGGTTTTTCACGGCCTCCATCATCGTGTTGGGCATTACCGTGTTCGCGACGTCGATCGGCGCGGTGATCGGGCCGCTGGTCGGCGGCAATCTGAAACGCATCGTCAGAGGGGGGATATCCAGCGTGACGCGCAAAAATCATTATGTGATCGTCGGGACGTCGTCGATTGCCTATAGCGTTTATCAAGGGCTGAAAAAGCGCGGATGCGCGCTGACCATGATCGTGGCGCCCAATGTCGAGCACAACTACCCGGAGAATGCCGACGTGGTGATCGGCGACCCGAGCGATTCCCAGACGCTGCACCGGGCCGGTATCGCCACCGCGCGCGTGGCGCTTGCCTTGCGCAATGAGGATGCCGAAAACGCCTTCGTGATTCTCGCCATCAAGGAAGAAGCCCCGCAGGTCAAGACCGTGGCGCTGGTCAATGACTCGAAGAACCTGCAGCGCATCAAGCGGCTCCAGTCGGACATGGTCTTTTCCCCGCAACTGCTGGCTGGCGAATTGCTCGCGCGCACGCTGAACCAGGAAACGATCGATAGCGACCTGATTGCCAGTCTGCTGTTCGATTCGCACAATGGGGTTGGCCTGTGAGCGCCAGGCTGCGGCGCGCCGGGACGACGCCGCGCGCTTTGAGGCAAAATCACGGCTCGCTTCGTTATCGATATTCCCGATGAAATTCTCTCGTTTTGCCCTCTCGCGCACAGTGGCGCGCGCCGCGTTTGCCATTGCTCTTGCGCCGCTCGGCATGCCGGCATGGGCGGGCGGCCACTGGGTCGGCACCTGGGCGGCCGCGCCGCAGGCGGTGGCTCAGAATCGTGCAGCCCCATCCTATGATCGCGCGCCGACGGTCACCGGCCGTACGGTGCGACAAATCGTATACTCGCGCCTGGCCGGGCAACGCGTACGGGTGACGTTCAGCAATACCTTCGGCACGCAGCCGCTGGCCATCGACGAGGCGACCGTGGCGCTGTCGGGCGGCGGCGCGGTATTGCGGCCCAACACCGAACGGCTGTTGAGTTTCGGCGGCCAGCGCGCCGCAGTGATTGCGCCGGGCGCCGAGCTCACCAGCGATCCGGTCTCGCTGGACGTGCCGGCCGGCGCCGCGCTGGCGGTGAGCCTTTACAGCACGCAGCCGGGCGCTCCGACCACGTGGCATAAGGTGGCCAGCCAGGTCAACTACATCTCGAAACCGGGCAACTATGCGGAGATTTTCGATGGCCAGGCCTACCGCGAACACACGACCGCGTACCTGTGGCTTGCCGGCGTCGCGGTAGACACGCGATCCAGCGCCTTCGCGGTGGCCGCCATCGGCGACTCGATCACCGACGGCCTGCATTCCACTCTGAACGAGAACCGGCGCTGGCCCGATGCGCTTGCGCGGCGCCTGCGTGGCACCGAAGCGCGGCATGTCGCGATATTGAACCTCGGCATCAGCGGCAATCGGCTGTTGAACGATTCCGCGTGTTACGGGCAGCGGCTGGAGGCCCGCTTCGAGCGCGACGCGCTGGCGCAGCCCGGCGTGCGGGCAGTGATCCTGCAGGTGGGCATCAACGACATCAATTTCGGCGCCACGCCGCCGCGCCGGGGGCTGGACTGCGATGCGCCGCATGTGGTGGTGCAGGCCAGGGATTTGATCGCCGGGTATCGCCGGGTGATTGCGCAGGCCCATGCGCGCGGGGTCCGAATTCTGGGCGGCACGCTGTTGCCCGCGTCGCTGCCGCCCGAGCGCGAACGGGTGCGCCAAGCCGTGAATCACTGGATCCGCACCAGCGGCGCCTTCGACGGTGTGATTGATTTCGATGCGGCGTTGCGCGACCCGACGATGCCGGACCGGTTGCTGCCGCGTTTCGACTGCGGCGACCATGTGCACCCGAGCGATGCCGGCTATGCCGCGATGGCCGCGGCCGTCCCGCTCGGATTGCTGGTGGCGCCGGCCCAGGTGGCTCAGCGCGGCGCGCCGAACTCGCCGCTCGATTAGGCCGCCGCCCGGCCGCGCGCCGTGCAGCGGGCACGCTTACGCGTCCGGGTACAACCCGCGCACGCGCGCGTGCAGGCGCGCCAATCCGAATAGCGCGTCGGTGCAGGGGGTGGCCACGCCAACCTGGCGTCCGATCTCGATGACCGCGGCAACCATCGCGTCGAGTTCGACCGGCTTGCCGGCCTCCACATCCTGCAGCATCGAGGTCCTGAATGCGCCGAGCTTGCGCGTGAGCACGTGGCGCTCTTCCGGATCGATGTCGATCGGCACGCCGATACGCTGGCCGATATGAGCGGCTTCGCGCATGATGGCCGACATGAAGTGACGCACGTTGTCGTCGTCGAGAATTCGGTCGCCGGTCGCGCCGGTAATTGCCGAAATCGGATTGACCGTCATGTTGCCCCAAAGCTTGAACCAGATCTCCTGCTGAATGCGCTCGCTCGCGACGGTGTTGAAACCGGCCGTGGCCAGCATGTCGCGGATCGCCTGCACGCGAGGGCCGAGCGCGCCGTCGGGGGCGCCGACGATCAGCCGGTTGTCGGCCACGTGCCGGATCACGCCGGGCTTCTCCGTCGTTGCCGCGAGATGCACCACGCAGCCGACCACGCGTTCGGGCGGTATTGCACGAGAGATGGCGCCGGCCGGATCGACCGATTCCAATTGCATCGATGGCGGCGCGCCCGTCAGGCCGTGGAAAAACCACCAGGGGATGCCATTCATCGCCGACAGCACGATGGTGTCGGGCCCGAGCAGCGGTCGAATCTCGCGGGCCACCGCCGCCAGGGCAGTGGTTTTGACTGCGACGATCACCAGATCCTGCACGCCGAGCTCGGCAGGACGCTCGGACGCCTCGATCGGCAGCACTGTGCGCTGTCGTTGTCCGGCGGCGTCGGTGTCGATCAGCGTCAGGCCGTCGCGGCGCAACGCTTCGAGCGTGGCGCCGCGCGCGACGGCGCTGACCGGATTACCCGTCTTGATGAGCTTGGCTGCCATCAGGCCGCCGATGGCGCCGAGGCCGTATACGCAGATTTTCATGAGTGTCCTGGTCGGGTTGGCATGACTGTGACATGGCCTGGCGCGGCTATTGCCGATACGACGCGTCGAGGCGGTCGACTTGCCGCTGCAGCGCGGCGAATACATCGGCGCCGGCACCGTAGCGCGGGTCGAACTGCAGAGAGTCGGCGCTGGCCTGCTGCTGGATCGATTGCGGGATCGCGATGGTCGGGCCGAGTGCGGCGCCGGCCATCTGAATTTCGCAGGCGCGCTGCAGCGTCCATAAATAGGCGAATGCCTGCGGGATCGTCGTGCCCCACGACAGTAGCCCGTGGTTGCGCAGAATGACGACTTGCGCGGCGCCGATCGAGCGCACCACGCGCGGTCCCTCTTCGGCATGCACGGTAATGCCCTCGAAGTCGTGATAGGCCAGACGGTTATACAGCTGCGCGGAATAGAAGTTGTCCATCGACAGGCCGGCGGCGCTGCAGGCCACCGCGCAGCCGGCAGTGGTATGCGTGTGCATCACGCAATGCGCGTCGGCAATGCCGGCATGGATCGCCGAGTGCAGCGTGAAGCCGGCCGGATTGACCGGCCAGTCGGAGGCGCCGACGACATTGCCCTGCAGGTCGATCTTGACCAGATTGGACGCCGTGACTTCGCTGTAATGCAGGCCGAACGGATTGATCAGAAAGTGGCGCTCCGGGCCCGGTATGCGCACGGTGATGTGGTTGTAGATCAGTTCGGTCCAGCCCAGCATCGCGAAGATGCGATAGCACGCGGCCAGCTCGATGCGCAGGGAGGATTCGCTGGTATCTTGGCGGGGTGAGGTCATATCGTTCATCCTGAAGGAACGCGTGAGGCAAGTTGGACGATGCTAATCCTGCTGCGCATCGGCGATCAAGCCAGTCACGCGCTGCTCGTCGCCGATCGCGTGAGCCATCAGCAGCGCCAGCTTGACCAGGAACAGCTCGCGTTGCTCCGGCGCGGTGGCGTCGATGGCCAGTGCCAGCGTGTCGTAAATGTTTTCCAGTCCGGCGGTATTCGGGTTCATGCGTGAGGCTCCTGGTTCAGGCGGGTCGTGGCGGCGTCGAGCGCCCGGCGCAGGCGCACCGCGCTGAGCGTACGCCAGCGCGCGCAGACGTGGTGATCGGGACGCAACAGGTAAGCGGTGCCGGGCGCGGCGCCGTATTTGCTGCGCAGATGCGCGGCGGCCCCACGCAGCGTTTCGTCGGCGCCGGCAACGGCCTCGTCGCCGGCGCCGTCGGCCACGGCAAGCACGCGCAGCGGCACGCCACGCGCGCGCCAGGCATCGATCTCGGCGGCGCATGCCGCATCGAGCGCGCCGCCGTCGCTGAACCACAGCAAATGGAACGCGGCGCCCAAATGATCGTAGAGAAAATCGTCCGCGCCAAGACGGGCGTTGGGCAGCGGCGCGCCGTCGACCGGGCCGGCGGCCATCTGGGCGTTGTCGTCGTCCGGGCTGTTCAGCGGCGAATGCAGATAGTCGTGCGCGCGCGAGGTGCGCCAGTGAAACAGCGGGCGCACGAATGCGTGACGCAGCGACAATGCCAGCGTCGCATCGCGCAGCAGACGGAAGCCGTGCGAGGGTGGGGTCATGAAGCGGGTGCTCTTGCCGGCCTCGGCGATGATCTCGCGCGCGGCACCGACGCGATCGGCGGAGTAGGCCGCCAGCAACGTGGCGGGCGCCCAGCCCTTGACCACCCCAGCCAATTTCCATGCCAGGTCGAGTGCATCCTGAAAGCCGGTATTGGCTCCGCGCACGCCGAAAATCGGCAGCAGGTGCGCTGCGTCGCCGACAAATGCGACGCGGTTGTGCACGAATTCCGGCAGCGTCAGCGCACGGGCCGAATACACCGAACACCAGTCGAGCTGCCAGGGCGTGTCGCCACGCCCGATCATCGCCAGCTGGGCGTCGATGCGCTGCTTGAGCGCTTCGGGCCGCAACGCGTCCTCGGGGCTCTCGCCGGCCGGCAACTGATAGTCGATGCGCCAGATATTGCCAGGCTCGCGATGCATCAGCACCGTATTGCCGGGATTCCATTCGGGTGCGAAAAACGCCAGGCGCTCGGTCGGCAGGTCGAGATCGATCAGTATGTCGGCGATCACGAAACGCCCCTCGTAGCTGTCGCCGACCAGGCGCAGGTTCATCGCCTGACGAATGGTCGAGCGCGCGCCGTCGGCGGCGACCAGCCACTCGCTGCGATGCGTGTAGGGGCCCTCCGGGGTATCGACCTGGAGAGTGACGCCGCGCTCGTCCTGGCTGAGCGATTCGACCCGGTTGCCCCAGCGCAAATCGATCAGCGGCTCCCGGGCGATGGCGTCGACCAGATATTCTTCGAGGATGTTTTGCTGCAGATTGATGAGCGGTCCGAATCGATCGTCGTCGTCGCTGGGCGCCTCCATGCGAAACACCCGCTGGCCGCGATAGAACGAATTGCCGCTATGCCATGGCAGCCCCTTGGCGAGCACCCGCTCGGCGACGCCGACCTGTTGCAGAACTTCCAGCGAGCGGCGCGTGAAGACGATCGCGCGGCTGCCCTCCGAGACTTGCTGCTCGGCCTGCAGTATCACCGTGCGCACGCCATGCCGGGCCAGCAATAATGCGGTCGCCAGGCCGATCGGACCGCCCCCGACGATGGTGACAGGCGTCGCAGGCGCCGTGCTTCCGGCTTGCGGTGGGCGGGCGTACGGATAGACCTGGTACTGGAAATACAGCGAGGCGCGTGGCTGGATGTCTGGCTGGTGCATGATGTGAGCGGGCGATGACAGGGCGTTGCCGGCCAAGCGCGTTTGCGCCCGGCGGCAAGGACGATTTAGTTGCGTTAGCAACGATATTAGTGTGATATGGTTGCGTTTGCAACTAAATTGAATCGGATTCAGGGAAATTACTTAATGCAATCCAGGCAACGAAGTCTCGAAGCGTTTCTGACTTACAAGATGCACCGGCTGATGAAGCAGCACGATCGGCGCATGGGGGCGCGTTACACGGAACTCTCGGGTTTGTCGCTGAGCGAGGGGCGCGCGCTGGTGACGATCGGCTCGGCGGGTTCGCTATCGATTCAGGAGCTCGCTCGCCGTGCCAATCTCGACAAGAGCCAGGCCAGCCGCGGCGCCGAGGGATTGGTGCAACGCGGCCTGGTGGCGCGCGTGCCGGACGAGCACGACGGACGCGCGGTCAGGGTCACGCTCACGCCAGCCGGCAAGATCGCCTACAAGCACGCATTCGCCGAGGCCCGAGCCTACTACGAAGGGCTGTTTTCATGTTTGAGCGAGGACGAGCACGATACGTTTGAGCGGCTGCTCGACAAGCTGCTGGTGCAGTCGGAACGTTTGGGGTGAGGCGGAGGGTAAAGGCTCGAGGCGCGTCACCCTGTTATTCAGTAATTGATCGGGCTGAATAAGAGATGTTTTCAATGAAAATAGCTTCAGCGAAAAACAAAAAATATAAATTACTTAGATAATCTAATAATTAGAATATAAAAATGTAATATTTACTTGAATAAAGTTTCTAAAACTACGCTTCGCCATCTTGCGAAATTGCCGCAATCTCTCGTATGATCGGGCCATCATAAAGTGGGTAAGAGCTTGCGGGGAGACGCAAACCTCCAACAAATAGCGGGAGGCGGTAATCGTGAGTCAGTTAGAAGTATTAAATAACAAAGAAGAAGATATCATCGACGTTCGACAGTTGGTTCTGTGCTTGTGGCGAAGGCGAGTGCATGTCATGGCGTTTACCGTCGTTTTTGCCGCAGTGATATTTGCATTGATTTTTATAAAGAAATGCCAGTACCAAAGCAGTGGATTTCTGCAACTGCCGATGCAGCTGACGGAATATAACGCTGCAAAAGCCGCGCTTGCCGACAACAGGGATTTTCAACGTTTTCTGGTGGCCAATAAGCTCGAGAACGATCGCGACGCTATCTATTTGAGCAACGAGTTGAGCGATCAATTTCTGCAAAAGAATGCCTCGGCGGTTTTCCCGTACTCGAAGGACGATTTACTCTACTTGAATGGAATGAAAACGCCGTTGGATCCAACCTTGTTGGGTTTTTCCATTTCACTGACCAGCGAGTCGCCGGCCAGCGCACAGGCGCGCGTCAAAATTCTGGGCGATTTCATTAAAGACACGCTGTTGCAGCAAGCCTTCATGAGCACGGTGCGCGACAAGGCGAGTGCTGCGCAGCGGCGCAAACAAGAGATCGACAATCAACTGATTCAGCAAAAATTGAAACTCTCGGTGGCGCTGGAGAAGCAAAAGGCGCTTCAGGAAATCGCCACGCAATACCCGCAGGCGTCCAGGGGCGACGCCCGGCAACTGCTGTCGAACGCGGCCGACGGTGCCCGTTATTTGTCGCCGGTCGTGCAACTGGTGGGGGTGGCTTCGGGCATTGCCGACATCAAGGCTCGCATTCACACGCTGGAGCGGGATGCGGCGCAAAATGCATTGCGTTATGCCTTTTTTGTGCGCGTCGAGGCAATCAGCCGTCAGCCGCTTACGGGAGCCGCGATGCTGGCAGCCTTTTTGGCCGACCAGAAAGACGCATTCAAGACACAGGATCTGGCCAACGATCAGGTGCGCGAGGTCTTTAACGATATTTCGCTCACAGCCGATCGGCTGAAGGCTGCGTATTTGCAGAAAGCGCGTTTCGTCTCCGGCCCGACGCTGCCGGATCATCGCTCTGGCCCGAGCATGCCGGTATTGCTTGCGTTGTCTCTGATACTCGGCGCCGCGGCCGCCTGCGTGATGGTGCTGCTGCTCGACGCGTTGATGCAGCCGACCGAGCCGGACATGCCCGCCCGGCATTTGACCCGGATCGCGGCTTGAGCTGTCCCCCGCGCCGGGCAAATTGCCGGGTGCGTCCGCACTCGTCTTGATGCGGGCACCGGCCCGCTGCATTTTCCTGTTCTCGCGAGGGTGTCGCCGATCGATTTCTGAATGGTCGGGTCATGCCGCGCCCCGATGCCCAGGATCACAGGCATTGGCGGCGCCGCAGGCGCGTCGCCGCGAACCGTTATATGCTGTCGGGGTTGTCCATGCGGGCACGACCCGTGGCGCGGGACCGTATTTGCGCCGCAGCGGGTGCGTCTGCCGTCCGAATCAGTCACCGACCGCCAGGAACAGAACATCATGAAGGCAATGCTGCGGCCCGACGTTTCCATCGAATTTCTGCACCACCGCCAGCAGGGATCATTGCCCGACTGGCTCGGCTTGCAGATTACCGAACTTGCCGAAGGCCGCCTGAGCGCCAGGATGCAGGTACGGCCCGAGCTGCTGGCGCCCAACGGCTATTTGCACGCGGCCAGCGTGATCGGTCTGGCCGACTCCAGTTGCGGTTACGCCTGTCTGGCGCATTTGCCGCCGGAGGCAAAGAATTTCACCACCATCGAGCTGAAAAGCAATTTTCTGGGCACCTGCACGCAGGGCTGGCTGCAGTCCGAGGCCGTGGCCGTGCATTTGGGGCGCAGCACGCAAATCTGGGATGCCACGGTGCGCGATCCGGACGGTCGGACGATTGCGCTGTTTCGCTGCACTCAAATGGTGCTTTACTAGCACGCTCAGCAGGGTGCCCGGCACCCGCCAACGTATATTTTTCCCGACTGTCCTTTTTTACATCATGCAAACATGCTTTACGCCCGAAGCGCCGGCGCCGGCCGGCCATTACAGTCAGGCCATCGTTGCCAACGGCTTCGTATTCGTTGCCGGCCAATTGCCCTTCGTTCCCGGGCAAGGGCGCAACCCGCCGCAGGGCGCCACCGCCCAGACCCGGCAGGTGATGGTCAACGTTGAGCAGATTTTGCGCGCGGCCGGCTCGTCGCTGGAGCGCATCGTCAATGTCACGGTGTATTTGACCGACATGGGTCACTGGCCCGAGGTCAATCTCGCTTACGCGCAGGTCATGGGGGAGCACAAGCCGGCGCGCACGGTAACGGTATCGCCGCAGTTGGCGCCCGGCTGCCTGCTGGAAGTACAGGTGACGGCGCTGGCCTAGCGTCCCGAGCGCCCCCCCGGCGCGCCGGGGGGCAGCGGTATCCGGGGCACAGGCTGCGCTATGATCGTTGACTCGATGAGTAGCTGAAGGAAGTGCAATGCGTATTCTGATATTGGGCGCAGGCGGCACGGGCGGATATTTTGGCGGGCGCCTGGCGCAGGCGGGCGCGGACGTGACGTTTCTGGTGCGACCCGGGCGGGCTGCCGAACTCGCCGCCCACGGGCTGGTGATCAAGAGTGCACGCGGCGATTTGCAGATGCCGGTGCAGTACACCACGGCCGACGGGCTTGCGCCGGTCGATCTGGTTTTGCTCAGTTGCAAGGCTTACGATCTGGACAGTGCGATCGAGGCGATTGCGCCGGCGGTGGGGCCGGACACGGCCGTCCTGCCGATTCTCAACGGCTTGCGTCACTATGATCGGCTCGATGCGGCGTTCGGCCGCGATCGGGTGCTGGGCGGGCTGTGTCTGATCAGCGTGGTCAAGGGCCCGGAGGGCGAAATTCGTCATCTCAGCGACTTTCACACGCTGGTATTCGGCGAGCGCGACGCGCAGACGCCCGCGGCCCGCTGCCTGGCGATCGCCGAGCGTTTTGCCGGGGCCAATTTCGAGACACGCCAGAGCGATGACGTGATGCAGGACGTGTGGGAAAAATACGTGTTTCTCACCGCGCTGGCGGCTTCGACCTGCCTGATGCGCGCCAGCATCGGCGCGATCATGGCAACCGACGAGGGCCGCTGGATGATGGAGACGATCTATGCCGAATGCGAGGCGGTGGCAGGCGCCGGCGGCTATGTAATGCGCGAGGCGGCGCGCAAGGCCGCGCTGAAGACGCTCACCGCGCCAGGCTCGCCGATGACCGCGTCGATGCTGCGGGATCTCGAAGCGGGCTACCGCATCGAGGGCGAGCACATCGTCGGCGACATGATCCGCCGCGGCCAGCTCGCGGGCGTCGAGATGCCGGTGCTGCGCGTGGCCTGGTGTCACCTGCAGGCCTACCTGGCGCGCCGCGACAGTGCCGCTTGAGACCCGCCGGCCAGCGCCCGTGAGGCGTTGCTGTTTACTCTGAGGAATCCGACCTAATCCGCGTTAAGATAGCCGGGAATCTGTTTTGTGCTGCGCGGGGATCCCATGTCCGGAAAATGGCTGCGGTCGTTGATGTTGCTGCTTCTTTGCGGCGGCGTGGCGATACTGGCGCGCGGACAAAGCGTCATGTCGGTGCGCCGGCCGGACGGTCGCCAGGCCAGGCTGGCCGTCTATACGCCGGCCAGCGGGGGCGCCTGTGCGCCGCTGGCGGTGCTCTCGCCCGGAAGCGGCGATGACCGCGGCGGCCTGACTTATCTGGCCGCTGCCGTGCAGCGGCACGGCTGGCGCGCAGTGATGCTGCTGCACCGCGAGCGTGATCCGGAATCACTGCGCGACCGTTTGCGTAACGGGCGCTTTCGGCACGATTTGTTTTCGTCGTCGACCGCCCCGGGCGATTACCGCGATCGCCTTGAGGATTTATCCGCGGCATTGTCCTGGGCTCACGCGCGGTGTCGCGCGCCAGTGGCGGTGCTGATCGGCCATGCGATGGGAGCCGTGACGGCAATGCTCGAGGCCGGCGCCGGAAATCGGCTCGGACTCGAGGGGCGTGATCGTTTCGACGCTTATGTCGCCCTTTCGCCGGAAGGGCGCGGACCGATATTTCCTGCCGATGCCTGGCGCAATTTGAGCAAACCCCTGTTGCTGCTGACCGGCACGCTCGACGATGCCCCGAATGGTTCGTGGCGAGTGCGCGCGCAACCGTTTGCCGATTTGCCTGCCGGTTGCCATTGGTTGGGCGTGATCGATCGCGCCACTCACATGAATCTGGCCGGCTTCGGCTATGGTAACGGAGCGATCGAGAAAATCATCGTGCCGACCGTCGACGCGTTTCTCGATGACGTGCGCGCACACCGCTGTGCCGCGTTGCCGAACCAACCCGGATTGCATCTGTCTCGCCAATAGATGACCTCCGGGCAGCCCGGCGCGCAAGTTACGCATTGTTACTGCGGGATTTCCCTGAGACGCGTAAAATCGCCGCTTTGGCGCAATTTTTTTCGTCGCCGATCGTAATAAGAGCAATACATGCTGATGACACTTCTGCTGGCCATGAATCCGTTCAGGCGGATACCTGGCGCGGTCAAACGCGCGCATGACAGAGGCCGACTGGTATTTTTCGCAGCCGGGGCCGTGCTGGCGCTGGCAGGTGGTTTCGGTCAGTCGAGCGCCCACGCATTCAGTTTCAGCGATGTCGCCTGGCGTGCCCAGAAGATGGCGGCTACCCCTTACAAGGCACAGCCTTCCAATCTGCCCAAGGCGCTGCGCGATCTCAGTTACCAGCAGTACCGCGAGATCCGCCTCAAGCCGCAATACACTTATTGGCGGGGCGCCAAGCTGCCCTTCGAGCTCGGCTTTTTTCATGAGGGCTCGTACTACGATCACCCCGTCCACATCAATGAAGTCGATGATGGGCGGGTGCTGCCGATTCGGTTCAATCCCGATATGTTCGATTACGGCCCGAACAAGCTCGATCCGAAGCAGATGAGCAAGCTCGGCTTTGCCGGGTTTCGCGTGCACTACGCGCTGAATACGCCCAAGTACAAGGACGAGGTGCTGGTGTTTCTCGGCGCGAGTTATTTTCGGGCGGTCGGCAAGGGACAGGTCTATGGCCTGTCGTCGCGGGGACTGGCGATCGATACGGCACTCAGTTCCGGTGAGGAGTTTCCGCGTTTCGTCGACTTTTGGATCGTGCGTCCGGCGCCTGGCGCGAAAGAGCTAACGATTTACGCATTGCTCGACTCCCCGAGCGTGACCGGTGCCTACCGCTTTATCCTGCGGCCGGGCACGCACACCGAGATGGACGTCAAGGCGCGTATTTTCATGCGTGGGAATGTCAGCAAGCTTGGCATCGCGCCGCTGACCAGTATGTACCTCTACGGAGAGAATCAGCCGGCCGCGGTGCCCAGTATCCGGCCGGAGGTGCATGATTCAGACGGTTTGTCGATTCACTCCGGCACCGGCGAGTGGATCTGGCGGCCGCTTGTCAATCCCAAGCGGCTGCTGGTGTCTTCGTATGCCT
Organism: Pandoraea thiooxydans; assembly: GCF_001931675.1. NCBI lineage: Bacteria > Pseudomonadati > Pseudomonadota > Betaproteobacteria > Burkholderiales > Burkholderiaceae > Pandoraea > Pandoraea thiooxydans. Next base: position 3,251,669 of record NZ_CP014839.1, on the reverse strand, counting down.
TGACCAATCCGGCGGGTTTTGGCCTGATGCAGCGTGACCGGCATTTTTCCAGTTACGAGGACCTGGATAACCGCTACGATCTGCGCCCGAGCGCCTGGGTCGAGCCGCGCGGCAAGTGGGGCGCGGGACGGGTCGAGCTGGTGCAGATTCCGACGCCGGACGAGACCAATGACAATATCGTCGCCTATTGGGTACCGGATAGGTCGCCTCACCCCAAGCAGCCGTACGACTTCGAGTATCGCCTGCTGTGGGGAAAAGATGATGCCGAGCGCCCGCAGACCTCATGGGTCATGCAAACGCGGCGCGCACAGGGCACGCAAGGCAAGCCCGACGGCAGTATTTTGTTTGCCCTGGATTTCGAGGGCCCGGCACTCAAGAAGCTTCCGGCCGACGCCAAAGTGGAAGGTAGTGTTTCGGCTGACGGCAATGGCAAAATTCTCGAGGCATCTACGCAGCATAACGATGTGACGGGAGGCTGGCGGCTGTTGTTGCGCATGCGCCGCCTCGACAATGAAAAACCTGTCGAGCTGCGCGCTTATTTGCACAGTGCAAACACTACTTTGTCCGAAACGTGGAGCTACCTGTTACCCCCAGAATAAACCGCCGCGAGGATGTCCCGGCGAGCGAGCGCTATGCCGATCAGCTACCGCTGAGCGATGACGAGCGCCAGGCATTGCTGGCGCAGGTGGGCGGGCGCGAAGACGGCGATGCTCAGGCGTTGTTGCGCCTGCATCGGGCCTTGGCCGGGGACGCGTCGCAGGTGTCGGACGAGCCTGCCTATGGATCGGTGTTCAAGCGGCTCGAGCTGGCCTACGGAGCCCCGCAAGCGGACACGGCGCCGGTGATCGCCGAACATGGCCGTGGCGGTGGCGTGCAGATCGTCAGTGCGCCGACGGTGGCGCGTACGCCCATTGGCCCGCACCCGTGGTCGCTCAACCCGCTGTCACGCTGGCTCGGCGGCCTGTTCGGCGGGCGCGCTCGCGCGCCGGCCCCTGACTCTCCCGACCCGCGGGGCCGCTGGCGGCATGCCGGCCGCGTCCGGCGCATGATGCTGCTGGTCCTGACGCTGGCGCAAACGGCGCTGGCCACCCACTTCATGAGCACCGTGCTGCCCTATCAGGGGCGCGATCCGCTGGAGATCGTCGCGCTGATTCTGTTCGCAATATTGTTTTGCTGGGTATCAGCCGGTTTCTGGACGGCCATCATGGGGTTTTTCGTACTGCTGTTCGGCCGTGACCGCTACGTCATTTCACGCACGGCGGTCGGTCAGGAGCCGCTTGCCGAGGGCGCGCGAACCGCGGTGGTCATGCCGATCTGCAATGAGAACGTGCCGCGCGTGTTTGCGGGCCTGCGGGCGACTTACGAATCGTTGGCCAAAACGGATGATCTGGCGGCCTTCGATTTCTTCGTGCTCAGCGACAGCAACGATCCCGACGTATGCGTGGCCGAGACCGATGCATGGCTGTCGCTGTGCCGTGCGGTCGACGGCTTCGGCCGCATCTTCTATCGCCGGCGGCAGCGCCGGGTCAAGCGCAAGAGCGGCAATATCGACGACTTTTGCCGGCGCTGGGGCGGCAACTATCGCTACATGATCGTGCTCGACGCCGACAGCATCATGAGCGGCGAGTGCCTTGGCAAGCTGGCGCGCATGATGGAGGCCAACCCGGGCGCCGGCATTATTCAGACCGCGCCGCTCGCGGCGGGCCGCGAAACTTTTTACGCGCGACTGCAGCAGTTTGCTTCGCGCGTCTATGGCCCGCTGTTCACAGCGGGGCTGCATTACTGGCAACTGGGCGAGTCGCACTACTGGGGCCATAACGCGATCATTCGCCTGGCGCCGTTCATGAAGCATTGCGCGCTGGCACCGTTGCCGGGCAGCGGGGTGCTGACCGGCGAGATCCTGTCGCACGATTTCGTCGAAGCCGCTTTGATGCGGCGCGCCGGCTGGGGGGTCTGGATTGCCTACGATTTGCAGGGCAGCTACGAGGAAATGCCGCCCAATCTGCTCGATGAACTCAAGCGGGATCGACGCTGGTGTCAGGGCAATCTGATGAATTTTCGGCTGTTTCTGGCCGAGCGCATTCATGGCGTGCACCGCGCCGTTTTCGTCACCGGTGTCATGGCGTATCTGTCGTCGCCGCTATGGTTTTTGTTTCTGCTGCTCTCCACCGTGATGCTGGCCAAGCACACGCTGGTGGCACCGCAGTACTTCGTCGCGCCGCGCCAGTTGTTCCCGTTGTGGCCGCAATGGCATCCCGAGCGTGCCATCGCGCTGTTCAGCGCGACTGCGACGCTTTTGTTTCTGCCCAAGATCTTGAGTGTCATCCTGCTGTGGTTCAAGGACGCGACGCGCTTTGGCGGCGTTTTCATCCTGACGCTGGGCCTGGCTATCGAAATGTTGCTGTCCGCCTTGCTGGCGCCGATACGCATGCTGTTCCATACGCAGTTCGTGGTGGCGGCTTTCACCGGCTGGTCGATCCAATGGAAGTCACCCCCGCGCGAGGACGCCGAAACGACCTGGGGCGAGGCGTTACGCCGGCATGGGTGGCATTCGCTGCTGGGCATCGTTTGGGCCGCCGGTGTCTACTGGCTCAATCCGGCCTACCTGCTCTGGCTGTTGCCGATCGTAGGCGCGCTGGCGCTGTCGGTGCCGCTGTCGGTATTCTCGAGCCGGGTGTCGCTGGGCCAGCGGTTGCGTCGCATGCGCCTGTTTCTGATCCCGGAGGAGTCTTGGCCGCCGAAGGAATTGCGCTGGGCGCAGAAGTATGCCGAGATGGCTCCCGCGGGGCCGGATTTCGTCAAAGCCGTGGTCGATCCGGTGGCCAACGCGGTCGCGTGCGCGAGCGCCAGGCTGCGCCCGGCGCGCTGCAACGACTCGACGCGGCGCGCTCAATGGGTGCGCGAGGCGTTGGCTAACGGGCCGGAGGTCTTGCCCGACAAACAGAAAAGCCAGTTGTTGAGCGACCCGTTGGCCTTGTCCGCGCTGCATCTGGCGGTGTGGACGCAAGCCGACGCTCACCCGGGCTGGCGTGCCGCCCTGTCGGGCGGGCTGCAGCAAGGTTATCTGCGCTCTTCCCTCTAGATTGGCGCCCAGAAGGCGGCTGCCCCTTGGCGGCCCAGCGAGTCAAGCGAAAGTCTAGCGGCTGGGCAGGTAGCGCAACGGATCGAGCGGCTTGCCCTGCTGGCGCAACTCGAAATGCAGCTGGACGCGCTGGCTGTCGGTATTGCCCATTTCCGCGATTTGCTGGCCCTGGGCGACATACTGCCCCTCCTTGACCAGGATGACCCGGTTGTGGGCATAGGCTGTCAGGAAGCCGCCGCTGTGCTTGAGCATGACCAGATTGCCGTAGCCGCGCAGGCCGTTGCCGGCATAGACGACCTTGCCGGCGGCCGCTGCGACCACTGGCTGGCCGAGTTGCCCGCCGATATCGATTCCCTTGTTGCTGGTGCCGTTGAAGCGCGCAATGACGGGGCCTTGGGCCGGCCAGCGCAGCGCAATGCTGCTTGCCGGCGCCGAGGTATTGTCACTGGCTGCCGCCGGCGCCACGGTTTGAGTGCTGACGGCCCCGCTGGCGCCGACCGGCGGCGCTACGCGCAGCACCTGGCCCACGTCGATTCGGTTGGGGTTGGAGAGATTGTTCCAGCGCGTCAGGTTTGTGACGCTCTGACGATAGGTTTGCGCGATCTTGCCGAGCGTGTCGCCGGAGCGGACGCGGTAATAGCCGTCACCGACCGGGCCGCCGGAGGGAGCTGATGCGCAAGCGGCAAGCAAAGCCGGAAGCAGCAGCAATGTGAGTCGCCGGCGGGCGCGTGAAAGAGGGGCTCGAGTGTGCAAGGGAGCTGCGCTGATCATCCTGTCTGTGGCGGGTTCGCGAATCCGGTTGGGGTTCGCGGTGGTTGGCAAAAGTGGGGATTGTAAATGCAAGCGGCGCGGGGTGCCGCGACGACACTGAAAAAACCGTCGGGCGCACGGGCAGTGCTGGCGGGGCGGTAAATAAATTGTTTGACACGATTTTAAATCCGGCGTATAAAGGCCCACGCAGATTGTCAAGTGCGAAGTTGTTGCTCATTGTTGTTCTCCAGCATTCGCCGGTACTTCAGTTCTTCATTTCCTCCCCTTGATTTTCGTGCGTTCGCGGGATGGTTTTCATCTCGATTGTTTGATTTTTATCTTTTGGAAAGAAACATGGATACTGGTATCGTCAAATGGTTCAACGACGCTAAAGGCTTCGGCTTCATCACCCCTGATGCAGGCGGCGAAGATCTGTTTGCTCATTTTTCGGAAATCAAGACCGAAGGCTTCAAGTCGCTGCAAGAAAACCAGCGCGTGTCGTTCGAAGTTAAGACCGGCCCGAAGGGCAAGCAAGCCGCCAACATCAAGCCGCTCTAAGCATCGCTGAACGCGGCGTTGTGTCCGAAGGGGCGCGGCGCCCGTAAAACGATACGGATGGCGGGTGGACAGCAATTCAAAGCTGTCCGCCCGCCATTTTTTTTCGGTATTTTCCCTCGGTATTTATTCTGTACCGCAGAGGGTCCGCGGCGTATCATGAACCTTGCGTGAACAGCCACCGGGACATTGGCGAGGTGCATCAACCGAATTCTGAATCGGCGGCTGGGTTCGCGTGGATCGCATCCTCCACGAGATGGCGGTGCGTCCGACAAGGAGAAGGTTATGGTCTCAAACGGCTCTGTGCTCGACGCACTGCGCCACGTGCAGCTGCGTAAGGTTCCCTGGTATAAACGCTCGACGCTTTTCGATTATCTGCGCTCGCTCGGCCTGATCGAGTCGACACGCAGCGACTACGAAGTCAGCGGTGTTCGCTATCCGCTGGTCATCGCTCTATTGACCAAGGCCGGGCAGAACGAGATTCGGCGTCTGGCCAGTCTGGAACAGGTCGCCGACTGGGAGAGCATCCGGCTCGAACATTACAACCATCCTCACGTTCATTGACGAACTGCGCTACGATACCGGTCTTGATCGAGGCGGTCGCGCGGGTGTGCCAGCCGTCTTCGGTTCGTACTTGTTCCGGGTGACACATGAGCTTGCAGACGTGGTGGTTATATGTTGTGACGGTTTTCCTCATTTCCGCTACGCCAGGGCCCAACATGCTGCTGGTGATGACGCACGGCGCGCGGCATGGCCTGCGACCGTCGGTCGCCACGATGGCCGGGTGCATGAGTGCGTTGCTGCTGATGATGTCGATCTCCGCGGCCGGACTCGGCGCGGTACTCAAAACGTGGCCGGTCGTGTTCGACACGCTTCGCTACCTGGGTGCTGCCTACCTCGTTTATCTCGGCATCAAGAGTTGGCGTGCGCCGGTGAGCAAAGTGGCCGAGGAAACCGCTGAAGTATTGATCAAGGCCACGCGCCGCTCGCTGTTCAAGAGCGGCTTTCTGGTGGCCAGCAGCAACCCCAAGGCGATTCTCTTCGCCGCGGCTTTCCTGCCGCAGTTCATCGACCCTGCCGCGCCCAAGCTGCCGCAATTCGCGATTTTGCTCGCAACCTTCGCAGTGATCGAAGTGAGTTGGTACACGGTCTATGCGACGAGCGGACTGCGTGTTGCGCCGTATCTCAGGCAGACACGCGTGTTGAAGGCTTTCAACCGGCTCAGCGGCGGTGTTTTCATGGGATTCGGCGCTTTGATGGCTGCGGTCCATCGCTAACCCGCCTTTCGTCCCGTCCGGCTGCACCGGCTGCAGCCCCATCAAGTGAGCGCTATGGTGGCGGGCTCATTTTCTGAATTGCCTATAGGGCCAGACGGGCCCAACCGGGCTTGGCAAACGCGTCGCTGAGGAAGTCGACCAGCACCCGCGCCTTGGCCGTCAGATGCTTGCGAGTCGGGTAGACCGCGTAGATGTCGATGCCGGCGGCGCTATAGTCCGGGAACAATCGGATCAACTCTCCCTCGCGCAGGCTTTGCGCCACCAGAAAGTCGGGCTGAAGGATGATACCCGCGCCGGCGCGGGCCACCGCCAGGCACGTGTCGCCGTTATTCGCGTAGAAGCGTGGCCGCGTCTTGACTGACACGGAGCCATCCGGCCCCTTGAACCGCCACTCATCCTTGTGCGACGCATAGCTGTAGCTGATCGTTTGATGCGAGACCAGCTCGGCGGGGTGGGCGGGCGTGCCGTGCGCGGCCAGGTAAGCGGGAGAGGCGCAGGCGATGACCTCCGTATGGGCCAGCTTGCGGTGAACCAGCGAAGAGTCGGGCAGGCGGGCGATGCGGATGCCCAGGTCGTAACCTTCCTCGACGATATTCACCAATCGGTCCGACAGTTCGATATCGAGCGTAATGTCGGGATACTCATGCATGAAGACCGGCCATAGCGGCGCCAGATGCCGCACGCCGAACGCCAGCGGTGCGTTGATGCGCAGCAGGCCGGCCGGCTTGACCGTGTGCGCGCCGGCCAGCGTGTCGGCTTGATCGAGTTCCGCCAGAATTTGCCGGCATCGCTCGAAATATTCCTGCCCCGATTCGGTCAGCGACAGCTTGCGCGTCGTACGCTGCAACAGCCGCGTGCCGAGTCGCGCCTCGAGATCGGCCACGTGGCGCGAGACGGCCGTCTTGGAGGCGTCGACGATCTCTGCAGCCCTGATGAAGCTGCCGGCTTCGACGACGGCGATGAAGCATTCGATCTCGCGTAATTTGTTCATCGGCGCTCGCGCGGTTTAATCGACGAGTGCCTCGATCTCGCGCAATGCCAGGGCCGCGGATCCGAACGCGAAGGCATCCATGCGCAGTACGTCGTAGGTCGTGCCGGTATCGAAATGCGCCTGCAGTGTCCAGTCGTCGCTGGCGCCCATCGCAATGAACAGCGGCAGCAGATGATCGTCGCCAGGATGCGCGCGCACCGCGTACGGCGCATGGGCCCGGTAGTCGAGCAGCGCGGGCAGATCGCCCGCCGCCATGCGCTCGGCGAACCATTGTGCGAATTCGTCGACATAGCGCGCGCCGGGCATCCGGTCCTGCTGAACGCGCAGCTCGCGCAGATTATGGGTGAACGAGCCGGAGCCGATCACCAGCACACCGTCGCGTGCCAGCGGCGACAGGGCTTGCCCGACCCGGTAGTGGTAATCGGGAGCTTGATGCGGCTGCAAGGAGAGTTGCGTTACGGGGACGTCGGCCTCGGGGAACAGGTACCGCAGCGGCACCCAGGCGCCATGATCGAGCCCGCGTTGCGGATCGATGGTCGCGGCAATGCCGGCCTCCCGCAGCGCGTCGACAGTGCGGTGGGCCAACGCGGGCGAGCCCTGGGCCGGATAGTCGAGCCGATAGAGTTCACGCGGGAAGCCGCTGAAATCGTGCATGACTGTCGGCGTGATCAGGCTGCCCACACTCGGCTGCGGCGTCGCCCAGTGGGGCGAGATCAGCAGAATGGCCTCCGGGCGCGGCAAGCGCTGGCCGAGCAGGCTCAGCAGTGCGCCGGTGCGGCCCGGCTCGATCGCCAGGGTCGGCGCGCCGTGCGAGACGAATAGTGTAGGCAGGGGTGACATGCGCAACTCTCCGGAATACATCGAATGGATTGAGGACGAGCGGGCGTGAGCCCGCCCAGGGTCAGCGCTTCTTGATCGCGTAAGCGCCGTCACCCAACAGGAACAGCACGATCAGCGCGACCATCCAGAATGCCGGATACTCCCAGCCGCCGCCCTTGTTCGTGAAAAGCCAGCCGTTGGCGCCATGCACCATGATAATCGCGCCGAGTAAATCCGCCGCGAGCGGAATCGCGAAATATGAAGCGTAGTAGCCGATGATCAATGCAATGCCGCCCACGACTTCCAGCACTATCACAGGATAGGCCATGGCGCCCGGCAAACCAATCGAATGAAAAAAGCCCACGGTCCCGGGCAGGGTAAAGACAAAAATTTTCAGGCCGGCATGCGCCAGAAACATAATACCCAGACTCACGCGTAGCAGCAGCGCGGCGTAGGGCGCGGTTTTTTGTTGAATCACGGTTTCTCCTGACAGAATGAAAGATGGGTAGACACGCGGGGCGGCTACGCCGCTTTGAAGTCCCGGGTTTTCCTGCGATCATTCTAGGTGGGTCCGGGGAGTGAATAAATCGGGCTAAATGAAATTAATTATCCCGTAATTCGGGTCAATAGAGCGATTCGAGCAACACCGGCGGGTCGCAGATGAAGCCATCCGGGCGGAGGACGAATGGAGCAGATCGATTGCGTGGTGATCGGTGCTGGCGTGGTGGGCTTGGCGACGGCGCGCGCGCTGGCGGCGCAAGGGCGCGAGGTGGTCGTGCTGGAGGCCGAAACCGGGATCGGCATGGGCAGCAGCTCGCGCAACAGCGAGGTCATTCACGCGGGGATCTACTATCCGCAGGGTTCTCTCAAGGCGCGCCTGTGCGTCGCGGGAAAAGGGATGCTGTATGCCTTCTGCGAGGAGCGCGGCATTGCCCACCGGCGTTGCGGCAAACTGATCGTCGCGACACGGCAAGCGCAGTGCGCGGCGCTGCAGGAGATTCGGCAGCACGCCGAGGCCAACGGCGTGGACGACCTGCGCACGCTCACGGGCGCCGAGGCCCGACGCCTCGAACCGGACTTGTCGTGCGAAGCCGCGCTGCTCTCGCCCAGCACCGGCATTATCGATAGCCATGCTTACCTTTTGACGTTGCAGGGCGATGCCGAGGCGCGCGGCGCTCTGTTTGCGTTTGGCTCCCCGGTGCTCGGCGTCGAGCTCACCGCCGATGGCCTGGTGTTGGAGGTCGGGGGCGCACAACCGAGCACCTGGTTGGCCCGCACGGTGGTCAATTGCGCGGGCCTAGCGGCACCCGCCCTGGCCGCGGCGATTCGTGGTTTGCCGGCATCCCATGTGCCGCGCGCTTACTACGCCAAGGGCAACTATTTTGGTCTGAGCGGGCTGGCCCCCTTTTCCCGCCTGATTTATCCGGTCCCGGAGCCCGGCGGGCTGGGTGTGCATCTGACGCTCGATCTGGGCGGTCGAGCCCGCTTCGGTCCCGACGTCGAATGGGTGACGACGATCGACTACCGCGTCGATCCCGCCCGCGCGGAGCGCTTTTACGACGCGATTCGGGCGTATTGGCCGGCCCTCGAAGACGGCGCGCTGCATGCAGACTACGCGGGTATCCGCCCGAAGATCGCCGGGCCCGGAGAGTCAGCCGCGGATTTTCGCATCGAAGGACCGCAGGTTCACGGCGTGAAGGGGCTCGTCAATCTTTTCGGTATCGAGTCGCCGGGGTTGACTGCTGCGCTGGCCATTGCCGATCATGTGGCAGCGATCGGGCACGAGTGAGTGTGACACTGGCTTTGCTGGCAAGGGAGGGCGAGGCACTGCGCGGGCGGTTGCTCTCGACGCCAGCAAAACAGGCAGAGAAAAGCAAGCGCGCGATCGATGTACGCAGCAGGAGATGTCACCCGGAGATCATGCGTGACCGGCAGACGGCCGCCAAAGCAAAAAGCCCACCGAGCGGTGGGCTTTTTGCTTGTGTTTGTTTGGCTCCCCGACCTGGGCTCGAACCAGGGACCTGCGGATTAACAGTCCGTCGCTCTACCGACTGAGCTATCGGGGATCAAAAGAGAAAGCGATTATAGTGGCCTTGTTGATGCCGTGTCAACAACTCGTCGGCTCAATCTGAGCGGATCAGCGCTCGAGCAGTTTGAGCTTGTCAGTGACGTCTTTCCAATCGTCTGCGTCGGGCAGCGGCGCCTTGGTCTTGGTGATGCTGGGCCAGGCCTTTGCCAGTTCGGCGTTCAGGCCGACGAACTCCTGCTGATCGCCCGGCACGTCTTCTTCGGCGTAGATCGCGTTGACCGGGCATTCCGCCACGCATACGGCGCAATCGATGCACTCGTCGGGATCGATGGCGAGGAAGTTGGGCCCTTCGCGGAAGCAGTCGACCGGGCAGACGTCAACGCAGTCGGTGTAGCGGCATTTGATGCAGTTTTCTGTGACAACGTGGGTCATCGTAATTCCTGGGAGCTCGAGCGGCTGCGGATGGCCGCGTAAAGCCAATATTGTAGCGCAGCCGTTCGGGGCGATGAACACTCGTGTGGTTTGCGGTACCATCGGCCGGGAGACGGCGCGGCGGGGCTGCCGAGCGGGTCAGGCAGGTGGGGCGGCGAACGGATTCGCCGCCCGGCGATGCGGGGCCGGGCCGATTTATTTAGCGACAACCTCCAGAGCAGGCACGACGGGGCGCCATGATTATCACTTCGCTGTTGGACACCGATCTGTACAAGTTCACCATGATGCAGGTGGTGCTGCATCACTTCCCTGCGGCCCAGGTGGAATATCGCTTCAAATGCCGCACGGAAGGCGTCGACCTGGTGCCCTACATCGACGAAATTCGCGACGAGATCCGCCAGCTATGCGGGTTGCGCTTTAGCGACTCGGAGCTCGAATACCTGCGCCAGATGCGCTTTATCAAAAGCGATTTCATCGATTTCCTCGATCTGTTTCATCTCAACGAAAAGTACCTCGAGATAACGCCGTCGCCCAAGGACAACGGCGAGATCGAGATTGTCTTTCGCGGTCCGTGGCTGCACACGATCCTGTTCGAGATTCCGGTGCTGGCGATCGTCAACGAAATATATTTCCGCAATACCCAGCGGCAGCCCGCCTATGACGAGGGGCGCGAGCGGTTGCGCGAGAAAATCGGGCTGCTTTCGGGGCGGCCGGGCTTCGAGGATTGCAAGATTGCCGATTACGGCACGCGGCGGCGCTTTTCGCGCGAGTGGCACGAGGAGGTCATCCTCACCCTCAAGCGCCAGCTCGGCGAGCAGTTCGCCGGCACCAGCAATGTGTATTACGCGCTCAAACACGGTTTGACGCCGTTGGGCACGATGGCGCATGAGTATCTGCAGGCATGCCAGGCGCTCGGCCCGCGCCTGCGCGACTCGCAGATCTTCGGGTTCGAGATGTGGGCCAAGGAGTATCGGGGCGACCTGGGGATTGCGTTGTCCGATGTGTACGGCATGAAAGCCTTTTTGCGCGATTTCGATATGTATTTCTGCAAGCTGTTCGACGGTGCGCGACATGATTCGGGCGATCCCTTTGAATGGGGCGAGCGGTTGCTGCAGCACTATCAGGACAACCGCGTGGATGCGCGCACCAAGACCATGATTTTCAGCGATGGTCTCGATATCCCAAAGGTCATTCAGCTCTACGAGCGGTTTCGCGACCGCTGCCGGCTGGCGTTCGGGGTCGGTACGAATTTGACCAACGATCTGGGCTATCAGCCGCTGCAGATCGTCATCAAGATGGTTCGCTGCAATGGGCAGCCGGTGGCCAAGCTGACTGACTCGCCAGGCAAGAACATGTGCGAGGACGAGGCTTATCTGGCCTACCTGCGGCAAGTCTTCGAGATTGCGCCGGCGCCTGCGCAATGAAGCTGGCGCCGGATTTGCCGGGGCTGTCGGGCCGTTATAATCGGGCATCAAGCCCGCGATACTTCAGGAAGAACATATGGACACTTCGGCCGCTCGCCAACGCATTCTTGCTCGCATTCGCAGCGCTCAACAGCGCCCGGCCGAGGTGACCCAGGCCGAAAGAGACGCGGCCGAGGATTATCTGCAGCGTCATCCGGAGGGCCCGCGCCCTGTGCTGCCAGCCGATCGCGTAGCCCGCTTCGTCGAGCAAGCGCAGGCGCTGTCGACGACCGTCCAGGCGATCGGCGCCATGTCCGGGGTGCCGTCGGCGGTAGCCGCCTATCTGGGCGAGTTGAACCTGCCGGCGCAGGCGATCGCGTGGAATACGCTGAGCGATCTGCCATGGCAGGCTGCGGGATGTCAGGTCGAGTTTCGCCCGCCGCGTGACGCCGATCTGGTCGGCGTCACGGGTTGCTTTTGCGCGGTCGCCGAGACCGGCGCGCTGGTGCTGGCGTCCGGCCCCGATACGTTCGCCTCGGCGGGCTTGCTGCCCGAAACGCATATCGCCATCGTGCCGGCCTCGCGCATCGTCGACGCGCACGAAGACGCCTTCAACCTGGTGCGCCACGAGCTTGGGCAATTGCCCAGAGCGCTCAATATCATCGCCGGCCCCTCACGCACTGGCGATATCGAGCAAACGATCATTCTGGGCGCGCATGGCCCTTATCGAGTGCACGTGCTGTTGGTCAATGACGTCTGAGTGCTGAGTCACGTCTGATTTGCGCGGCGGGCGGGCACTTTGCCCGGCCGTGCGGATCGAAGCGCCCCGTCATCACAAAAACCGATACAGGGACTACATGAATAAGATTGTGCTGCGAGTGTTTTTCGGACTTTTCTTATTTCTACCGGTGGCCGCTCGTGCCGCCGATTTCGATGCTGCGGGTCTGTCTGCCCTGTGGGGCATCCCCTTTGCGGGGATCCTGCTGTCAATTGCCCTGTTCCCGTTGCTCGCCCCGAAGTTCTGGCATCACCATTTCGGCAAGATTTCGGCCGTGTGGGCACTGGCGTTTCTGCTGCCGTTCGCCGCCGTCCATGGTGTGGGTGCCGCGTGGCATGGTTTGGTGCACGCGCTGATGGCCGAATACATCCCGTTCATCGTGCTGCTGGCGGCGCTTTTCACCGTCGCTGGCGGGATTTGCGTGCGCGGCAATCTGCATGGCACGCCGCGCCTGAACACCGGGCTGCTGGCACTGGGTACAGTGCTGGCCAGCATTATGGGAACCACTGGCGCGGCGATGTTGCTGATCCGTCCCTTGTTGCGGGCCAACGACAATCGCAAGCACGTCGTGCATGTCGTGGTGTTCTTCATATTTCTGGTTGCCAATGCGGGCGGCTCGCTCACGCCACTGGGCGATCCGCCGCTGTTCCTCGGATTCCTCCAAGGCGTCGACTTCTTCTGGACTGCGATTCATCTGTGGCCGGAAACGCTGTTTATCTGCGGCGTGCTCCTGGTGGTCTTCTTTTTGCTCGATAGTTACCTCTATCACACCAGGGAAGAGGAGCGGCCGGCCGCGCTCGATCCGACGCCGGACAGCCGGAGGATCTGGCTCGAGGGCAAGGTCAATTTCCTGTTGCTGGCGGCGGTCATTGCGTTGGTGCTGCTCAGCGGCGTGTGGCGGCCGGGCATCGAGTTCGATGTGTTCGGCACGCCCGCCGCGCTGCAAAATGTCGTGCGGGATCTGGGGCTGATCGTGGTGATGCTGGTGTCGCTTGCGATCACGCCGCGCAGCGCACGCGACGGCAACGATTTCAATTGGGAGCCAATCAAGGAAGTCGCCAAACTGTTCGCCGGCATCTTCCTGACGATCATCCCGGTCATCGCGATATTGCGGGCGGGTGAACACGGCGCGTTCGGTGCCGTGGTGCGTCTGGTCAGCGATGCGCAGGGGCAACCGGACAACCTGATGTATTTCTGGGCCACTGGCCTGTTGTCGTCGTTTCTCGATAACGCGCCGACCTATCTGGTGTTTTTCAACACCGCCGGCGGCGATGCGCACGCGCTGATGGGCGAGGTCATGACGCTGGCGGCAATATCGGCGGGTGCCGTTTTCATGGGGGCGAACACGTATATCGGGAACGCCCCGAATTTCATGGTCAAGGCGATCGCCGAGCAGCGCGGCGTCAGGATGCCGACGTTTTTCGGCTATATGCTATGGTCCGTAGCGATTTTGATGCCACTGTTCATCGTGACCAGCTTCCTGTTCTTTGGAGCCTGATGTGAAACCTAAAGTATTGGTCGCGCGAGCGGTGTTCCCCGAGGTGGTGGAGCGGCTTGCACAGTATTTCGAGGTCGAGAGCAACCCACGTGACGAGATCTGGAGCCCGGCGGAACTCGTCGCGCGCCTGCACGACAAGCTGGGTGTCATTACCACCGCCAGCGAGCGCATCGATGCCGATGTGCTCGCTGGCGCACCCAACTTGCGGGCAGCCTGCAACATGGCGGTCGGCTACAACAATTTCGATGTTCCGGCGATGAGCGCGGCCGGCGTGATGGCCACCAACACGCCCGACGTGCTCAACGAGACCACCGCGGATTTCGGCTGGGCGCTGCTGATGGCGACTGCGCGCCGCATCACCGAGAGCGAGCGCTGGTTGCGCGCGGGGCACTGGCAGAAGTGGGCCTACGATATGTTTCTGGGGGCCGACATTCACGGCGCGACACTGGGCATCATCGGCATGGGGCGTATTGGGCAGGCCTTGGCCCGGCGCGCTTCGGGCTTCGACATGCAGGTGCTCTATCACAATCGCTCACGGGTGCCGGAGACGATCGAGCAGGCGTGCAAGGCTTGCTACGTCGGCAAGGAAGATCTGTTGCGCCAGGCCGATCACGTGATTCTTGTCCTGCCCTATACGGCGGCCAGTCACCACACCATCGGCGAGGCCGAACTGGCGTTGATGAAGCCGACCGCTACGCTGGTGAATCTGGCGCGCGGCGGGATCGTCGACGACGCGGCGCTGGCGCGCGCGCTGCGCGACAAGCGCATCGCCGCGGCCGGTCTCGATGTATTCGAAGGGGAGCCGGCCGTGCATCCGGGCTTGCTGGAAGTGCCCAACGTCGTGCTCACGCCGCACATCGCCAGCGCCAGCGAAGCGACCCGACGGGCCATGGCCAATCTGGCGACCGATAACCTGATCGCGGCACTGGGTTTTGGGCCGAATGCCGGCAAGCCGCCTTGCCTCTTGAACCCGCAAGTCAAACAGAAATAATTCCGTTATGACCAATTCGATGGTGACTACGATACTGCTGGTAGCGATCCTGCTCGGTCTGGCGTTGTTGGGGATGCTGGTGGCACGACGCAGAGACGGGGCGGAGGGCTTGCGCGCGATGCATGAGGATCTGCTGCGCGCCGGCGAGCGAAGCGAACGGGCGCTGCGCCAGGAACTGAGCGACGCGGCGCGCGCCGGGCGTACCGAGCAGGGCGCCCAGTTGTCGCAATTCCAGCAGGCCCTAGCCGCGCAAATGACGAGCGTGGCCACCGTGCAGAACAATCAGATCGACGGATTTGCCCAGCAGCTCGTCAAACTCACCGAAAGCAATGCCGCGCAACTCGAAGCCGTGCGGCAAAGCCTGATGCAGCAAGGCCAGCAGATGCGCGAGGAGCAGGGCACGGCACTGCGGCGCTTTGGCGAGGCGCAGCAACAACAACTGACGCAACTGACCGAGAGTAACGAACGGCGGCTGGCGGAGATTCGGGCCACGCTGGAGCAGAAGCTCAAGGATATCGAGACCCAGAATGCCGCCAAGCTCGAGGAGATGCGCCGCACCGTCGACGAGAAGCTGCATGCCACGCTGGAGCAGCGCCTGGGCGAGTCGTTCAAACTGGTGTCTGACCGTCTCGAGCAGGTGCATCGCGGTCTGGGCGAGATGCAAACGCTGGCCGCCGGCGTGGGAGACCTCAAGCGGGTGCTGACCAACGTCAAGACACGCGGTACCTGGGGCGAAGTACAGCTCGAAGCATTGCTCGAACAACTGCTGACGGCCGACCAGTACCAAAAAAATGTCGCCACGGTCCCCAAGAGCAACGATCGCGTCGAATTTGCGATCGCGCTGCCCGGCCGTGACGGCGAGACCGGTGAGCCGGTATGGTTGCCGATCGACGCGAAATTTCCGCGTGAAGACTACGAGCGGCTGATCGATGCGCAGGAGCGTGCCGATCCCGGTGCGGTCGAGGAAGCCGCCAAGGCGCTTGAGAATCGGATTCGTCAGGAAGCGCGCACGATTGCGGAGAAATACCTTGCGCCGCCGCACACGACCGATTTCGCGCTACTGTTCCTGCCCACCGAAGGTTTGTATGCCGAGGTGCTTCGGCGCCCTGGGTTGAGCGATGCGCTGCAGCGTGACTTCCGCGTGACCGTGGCCGGCCCGACCACACTGACGGCATTGCTCAACAGTTTGCAGATGGGGTTTCGCACGCTGGCGATCGAGCGGCGCTCGAGCGAGGTTTGGCAAGTGCTGGGCGCCGTCAAGACCGAGTTCGGCAAGTTTGGCGATGTGCTGGCACGCACCAAATCTCAATTGGAGACGGTCACGCGTTCGATCGATCAGGCCGAGGTGCGAACTCGTCAGATGGCGCGCAAACTCAAGACGGTCGAGGCGTTATCCGGTGACGAAGCGATTGCCCTGCTGGGCAGCGACGTAGCGATCGAGGAGGATTAGCCGCGTCCTTCAGGAGCGCTGATCGAGCAGTTGGTGCTTGGGAACGGACGCAGCAAAGCGTTGCAGCGCTTCGCCGGTCATTCGTACCACGCGCCACTCGGGCAGTACGTCGGCGCCCTGGGCTTCGTAAAAATCGATCGCCGGCTGGTTCCAGTCGAGCACCGTCCACTCGACGCGGCCGCAGTTGCGTTGCACGGCAATCCGCGCCAATGCGTGCAGCAGGGCCTGTCCGAGGCCATGACCGCGTGCCGACGGTTTGACGTAGACGTCTTCGAGGTACAGGCCGCGCCGGCCGAGGAAGGTCGAGTAGTTATGGAAAAAGAGCGCGTAGCCGACCACTTCCTCACTGATTTCCGCCAGCAGGCATTCAATGACCGGCTGCGGCCCGAATAACGCATCGCGCAGGTCATCTTCGGTCGCCACGAGCATGTCGGTCAGTCGCTCATAGGCTGCCAGCTCGCGCACCAGCGCATGAATCGCCGCGACGTCGCCGGGTCGAGCCGGCCGCAAATGCGCTCTCATCGGCCTTCTTCGGCGATATCTGTGAGCACGATTTCAATGCCTCCAAACCGTGCGGCCACCCAATTGTAGGCATGGCAAGCGATCCATAGCAGGGCGAAGCCGATGACCGCGTTGAGCAGCAGGGCCGAGAAGACCGCGAATCCAGGCAGTTCTCCGTAGCGGATAAAGGCGGCGAGCAACGCGATAAGCACGATCGGCACGCTGAATGTGAGATAGATCAGCACAAGCGCTTTTGACGTCTGTACGGGCGCGATATAGGAGATTTGTTTTTTCATGTGGTTGTTTTTCGATTTGGCATTGTGGCGTTTGGTCAGATCAGTCCCTCGAAAAGTAGAATATCGACATCGTCTCCAGCGGCGACGTCGCCTTTGGCATGGGGCAGCACGACGAAGCAATTGGCCTCGCTCATCGAATGCAGCATGCCGGAGCCTTGCGCCCCGGTAATCGACACCTCGACTGCTCCATCGGCGCCGGTGCTGACGATGCCGCGCAGGAATTCGGTCCGGCCGGGACGCTTGGTGATGGCGCTTGCGCTGCGCGCCCGCATCGGTGGCATCGGCTGAGCAGCGGCGCCCATCGTTGCCAGCAGTGCATCCCGCACGAACACATAGAACGTTGCCATGACCGCTACCGGGTTGCCGGGCAGCCCGAACAGCAACGCGTCATGCCCGGCGCTGGTAAGGCGGCCAAACGCCAACGGCCGGCCGGGGCGGATCGCGACTTTCCAGAACGCGACTTCGCCGAGTCGTGCCATCATCGGTTTGGTGAAATCGGCGTCGCCCACCGAGACACCGCCCGAGGTGATGACCACATCGGCATTTTCACAGGCATGGCGAAAGGCGGCCTCCAACGCGACGGGATCGTCGCGCACGACGCCCAGATCGAGGACGTCGGCGCCCATGCGATGCAGCATGCCGAAAAGGGTATAGCGGTTGCTGTCATAGACGCAGCCGGGGGCGAGCGCCTGCCCGGCCGAGCGCAGTTCGTCGCCGGTGGAGAAAAACGCGACCCGTACACGGCGAAACACCGGGACTTCGACGATCCCCAGCGATGCGATCAAGCCGAGGTCGGCTGGACGCAGCAATTTTCCGGCGCGCAGCGCCGCCTTGCCGGCAGCCAGGTCCTCGCCGGCGCGGCGGCGATGCTGGCCTGCGCGCACGGCATCGGGGGCGAAACCCACATGGGCATCGTCTTTCTGGACCAACTCTTGGGGAATCACCGTGTCGCAGCCGGACGGCATCAGCGCGCCGGTCATGATGCGCACGCATTGGCCGGCCGCCACCGTGCCGGTGTACGGGCGCCCTGCCAGTGCCGCTCCGACGATCTCAAGCCGCGGCGCGGTGCCGCTGAGCACGGAACCGTTGAAGGCATAGCCGTCCATGGCCGAGTTGTCATTGGCGGGGACGTCGATCGGGGAGATAAGATCACTGGCCAGAACGCGGTCAAGCGCGGTACGCACGGCGACATACTGCACGCCGCCGACCGGGGCGACGCACTCGCGAATGATATGCCGAGCCTGTTCGACCGAGAGGGCCTCGGGGTCGTAGTCGGACATGCAACCGATGACGGTATTCAGTGTGTTCATGCGAATGAGGCGCGATTTGAAACAAGCCGCAGGAGGCGGAACAGGCCGTCGGCACCAGCACGGGCGGCATATAGGCGGCGAGCCGGCTTAGTGCCGCTCGATTTCGTTGAGCTCTTCTAGCGAGTTGATATTGTAAAACGGGCGCTCATCGTCAAAAGGAACTTGTGCGATGGTGTGGCGTGCTAACCACGTTTGTATTTTGCGCTGCCCCGCGGCCAAATAGTGTGCGAGGTCGTCGGCTAGCGTGCGCGGGACCATCATGAACGCGGGTTGCACACGCCATTGACCGGCCTGCGGCGTAACGGCGACTGCGGCCTGGGCGTCTGGCTGTTCCTGCAATCCGGCTGCCAGGCGTGCCACGAGGTCGGTCGGCAGCAACGGCGAGTCGCACGGCGCTGTGACGACGAATTCGGTCGGCGCGGCCCGTAGCCCGGCAAGTATGCCGGCCAGCGGCCCGGCAAAATCGGGTGGGTCGTCGCAAACCACCGTGACACCGAGTTCGCGATAGCGCTCGAGATTGCGATTGGCGCTGATCAACAGCGTCGTTACCTGCGGTGACAGCCGCTGCATGGCATGCATCACCAGCGGCATGCCGCGAAATGCCTGCAATCCCTTATCGGCGCCGCCCATGCGGGTGCCGCGTCCGCCTGCGAGGATCAGGCCGGTTATCGAGCTCGGTGCAGCGATTCGGGGTCGTGAAGCCATGTCGGAAGCTGCGGTCAATTGGCAAGCGGCCGCGCGTTCAGGGATGCGCCGTCTCGCGCACTGCATGGACGGCCCGGCGACAATTTGCTACCCACCGATGTAGGACATTTCGACTTTGTCCCGGGGCGCAGACGCCGGCCCCGCGCCACTGGCGCGTTGCGCCGAATAGCGATCGGTGCGCTGGTGCCAGATGTGTCCGATCGCCGCGGTGATCTCTTCGTCGCTGTGGCCGTCGCGCAGCAAGGTGCGCAGGTCGAATCCGCTGTCGGCGAACAGGCAAAGATAGAGCTTGCCTTCGGTAGACAGCCGTGCGCGCGTGCAGGTGCCGCAAAACGCGCGCGTGACGCTGGAGATCGCGCCGATTTCGCCGCCACCGTCTGCGTAGCGCCAGCGCTGCGCGGTTTCACCAGGGTAGTTCGGCCCCAGCGGCACGAGCGGCAGTTCGGCGTGAATGCGCTCGACGACTTCGCTCGACGGCAACACTTCGTCCATGCGCCAGCCGTTGGAGGTGCCGACGTCCATGAACTCGATGAAGCGCACGATGATGTCGGTGCCATGAAAATGGCGTGCCATCGGCACGATCTCGTGATCGTTGGTGCCCCGCTTGACGACCATGTTGACCTTGATCGGACCAAGGCCGACCTGCCGGGCGATCTCGATGCCTTCGAGCACATCGGCGACTGGGAAATCGACGTCGTTCATGCGCCGGAAAATAGCGTCGTCCATGCCGTCGAGGCTGACCGTGACACGGCGCAGTCCGGCATCCTTCAGGCTTTGCGCCTTGCGGGCCAGCAGCGCGCCGTTGGTCGTCAGTGTCAGGTCGAGCGGCCCGCCGGTGCGGGTGCGCAGGCGGGCCAGCATTTCGATGAGCTTCTCGACGTTCTTGCGCAGCAGCGGTTCGCCGCCGGTCAAGCGGATTTTTTCGACCCCATGCGCAATAAACAGTCGGGCGAGCCGTTCGATTTCCTCGAAGCTCAATAGTGAGGAGTGCGGCAAAAAGGGGTAGTCCTTGCCGAACACGTCCTTGGGCATGCAGTAGACGCAGCGGAAATTACAACGATCCGTCACGGAAATACGCAGGTCGTGCAGCGGGCGCGCCAACGTATCGATCAGCTGCCCGTTGGCGGGCAGGAGTTGCTTAGGGATGACCGGTACATGCGTCGGGTAGCGCAGGTCGGTCAGGAGGATCGTTTTTTCTGTCATGGCCGCGAATGCAACATTTCCGTTCCATTTTAATGGAATACGCCGTACCGGGCGCCATAACCCTTTGAGAGACGTGCCTGGCAACATCAAGACAAAAAAACAGGGGGCTTGCGCCCCCTGGTCATGCGATTGCTCAGTTGCTCAGATGTGCGTGGAGCCCGTCGTCGCCACCGGCGCCGAGGTGGCTGCCGGTTGTGTTTCGACCTGGACCATTGGACCTTCGACCTGCGGCGGCAACGGCTTGCGTTCGCGCGGCGCACGGGGCGGAACAACGATTTTCGCCATGGCTTCCTGTGCCTGGCGCTGCTTTTCTGCATCGGTGTGGACCCACACCAGACCAGCCGCGGCGAGCGTGGATTCCAGTGCGTCGGGTGAGACCGATACTCGCGGTTCGACGCTGGCAGCCGGCGCAGCGACTACTGGCGCCTCGACCGCTGGCGCCTCGACCGCTGGCGCCTCGACCGGCGGTAGCGCAGGAGCAACCGCCTCGACCGCTTCACTCGGCGCCGCGGGTGCTGCCGGCATCTCCGGCGCTACCTCGGCTTCAATCGGCAGTGCTTGGGTCGCGGGCAGCGGTGCGACGGTTTGCACCGGTTGGGGTGCCGCTTGTTCGGCGGGCAGCGGCGCGAGCGCATGCGGGGCGATGGTCGGAGCCGCCTCGATGCTTGCCGGCGTCGGTGCGGTTTCGAGCGGTTGTCGGTCGGCCGCGGCTTCCGGGGTCGCAACGATCGCCTCGGCGGCGGCGGGCGTCGCCGTAACTGCCTCAGCCGGCGACGTTTCTGCGGCAGCGGGTGCCGGCGGGATGGACTCGCTCGCGACGGCGGCGACCGCCGGCGCGACGACGGCAGCGACTGCCGCAGCCTCTTCGACAACCGCTGCCGGCGCATGCGCGACCGGCGTCGGTGTCACCGTTTGGGCAGGCACTTCATCGACCGCGGTCGGTGCCGCCACCGGGGCCGCGGTTTCGGCGGCCAGATCGGTATTGGGAACCGCGCCAGTCTGTTCGCCGGGTTCCCGCTCACGGCGGCCGCCGCGACGGCCGCGACGACGGCGGCGGCGCTCTTCTCCTGCGGCTTCCGATGCCTCGTCGATAATTGGCGCCGGCGCCGCCGCTATTGCTTCGACCTCAGGCTCACTGACAGGCGCTTGTGCGGGTTGACGCGGCCGCTGCTCCTGCTCGGTATCCAGCGGCTTGCGTTCGCGCCGATCCGGCCGGCGACCGCGACCCTCGCGGGTTTGCTCGCGTTGTACGCCTTCGTTGGCGGATTCCTGGGCTGGTGCGGCATTGCGATTTTCGTCGCGCTCGCGCGGCTGGCGATTCTCGCTGCGCGGCTCTCTCGGTTCGCGCGGCGGGCGCATGGCGTCCTTGCCATTGCCGCTCGGCTGCTCGCCGCGGTTATTGCGGCGATGACGGCCTTGCGGCGCGCGATCCTGGCGCTCGCGGGCCGGGCGCGGCGCTGCTGCCGGCGGAGCCTCCTGGATCGGTGCCTTGGCAGCGGGTTCCAGTCCCAGCAGACGTTTGACCCACCCGATGAAACCACCACCGGCCGGTTCGAGCGGCGCGGGTGCGCGCGGCTGGCGCGGTTGCGATACCGGTGCCGGCTGATCCGGCGTGATGCCCTTGACGGCTGCTTCCTGGCGCGGCTTCGCTTCGTCCTTGCGTTTGCTGTAGCCGGGTTCTTCGGCTTCGAGCTCGCGCGCGGCGTCCTCGGCCAGGACATAGCTGGCTTTCGGGGCTTCCAGGCGAGGATCGTCGTGGCGCACGCGTTCGAGCTTGTAGTGCGGCGTCTCGAGATGTTTGTTGGGGATCAGCAGCACGCCGACCTTGAAGCGTGCTTCGATCTTGTTGATCTCGGCGCGTTTTTCGTTGAGCAGGAAGGCCGCGACCTCGACCGGCACCTGGCAGTGGATGGCGGCGGTGTTCTCCTTCATCGCCTCTTCCTGGATGATGCGCAGGACCTGCAAGGCGGACGACTCGGTGTCGCGAATATGGCCCGTGCCGTTACAGCGCGGGCAAGTGACGTGAGTGCCTTCGGACAGCGACGGACGCAGTCGTTGACGCGACAGTTCCATCAGGCCGAATCGGGAAATTTTGCCCATCTGGACGCGGGCACGGTCGTGCTTGAGGGCATCCTTGACGCGCTGCTCGACCTCACGCTGCGCCTTGGTCGACTCCATGTCGATGAAATCGATCACGATCAAGCCGCCGAGGTCCCGCAGGCGCAACTGGCGTGCGACTTCGTCGGCGGCTTCGAGGTTGGTGCGCAGCGCCGTCTCCTCGATGTCCGCGCCCTTGGTCGAGCGTGCCGAGTTGACGTCGATCGACACCAGTGCTTCGGTGTGGTCGATGACGATCGCGCCGCCCGAGGGCAGGGGAACCTGACGGGAGTAAGCGGTTTCGATTTGATGTTCGATCTGGAACCGCGAGAAGAGCGGAACGTCATCGCGATAGCGTTTGACGCGGTTCAGATTGTCGGGCATGACCACGCTCATAAAGGCGCGGGCCTGCTCGTGGATGTCTTCGGTGTCGATCAGGATCTCGCCGATATCCGGCTGGAAGTAATCGCGGATGGCACGGATGACCAGGCTGGATTCGAGGTAGATCAGCAGCGGGGCGCGGTTGCTGTTGGCGGCCTCTTCAATCGCGCGCCACAACTGCATCAGGTAGTTCAAGTCCCATTGCAGTTCCTCGGCGGCACGGCCGATGCCGGCGGTGCGGGCGATGATGCTCATGCCCTCGGGCAGCTCCAGTTGCGCCATGGTTTCGCGCAATTCCTGACGATCCTCGCCTTCGATGCGACGCGATACGCCGCCGCCACGAGGGTTGTTGGGCATGAGGACCAGGTAACGCCCTGCCAGAGAAATGAAGGTGGTGAGGGCCGCCCCCTTGTTGCCGCGCTCTTCCTTCTCGACCTGAACGATGATTTCCTGGCCTTCCGACAAGGCGTCCTGGATGCGGGCGTTGCGAACGTCGGCGCCATCACGGAAAAAAGCGCGGGCAACTTCCTTGAATGGGAGGAAACCGTGGCGATCTTCGCCGTAGTTGACGAAACAGGCTTCCAGAGAAGGCTCTATGCGAGTGATGACGCCTTTGTAAATATTACCTTTTCGTTGCTCGCGACCCGCGGTCTCGATATCGATGTCGATGAGTTTCTGACCATCGACGATGGCCACGCGCAATTCTTCTTGCTGCGTGGCATTGAACAACATGCGTTTCATGAAAACGGCTCCCACCCGTCGCTTGGACCGATCGTCCGGTGCGCCGGGTACTGTCATGCATTATTTATTCAACACGCGAGGAAGGTGCCGTCTGGCTGGGAGAATTGCCGGGGGCGCTTGGGCCGAAGGGCACAAAAGCGCGCAGGCGCTCGTGATAACGCTACCGCGTTTGACCGGAATTGGCTGCCGCCCTCATGGGCCGCAGGAGGGTCAATTCGAGTCCGAAGTCCGTAAATCGAGAAATTCCATCGATTTTTCTCGTTAGCCATGCCAGCGCGCGGTAATTGCGGCGGCGGCTCAATTCTTATGACTTTATGCGTAACGCTATTCACAAAACAGTCAGCTTAACCGAAGCTGACTGGTCAAAAATTCTTTTGCCAAACACTCATTCCTGCGAACGCGCAACGTCGCCGAACCCGCCTGTGGGCGCGGTCCCTGCAACGAATGCGATCCGTGCGTATCACTTGTTGCCTTGTTTTTTCCGGCTAAGCAACCGACCCGGGGTGCAAGTAGAATATAAGTTTGACGCTTGCACCAACACAGGCCCGGATTTTGGTATTGTTCCGCTTCCGGAGGCCTCTGCTGGACAAATTATATTCATAATGAATGAGTTAGGCAAAATCCGGCGCAATGCACCGGTAGCCATGCCATCGGCTGGGCCCCAAGTCAAGCTGATCGAGGTCGGGGACGACGCCAGCGGACAGCGGATCGACAATTTTCTGCTGCGCCATTGCAAAGGTGTGCCAAAAAGTCACGTCTACCGCATTTTACGTAGTGGTGAAGTGCGCGTGAACAAGGGGCGGGTCGACGCGGCGTACCGTTTGGTGTTGGGCGATGTGGTGCGGATTCCGCCGGTGCGGATTGCCCAGTCCGAGGCGCCGGCCAATGTGCCGGCCGCAAAATTTCCTGTGGTTTTCGAGGATGATTACCTGCTGGCCATCGATAAACCCGCCGGCGTTGCCGTGCATGGCGGCAGCGGGGTCTCGTTCGGCGTAATCGAGCAACTGCGCCAGGCCTATCCGCAGCAACGCTTTCTGGAGTTGGTGCACCGGCTCGACCGGGAGACGTCCGGTGTGCTGTTGATTGCGAAAAAGCGTGCGGCACTGGTCGGAATGCACGAGCAGATTCGGCACAATCGCATGGATAAGCGGTATCTCGCGTGCGTAATCGGTGCATGGCAGGACAGCCAGCGCGTCGTCAAAGCGCCTCTTTTCAAGTATTTGACCCCCGAAGGCGAGCGTCGCGTCAGGGTGCAGGCGGACGGCCAGCCGGCACATACAATATTTCGCCGGCTCGAGGTTATCGATGGATATTCCTTGTTGGAAGCGGAACTGAAGACGGGGCGCACGCATCAGATTCGCGTTCATTTGGCACATTTGGGCACGCCGATCGCCGGCGATGACAAGTACGGCGATTTTTCCGCCAATCGCGCGTTGAGCCGTGCGGATGCGCGACCGTCGCTCAAACGCATGTTTTTGCATGCCAGACGGCTGCGTCTGGTGCACCCGATATTGAATACGCCACTGCTGCTGGAAGCGCCGTTGCCGCAGGATTGCGAGCGGTTTTTGCAACAATTACGAGACTCGAGCATTAATGCCAAAAACTGAGTTTGATCTGATCGTGTTCGATTGGGACGGAACCTTGATGGACTCGACCCCCACGATTACCCGCTGCATTCAGGCAGCCTGCCGGGATCTCGATTTGCCGGTGCCTGCCGACGAGGTCGCCAGCTACGTTATTGGGCTGGGCTTGCGGGACGCCTTGCAGACTGCCGCGCCAACGCTCGATCCGAGTCAGTATCCTCGTCTGTCGGAGCGTTATAGATTTCATTATTTGCTCAGCGGCAACGAGACTGTGCTGTTTTCCGGGGTGCGTGAAATGCTCGCGGAACTGCGCGAGCGCGGTCGGTTTCTTGCCGTCGCTACCGGTAAATCGCGGGTGGGCCTCAACCGCGCCCTGGAGGCCGCTGGCTTGCTGGGAACCTTCGATGCTACGCGGTGTGCCGACGAGACGTTTTCCAAGCCGCATCCGGCGATGCTGCAGGAAATTGGCCGCGAATTGGGCCAGGATCTGTCGCGCACGGTCATGATCGGCGATACGACCCATGATCTTCAGATGGCCGCCAATGCGGGTGCGGCCGGCGTGGCGGTGGCTTATGGCGGCGCTCACTCGCTCGAGGCCCTGCGCGCGCTGGGGCCGAGCTATTGTGCTCAGAGCGTCGACGAGCTGAGGGCTTGGCTGTTGGAGCGGGTCTGATGGCGGACGAAGAGGCAATTCCAATCTGTGCCGGTTCGGCACTGGCGGACGGCGGCCAGGGGGTGCGCTTTCAGGTGAGCCTCGGTGGGCGCGCCACACCCGCCTTCGTGATTCGCTTCGAGGGCCAGGTGCACGGCTATCTCAATCAGTGCGCGCATGTGCCGATGGAGCTCGACTGGGCCGAGGGGCAGTTTTTCGAAAGCTCCGGCTTATACTTGATGTGTTCGACTCACGGTGCGACTTACGAGCCCGACACGGGCCGCTGCGTCGGCGGCCCTTGCCGCGGCGGTGCGCTGCATAAGCTGCGTGTCGAGGAGCGTGGCAGCGAGGGCGAGGCTACAGTGGTCTGGTTGCCGGAGCGCGATATCCAACCGCTTGCGCCGGTCTGAGCGGCCGTTTTTTCGATGATTTCTTGTTGATTGGTCATGACCGAATCTTTTCCGCCCGACAATCCCCCTCGAGATGAGTCGCGCCCGTCGGACGCTCGTCAGGCAGTTGGCCGAGCTGGCACCGACGAAAACTGGGAGCGGACCGTGCTGGAAAAGGTGCTGCTAGCAACGCTCAAGGAGCAACGGGCGGCGCGTCGTTGGAAAATATTCTTTCGGTTGGTGGCGCTTGCGTTGTTCGGTCTGATTGCCTGGGCGTTGATGGACACCGGCACAACGCCCGTGACCACGGCCGGCCGGCACACCGCTCTGGTCAAATTGACTGGCGAGATTTCGGCGAGCGGGCAAGCCAGTGCTGACGCCATCAATAAGGCCTTGGATTCCGCGTTTGCCGACAGTGGAACGGCAGGCGTGATTCTTCGCATCAACAGTCCCGGTGGCAGTCCGGTGCAAGCCGGCCGTATTTACGACGAAATCATGCGGCTGCGGGCCAAGTATCCCGCCAAGCCGATCTATGTGGTGGTTGACGAGATGTGCGCGTCGGGCGGTTATTACGTAGCGGCTGCCGCCGACAAGATTTTCGTCAATCAGGCCAGTATCGTTGGTTCGATCGGCGTGTTGATGGACGGGTTCGGCTTTACCGGCTTGATGGACAAATTGGGCATCGAGCGTCGCTTGCTGACGGCTGGCAAGAACAAAGGGTTTCTCGACCCATTCTCCCCCGAGACCGACGAGCAGAAAGCGTATGCGCTGCAAATGCTGTCCGACGTGCACCGGCAGTTCATCGACGCGGTGAAAAAGGGCCGGGGCGCACGGTTGAAGAATGATCCGCAGTTGTTCTCCGGCCTGTTCTGGACGGGCGAGAAAAGCATTCAGCTCGGACTGGCCGACGGCTACGGCACGGTCGATTCCGTGGCGCGCGACGTTATCAAAGCCAGCGATATCGTCGACTACACCGTGAAGGAGAGCTTTCCCGACCGCGTTGCGCGGCGATTCGGCGCGGCCGTTGGCAACGCCGCCATCGAGACGCTGTTGATGAGCGGGCGCATGTCCATGCGCTGAGCGTGCTGCGCGGTCACATGATCCCCACCCCCGGTGCGGGGTTTTTACTGAGCCAGCAGCAAAAAGATAGCGGGCCGCTTGTGCAGGTCCAGCCGTTTGCGCGGCCAATCCTGGATTCGGTGGCTGACGACGATTTCTTCGGGCTGGGTCAGGTCGACCGCGACGCACAATAGCGTGGTGCCCGCGCAGGTGCCGAGTAGCGCATCGAGCATGGCCTGATTGCGATATGGCGTCTCGATGAAAATTTGAGTCTGCCTCTCGCGCCGCGAGCGCAGTTCGAGCTCGCGAATGCGTTTGATGCGCTCCGCGGCATCCACCGGCAGATAGCCGGCGAAAGCGAAACTTTGGCCATTCAGGCCGGACGCCATCAAGGCCAGTAATATCGAGCTGGGACCCACCAGCGGGACGACCCGGATGCCCAGCTCGTGGGCGCGCCGCACCAGCAGGGCGCCAGGGTCGGCGACTGCTGGGCAGCCGGCTTCGGAAATCAGGCCGCCGTCCGAACCGGCCACGATCGGCGCCAACAAGTCGTCGATGGCCGCCGCTGGTGTGTTGACGTTCAGCTCTCGAATCGTAATTTCCTGAAGTGGTTTGGCGCAGCCCGCCAATTTCAGGAAAGCCCGGGTGCTCTTGGCCTGCTCTCCGATGAAGTATTCGAGCCGAGCGGCGCAGTGCCTGACCTCGTCCGGCAGGACGGCCGCAAGGCCTCCGGCGGTGGCGGGGCCCAGTGTATTGGGAATCAGGTAAAGTGCGCCGGTCATTGGGTTCCCGGACCAGGTAGGGTGAAGCCAGTGCGCATCAGCATGGTCGTCAGCGCGATCAATGGCAGGCCGATCAGCGCGGTCGGATCGGTGGACTCCACTTTCTCGAGCAGCATGATGCCAAGCCCTTCGGATTTGGCACTGCCGGCGCAGTCATAGGGTTCTTCGGCGCGTAAATAAGCGTCAAGCGTCTCGTCGGGCAGGTTGCGGACTGTCACGAAAGTCACTACGTCATCGGCCTGGGAAAGGCCCGAGCGCGCATCGTGCACGCACAGCGCCGTATGGAATTCGACAACCTTGCCGCGCATCATGCGCAGTTGCGCCATGGCCGTCGGGTGATCGCCGGGTTTGCCGATCTGCCGACCGTCGAGCATCGCGACCTGATCGGAGCCGATGATGACCGCGTCTGGGTGGGCCGCAGCGACCGCATGCGCTTTTTCCTGTGCCAGCCGCAGTGCCGTCTGGTGGGGGTTTTCGCCCGCCAGCGGTGTTTCGTCGACGTGTGGGGCCTTAACCGTGAACGAAACGCGCAGCCGCTCGAGCAACTCTCGCCGATAGCGGGAGCCCGAGGCAAGGATCAGTGGCGGATTGCTGTGTAGCGGCATGGGGCTTTAAGTGTTTGACGAAAAAAGAAAATTTAATTAGAATCGACCGCTTTTCCGGTTCGGTGCGGCTTTGCTGTGCCGAAGGCTCTGCAAGACGGCGGATGTATGCGCGAATACGTGGTCAATCTTTTCGAATTCGCCCGTACCGGGATGATCGCCGAAGGCGATGTGCCCGTGCAGGAGTTGCCGCGCATGTTAACCGAAGTTCCGGCGGCTGTGCCAGTAACCGAGCGCTCGACCGTGGTATTCCACTGGCGTGCGCAGGGTTTTGAGCGCAGCGAACATCGCGCCGATGGTGGCATGGCGGTGCGGCAGTATCTTCGCTTGGCGGTCGCGGGCGACATGTGGCTGGAGTGCCAGCGCTGCATGACGCCATACCGGCACCCGATGGCGACCGAGACGGTGTTCGAAGTGGTGCGCGATGAGGCGCAAGCCGATGCCTGTCTGGCAGACGATACATTGCCGGAGGCGATCGTCGGCTCGGCAAATTTCGACCTGATCGAGCTGGTGGAAGAAGAGTTGCTGCTGGCGCTCCCGCTGGTGCCGAAGCATGAGGTATGTCCTGAGGTTCATGTCAGTTTGGTTACCGGCCCCGATGGGCAAGCCGAGCCTGCGGAGGAGGATGTGCAGGACAAGCCGTCGCCATTCGCCGCGTTGGCTGCGCTAAAGCGCGTGCCAAGCGACGAGGGCAAATAAAGAACTCACGCGTCATCGTGGTTTGACCGATAGATCAGGTCACTGGCAGACGCTTGAACTGTGTTAAAATTCGCAAAATTCTGAGGAGTTATCATGGCTGTTCAACAGAACAAAAAATCGCCGTCGAAGCGCGGCATGCACCGCTCGCACGATTTTCTGGGTCAATTGCCCCTGGCCGTCGAGCCGACTTCGGGTGAGGCGCACCTGCGTCACCACATCACGCCGAACGGTTTCTACCGTGGCCGGAAAGTCGTCAAGACCAAAAACGACTGATTGCTGCACACAAGCGATTCGCCGCATGCTTCGCTTTGCCGGCATCTGCGAATCGGTTGAAGTAATAAAAAAAGCGGCGGTGACATGCCGCTTTTTTATTAGCGGATCAAACTCTACAAGCCAACTACGTCGACACGCATGACAGTCAGAATGACGATCGACTGTATGGGCGGGGACCACGGCCCAGCGGTTACGGTGCCCGCAGCAGTCAAATTCGTGCAGCACACCGACGATGTCGAACTCGTATTGGTCGGGCTGGAGCAGCCCATTCAGGCACAGTTGGCCAAACTGAAGGCCCAGACGCATTCCCGGCTGTCTGTCGTGCCGGCGTCCGAAGTAGTATCAATGGACGACTCGGTCGAAGTCGCGCTGCGCAAAAAGAAAGACTCGTCGATGCGAGTGGCGCTGAATCTGGTCAAGGATGGACAGGCTCAGGCTTGCATATCTGCGGGAAACACCGGCGCGCTGATGGCCGTGTCGCGGTATGTCCTCAAGACGCTGGTCGGCATCGAGCGGCCCGCGATTGCCACGCAACTGCCTAATCAAACCGGTGGTTACACGACTGTGCTCGACCTGGGAGCCAATGTCGACTGTGAACCCACGCACTTGCTGCAATTCGCTGAAATGGGATATGCGCTGGTGTCGGCTGTCGGCGGCAAGGAGCGGCCGAGCATCGGGTTGCTCAATATCGGTGAAGAGATCATCAAAGGCAACGACGTCATCAAGCAGGCCGGTGAGCTGTTGCGCGCCAGCACGCTGAATTTCTACGGCAATGTCGAAGGTAACGACATCTACAAGGGCACCACCGATATCGTCGTGTGTGACGGTTTTGTCGGCAATGCGGTCCTGAAGACGTCCGAAGGCCTGGCGCAGATGCTGGGCAATATGATCAAGGAAGAATTCGAGCGCTCCTGGCTGACCAAGCTGGCGGCGCTGGTGGCGCTGCCCGTGCTGCAGCGCTTCAAACATCGCGTCGATCATCGCCGCTACAATGGCGCGGCTTTGCTTGGTTTGCGCGGTTTGGTCATCAAGAGCCATGGCTCAGCGGACGCCTACGCGTTCGAGTGGGCGATCAAGCGCGGCTACGATGCCGTGCGCAATGGTGTTCAGGCGCGCCTGGAGCGCGCGATGGAAGACAATAAAACCCAGCTCGGGGAGACCGGTGCCGCGCAGGCTGCCCCGATTGCCCCGGCATACTGAGCGTTGTGTGACATGACTCAACCCGCGATCTATTCTCGTGTTATCGGCACCGGCAGCTATCTCCCGCCGCGCCGCGTCAGCAACCAGCAACTGGCTGAAGAGCTGGCTGCGCGTCAGGTCGAGACGAGCGACGAATGGATTGTGGCGCGCACGGGCATCAAGGCTCGATATTTTGCGCCGCCGGACATGACGACCAGCGATCTCGCCGTCGAGGCGGCGCGCAAGGCGCTCGACATGGCAGGCGTCGATGCTCAGGCCGTGGACCTGATTATTCTTGCCACCTCGACGCCGGATTTCGTGTTTCCGAGCACGGCGTGTTTGGTGCAAAGCAAGCTGGGCATCACAAATGGTTGCGCGGCATTTGATGTGCAGGCGGTATGTTCCGGCTTCGTGTATGCACTGGCCACGGCTGATAACTTTATCCGCAGCGGCGCATACCGGAACGTGCTGGTGATCGGCGCAGAAACCTTCTCCCGTATTCTCGACTTCAACGACCGCACCACTTGTGTTCTCTTTGGTGATGGCGCGGGTGCGGTGCTGTTGTCCGCATCCAGCGAGCCCGGTGTACTCTCGACGGCTTTGCATGCGGACGGTCGCTACGCGGATATCCTGTGCGTGCCGGGTAATGTGCATGGTGGTGCCATTCAGGGCAATGCCTTTCTCTACATGGACGGCCAGGCCGTCTTCAAGCTGGCCGTCGGTGTCCTTGAGAAAGTGGCGTTGGAGGCGTTGGATAAGGCTGGCCTGGAAGCGTCGCAGATCGATTGGCTGATTCCTCACCAAGCCAATATTCGGATTATGCTCAGCACGGCCCGCAAGCTGCACTTGCCTACCGAAAAGATGATCGTAACGGTCGACGAGCACGGCAACACGTCGGCGGCATCGATCCCTCTGGCATTGGACGTCGCCGTGCGCGACGGCCGGATTCAGCGTGGCCAACGGGTGATGCTCGAGGGCGTCGGCGGCGGATTCACCTGGGGCGCTGCATTGCTGCGCATGTAATCCAGGGGCGCGCAGACCGGTGGAGTCGCTCGACTCCGTGCGCGCCGCGTGCATACTTCGCAACGTATTTCAGTGAGCGGTGAATCAAAAATGAAATTCGCATTTGTTTTTCCTGGGCAAGGCTCGCAATCGGTCGGCATGCTGGCCGGGTTCGACGGGCATGCGGTGGTGCGTGAAACGCTGCAGGAAGCGTCCGACGCGCTGGGGCAGGACGTCGCCGGGCTCATCGCCTCCGGGCCTGCCGAGGCTTTGAATCTGACGACCAACACGCAACCGGTGATGCTGGCTGCGGCCTATGCGGTATATCGCGTCTGGCTGGCCGAAGGCGGCGCGGCGCCGTCGCTCGTGGCGGGGCATAGCCTGGGCGAATACACCGCGCTCGTGGCTGCCGGCGTTATCGCGTTCCGGGATGCTGTCCCATTGGTGCGCTTTCGTGCCCAAGCAATGCAGGAAGCCGTGCCGGTCGGGCAGGGTGGTATGGCTGCAATTCTCGGACTCGACGACGACACCGTGCGCGCGGTCTGCGCGGAAGCATCGGCCGCCGGCGTTGTTGAAGCGGTCAATTTCAATGCGCCGGCTCAAGTCGTGATCGCCGGCGATAAGGCCGCTGTGGAAAAAGCCTGTGAAATCGCCAAAGCTCGGGGCGCCAAGCGTGCACTGCCGTTGCCGGTGTCTGCGCCATTTCACTCGTCGCTGCTGAAGCCGGCGTCCGATCGCTTGCGCGAGTATCTGGCCGATGTCACGTTCGTCGCGCCGAGCATCCCGCTGATCAATAACGTCGACGTGGCGATCGTGAGCGATCCGGCGCAAATCAAGGATGCGTTGGTGCGACAGGCTGCTTCGCCGGTGCGGTGGGTCGAGACCGTGCGCAAGATGGCAAGTGCTGGTGTCACGCATGTGGTCGAGTGCGGGCCGGGCAAAGTGCTGACGGGCTTGACCAAACGCATCGACGGCGAACTGGCCGGTGTTGCTATCACGGATGCGGCTTCCCTGGCTGATGCGCTTGCTCTTCTGAAATAACGGAATAAATGAGCGTTATGGATAAAAACCTAACAAATCAGGTGGCATTGGTCACCGGGGCGTCGCGCGGCATCGGGCGGGCCATCGCATTGGAACTCGCGCGGCGTGGCGCAACGGTCGTCGGCACGGCCACCAGCGCCGCTGGCGTGAGTGGTATTGATGAGTATTTGTCGGCGGAAAATCTTGCCGGCAAAGGCGTTGTGCTGAACGTTACCGATGCGGCTCAGTGCGACGCCGTGCTGGATGATCTGCTCAAACAATTTGGAAAGATCGATATCCTCGTCAATAATGCCGGCATCACGCGTGATCAATTGGCGATGCGCATGAAAGACGATGAGTGGGACGACGTACTCGATACCAATCTGAAGGCGGTCTTTCGCCTCTCGCGTCTTGTGCTCAAGCCGATGATGAAAGCCCGTCAGGGTCGCATCATCGATGTGACTTCGGTGGTTGGTGCGTCGGGTAATCCGGGGCAAGTGAATTATGCGGCCGCAAAGGCCGGCGTCGCTGGCATGGCTCGCGCGCTGGCGCGCGAAATCGGCAGCCGTAATATCACGGTCAATTGCGTGGCCCCTGGTTTTATCGATACGGATATGACCAAGGCGCTCGGTGAAGAGCAACACGCCGCGCTGAAAAGCCAGATTCCTTTGGGGCGGTTGGGGCGACCCGAAGAAATTGCCTACGCGGTCGCATTTCTGGCATCGCCGCAAGCAGCTTACATTACCGGCGTCACGCTGCATGTGAACGGCGGTATGTTTATGAATTGAGCAAGTTGCGGTAAAATCGTGCGATTTTTCGCATATTTA
This sequence comes from Pandoraea thiooxydans, assembly GCF_001931675.1. Lineage (NCBI taxonomy): Bacteria > Pseudomonadati > Pseudomonadota > Betaproteobacteria > Burkholderiales > Burkholderiaceae > Pandoraea > Pandoraea thiooxydans. The sequence continues at coordinate 3,218,313 of NZ_CP014839.1, read as the reverse complement.
ACAAACGTTTTTCGGAACTGAATTTTACCGAGCAAACCTGTTAAAATGCGCGCACTTGTATGGACTAATTTCCCTGGAGGGTTGAATGGATAACATTGAGCAACGCGTCAAAAAGATCGTGGCGGAGCAACTTGGCGTTGCCGAAGCAGAAATCAAGAACGAATCTTCGTTCGTCAACGATCTCGGCGCAGACTCGCTCGATACCGTTGAGTTGGTGATGGCCCTCGAAGACGAGTTCGGCATGGAAATTCCCGACGAGGAAGCCGAGAAGATCACCACGGTGCAACAGGCGATCGATTACGCCACCAAGCACGTCAAAGCGTAAACAGTCCTGTCCGGGCGGCCTGACCGGGTTCCCGGAAACCAGGGATTCCTGTCAGCCGCAGAGAACACGGAGCGACAAACTCTGTGCCCTCTGTGGCTGTTGTTTTTTATGTATTGCTGCAAAAGAAGGGGAGTATCGTGAGCCGTCGCCGAGTAGTTGTTACTGGCCTGGGGTTGATTTCGCCCGTCGGCAATAACGTCGCCGAAGGGTGGGCCAATCTGATGGCCGGGAAGTCGGGCATCGCCCACATCACCAAGTTCGACGCATCCGCCATGACGGCGCGTTTTGCGGGCGAGGTCAAAGGTTTTGACGTCACGGCCTATTTGCCCGAGAAAGAGGCGCGTCATATGGATACATTCATCCATTATGGCGTTGCAGCCGGCATGCAGGCAGTCCAGGACAGCGGCTTGACCGTTACTGAAGAGACTGCAGACCGGGTCGGCGTGCTGGTTGGGGCGGGAATCGGTGGTTTGCCGCTTATCGAAGAAACGCAAATCGAACTGCTCAATCGCGGACCGCGTCGCATCTCCCCATTTTTCGTGCCTGCATCGATCATCAACATGATCTCCGGGCACCTTTCCATCAAATACGGTTTCAAGGGCCCCAATCTGGCGATTGTCACCGCTTGCACGACCGGCCTGCATTGTATTGGTCAGGCGACCCGCATGATTCAGTGCGGTGACGCCGATGTTATGGTCGCCGGCGGTGCCGAGTCGACGGTGTCGCCGCTGGGCGTCGGCGGTTTTGCCGCAGCCCGGGCCTTGTCGACGCGTAATGACGATCCGGCGACAGCCAGCCGTCCGTGGGATAAGGATCGCGATGGCTTTGTGCTTGGCGAAGGGGCCGGCGTGATGGTGGTTGAAGAGTACGAGCACGCGAAGGCGCGTGGCGCCAAGATTTATGCCGAGATCACCGGGTTCGGCATGAGCGGGGACGCCTATCACATCACCGCGCCCAACATCGATGGCCCTCGGCGCTGCATGCTCAATGCGCTGCGGGATGCCAAGCTCAACGCCGACACCGTGAATTACCTTAATGCACACGGTACCTCGACCCCGTTGGGCGACAAGAATGAGACTGACGCAATCAAGGCGGCTTTCGGTGAGCACGCTTATAAAATTGTCGTCAACTCGACCAAGTCGATGACCGGCCATTTACTGGGCGGCGCGGGCGGTCTGGAGTCGGTGTTTACTGTCCTGGCGTTGCATCATCAAGTATCCCCGCCGACCATCAATATTTTCAACCAGGATCCTGAGTGTGACCTGGATTACTGCGCAAATCAGGCGCGAGACATGAAAATTGACGTCGCGATGAAGAACTCTTTCGGCTTTGGCGGCACTAATGGCACGCTGGTGTTCCAGCGCGTCTAGTCGTGTCTGCGTCGCGCTCGCGGTTTGATGCGGATGTCTTCTGAGCGCGATGCTTTTCCTGCTTCGACCTTCGCGCAGATTGCTGCAGCTGACATTGTTGATGGTGCTGGGCAATCTATGCGCGGTCGCGCTGACGTTGTGTTCGCATGATGGCTTGGTCGTAAAACTGACTGGCTTCGCCTGGGCCGCACTGGCGCTGGCCGCGGTGTGGCGATGGGTTGCGCCGCATGGTCCGAACGGTGAGGTTTGCGGCCGAGGGGCAGTACTTCTTGGCAGGGGAGATGGGCCTGTGGTACCCGTTTCCCTGGTTGACGGCCGCTGCATTGGCCGGTGGCTTGTCATGCTGACGCTGCGGCATCAAAACGGACGCACAGAAATTTTGCCGGTGGCGGCCGGCGCGTTACCGAGCGATCGGCATCGCGTCTTGCAGGTGCTAGTCAAACGTCATGCCCAGCGGCGCACGCAGGTGTGTGCGAAGGCCGGAACTCAAGTCGATCCACGGCTGAAATAGACCAAATAGATTTAAGAACGACGGATTCCAGGTGAGTGAAAGAGATATCGACCAAGCCCTTGTGGAGCGCGTGCAAAAAGGCGACAAAAGCGCTTTTGAGCTGCTGGTCGTCAAATATCACCGCAAGATCATCCGGCTGGTATCGCGCCTCGTGCGAGACTCCGCCGAGGTCGAGGACGTGGCGCAAGAGGCCTTTATCAAGGCATACAGAGCTTTGCCTCAATTCCGCGGCGATTCGGCCTTCTACACCTGGTTGTATCGGATCGCGATCAACACAGCCAAAAACCACTTGGCGACCCAGGGCCGGCGTGCCCCGACATCCACCGAGGCGGATGCAGAAGAGGCTGAAACTTTTGCAGAGGCCGAACAACTAAGGGATATCAATACGCCGGAATCCATGTTGATCAGCAAGCAGATTGCCCAAACGGTGAATTCGGCGATGGAAGCCTTGCCCAATGAGTTGCGAACTGCGATTACCCTTCGTGAGATCGAAGGGTTGAGTTATGAGGAAATAGCGGAAGCAATGGGGTGCCCGATCGGGACGGTCCGGTCAAGAATTTTCAGGGCGCGTGAGGCAATCGCCAGCCGGCTCAAGCCGTTGCTGGATACACCAGATGGCAAGCGCTGGTAATGGCGCGTGCGATCGTAAGCTTTTGTTGGGGGATATCATGGAATCAGCTACGGTAAAAACGCAGCGGGGGCTGTCGGCCGAGCAGATTTCGGTGTTGATCGACAGCGAATTCGATGCGACCGAGGCGATGTGGCTCAACAGCCTCGGAGCCGAGTCCGAGCGGCAAATCTGGTCAGCGTATCACTTGATTGGGGATGCGCTGCGCTCCGACGAATTGGTTGAAACTCACTCGGAATCGGCTTTTCTCGCGAATTTCTCTGCGCGATTGGCAACCGAGCCGCATCTGTTGGCGCCGGCGGCCCTTGAAGCGCGGGGCGGCTCCGCACGCCACAACGGGTTTTTGCGAGTGCGCCGTGTACTGCCGACCGCTGCGGCGATGGCCGCAGTGGCAATGCTGAGTTGGGTAATTATTCCTCGTATTCAGGCGCCTGCCAATGGTGGCGGGGCAGTTGCCATCGTGGCGCAGAATTCGGCGCCCACCTCCTCGCCGATACGGCAAGTCTCTGCCGGCGGACCTGCAGTGAACGACAAAACCAGCGACCTCATCGTGATTCGCGATGCCCGACTGGACCAATATCTCGCTGCGCATCAGCAATACGCGCCATATTTAGTCGGACAGGGGGTGTCGCCTTATGTCCGAGCTTCGGCCCAAGCGGACCAATAAATGCGGTACTTGAATACTGAGCGTTCCTCTCGCGCCGCCCTGGGGCGCGTTTTCGTAGGCCTCTTCCTTCTGGTGATGTTAGTTCAGGCTCGAACCTGGGCCAGTACACCCGTCACTCCATCAAGTACCGACCCGTTGATCGCGCGCCGCGAAGTCAACGCATGGTTGACCAAAATCCACCGGGCCGCACAGACCCAGAACTACGTCGGTACATTCGTGTATCAGCGAGGCAGCTTCATCCGCTCGTCGCGGATTAGCCATTTTGCCGATCGCGGGCATGAATACGAGCAACTCGAGACGCTGGATGGTCAACCGCGCAAGATTCTGAGGCACGACGAAGACGTTTACAGCTTCATTCCCGAGCACAAGATCATCTTTATCGAGAAGCGGGAGAACAAGGACTCGTTTCCCGCCTTGCTCGCCGCGGGCGAGCACGACGTTCTGAATTTCTACGAACCGAAGCTTCTGGCGCCTGAGCGGGTTGCGGGGTTCAATTGTGTCGTGATCGATCTCGTGCCCAGGGACGCGTACCGATTCGGTTATCGACTCTGGGCGGATGAGCGCTCTGGGCTGCTGTTGCGGGCTCAGACGGTCGATGCGAAGGGGCATGTGCTGGAGCAGGCCTCCTTCTCGCAGGTGAGTATCGGTGTACCCAGCCAAAAAAATCGGATCATGGCTGAAATCCACGACGTCCGTGGGTGGCGGATCGTCAAGCCGCATATTCAAACCGTACATCTGGCGGACACAGGGTGGTCGATCAAAGCGAATGTGCCTGGGTTCAAAGAGATCCGGGAGGTGCGACGAGTCATGAATACCAACCCTGGCAGCGGTCCGATAGAGGTATTGCAGGCCGTCTACTCCGACGGCATGTCGGGCCTGTCGGTCTTTATCGAGCCGGCGACGCGGGAGCGCAAGGAAGGACACGGTAGCACGGGCGCGACCAATATTCTGATCAAAAAGTATGATAATTTCTGGTTGACGCTCCTAGGGGAAGTTCCTCAGGCCACCTTGCAGCGATTTGCCGCTAGCATAGAATATAAACCCGTCAAATAAAGATCGTCCCTTTATATTCCGGTACTTGATGTTTATGAAAAGATTCCCGCTTTATGTGCTAGGGAGCGTTCTGCTCGCCGTCGCGACGTTGTCGTCGGCTGCGTCGTCCCCCGCCTCCACTGCTGCGGCTTCGTCCGCTGTTGCCCCATCGTCTGCGGCAGCGGCCTCGGCGCCTGCGGCTGCATGCGCACCGGTCGGAGCGCAACGATTTTCATCGCTGCCTGACTTCACGCAGTTGGTGGCTAAGGTCGGACCCGCGGTCGTCAATATCAGAACGACGGAAAAAGTACGCATACAGCGCGGCAGCATTCCGGGGATGAACGACGACGCAATGGCGGAGCTGTTCCGACGTTTCTTCGGCATCCCTTTGCCGCAAGGGCCGCGTAGCGGCAAAACGCCCAATAACAAGCAACCCGCGCCTCAGGACGAAGAGCAAAACAGTGGAGTCGGGTCAGGCTTCATCATCACGCCGGACGGTTACATCATGACCAATGCCCACGTGGTCGATGGCGCCGATAGCATTTACGTCACATTGACCGACAAGCGGGAATTCAAGGCGCGATTGATCGGACTGGACAAGCGGACTGACGTCGCCCTGGTGAAGATCAACGCAAGCAATTTGCCGGTCGTCGCACTGGGAGACTCGAACAAGCTCAAGGTCGGCGAGTGGGTCGTCGCCATCGGTTCGCCATTCGGTCTCGATAATACGGTGACTGCGGGCATCGTGAGCGCCAAGGGGCGCGATACCGGCGATTACTTGCCGTTCATCCAGACCGACGTCGCTGTCAATCCTGGCAACTCGGGCGGGCCGCTGCTGAATATGCGAGGCGAAGTCATCGGCATCAACTCGATGATTTACAGCCAAACGGGCGGTTTCATGGGGATTTCGTTCGCCATCCCGATCGACGAGGTCATGCGGGTTGCCGATCAACTGAAAAAAACCGGCCGGGTGATCCGAGGGCGCATCGGTGTGGCGATCAGCGAAGTGACGCAAGACGTTGCCGAGTCGCTTGGATTGCCCAAACCCCAGGGCGCGTTGGTGCGTACAGTTGAGCCGGGCGGCCCGGCGGATAAGGCCGGCTTGCTGGGTGGCGACATCATTCTCAAATTCAACGGACAATCAGTCGATCACGCCACCGATTTGCCGCGTCTGGTAGGTGAGACCAAGCCAGGCACGCGAGCGACGCTCTCAGTATGGCGCAAGGGGGCGGTACGCGAATTACACGTGGTGGTGGCCGAAATGGCCCCGGACAAAACCACGAAGGCGGACAATAGCGCTACCCCGCCTGACCAGGCCGCCCCGAACAAACTGGGCCTGGTGGTCTCCGACCTGACCGACGCGCAGCGCAAGGATCTCAAGGTCAGGAACGGCGTGATGGTCGAACTCGCCACCGGGCCGGCTGCCGGCGCTGGCATACAGCAGGGCGACATCATTTTGCGTATCGGTGACACCGACATTGTCAATGCCAAGCAATTTGCGGCATTGGTGCAGGGATTGGACAGCAAGAAACTCGTTGCTGTTCTAGTGCGCCGCGGCGATGCGACGCAATTCATTCCGCTGCGGCCGAGCGCTGCCAAGAAATAGCTTATTCAATGACCTCGACCGGCCGCCCCATTGCGCTGACGTTGTATGGCCGGTCGTGGTGCCATTTGTGCGAGAACATGCTGCATGCCCTGCAGCCTTTGCGGCAAGTATTTGATTTCCAGGTCACTCTGGTCGATGTCGATAGCGCGCCCGAGCTTGAAAACCGGTTCGGCGAGTGGGTGCCGGTACTCATGATGGGTGACGTCGAGTTGTGCCACTATCATCTGGACGAGCCGCGAGTGCGCACCGCGCTGGCAGCCGCCTCAGGAATTCCCCCCGAGACTTAAATCGCCCCGACCGGCGTTGGGCGTGAGCGGTTTCAGCTAAAATACGACGTTTGCCGATAGCCAGGGCATCTTGCTGCTTTGGATTGGCAGATCCCGTTCCTCTTTCCTGTATCGCATGGACCACATTCGCAATTTTTCCATCATCGCGCACATCGACCACGGCAAATCGACCTTGGCGGATCGCATCATCCAACTGTGCGGCGGTCTGTCCGATCGCGAAATGGAATCCCAGGTCCTCGATTCGATGGACCTCGAGCGGGAGCGAGGCATCACCATCAAGGCGCAGACCGCCGCGCTGAGCTACCGGGCCCGCAACGGCCAACTCTACAACCTCAATCTCATCGATACTCCGGGGCACGTCGACTTCTCGTATGAAGTCAGCCGCTCGCTCTCGGCTTGCGAAGGCGCGTTGCTGGTCGTCGACGCCAGCCAGGGCGTGGAGGCGCAGACAGTCGCCAATTGCTACACCGCCATCGAACTGGGCGTCGAGGTCGTACCGGTCCTGAACAAAATTGATTTGCCGTCGGCCGACCCCGACAACGCCATTCAGGAGATCGAGGACGTGATCGGCATCGATGCGATGGATGCCGTGCGATGCAGCGCCAAGACCGGCCTGGGCGTGGAGGACGTGCTCGAGTCGTTGATTGCCAAAGTGCCGCCGCCCAAGGGAGACCCTGCCGAGCGCCTGCAGGCATTGATCATCGATTCCTGGTTCGACAACTACGTTGGCGTCGTCATGCTGGTGCGCATCGTCAACGGTGTGCTCAAGCCAAAGGAAAAGATTCAGATGATGGCCAGCGGCGCGAGCTATCTGGTCGAACAGGTCGGCGTATTCACGCCCAAGTCGCAATCGCGCGAGCAGCTCTCGGCAGGTCAGGTCGGCTTCATCATTGCCGGCATCAAGGAGCTCAAGGCTGCCAAGGTGGGCGACACCGTCACGCACGCGCTCAAGCCCGCGGCCGCGCCGCTGCCTGGCTTCAAGGAAGTCAAGCCGCAGGTCTTCGCCGGTCTTTACCCGATCGAAGCCAATCAATATGATGCCCTGCGCGAGTCGCTCGAGAAACTCAAGTTGAACGACGCGTCGCTGCAGTACGAGCCCGAAGTATCGCAGGCGCTTGGTTTCGGTTTCCGCTGCGGCTTTCTGGGGCTCCTGCACATGGAGATCGTGCAGGAGCGGCTCGAGCGCGAATTCGACATGGACCTGATCACGACCGCGCCGACGGTCGTGTACGAAGTTCAGCAGAACGATGGCACGCTGACCATCGTCGAGAATCCGTCGAAGATGCCCGATCCGTCAAAAATTGAGGAAATCCGGGAACCGATCGTCACGGTCAATCTCTATATGCCGCAGGAGTACGTTGGGTCTGTGATCACACTGTGCACGCAAAAGCGCGGTGTGCAGATCAACATGTCGTACCACGGTCGGCAGGTTCAGTTGACCTACGAAATCCCGATGGCCGAAATCGTGCTGGATTTCTTCGATCGCCTGAAATCGGTGTCGCGAGGCTATGCCTCGATGGATTACGAATTCAAGGAGTACCGAGCCGCGGATGTGGTCAAGGTCGACATGCTGATCAACGGGGAGAAAGTCGATGCGCTGTCGATCATCGTGCATCGCTCGGCCAGTCAGCATCGTGGTCGCGAAGTCGCCGCGAAAATGCGCGAAATCATCCCCCGCCAGATGTACGACGTGGCGATCCAGGCTGCTATCGGGGCGCATATCATCGCGCGCGAAAACATCAAGGCGTTACGCAAAAACGTGCTGGCAAAGTGTTACGGCGGCGACATTACCCGCAAAAAGAAGCTGCTCGAAAAGCAAAAGGCTGGCAAGAAACGCATGAAACAGGTGGGCAGCGTCGAAATTCCTCAAGAAGCCTTCCTGGCCATCTTGCAAGTCCAAGACAAATAAACCTCGGGATAATCCATGAATTTCGCCTTGATTCTTTTCGTTCTGGTCATTGTTACTGGACTTGCCTGGATAGCCGACAAACTCGTTTTTCAACCGGGCCGTCGGCGTGCGGCCGAAGCCGCGGTCGCCTCGTTCGATGAGCAGCAACTGGCGACAGGCACGGCAACCAACGCCGATGCCGTGGCCAGCGCCCGGGCCAAGCTGCGCGACGATAAGTTGCGTCAGCCCTGGTGGCTGGAATACTCGGCCAGCTTCTTTCCGGTGATACTGGCCGTGTTCCTGGTGCGATCGTTCGTGGTCGAGCCGTTCAAGATTCCTTCCGGCTCGATGATCCCGACGCTGCACATCGGTGATTTCATTTTGGTCAACAAATTCGATTACGGCATTCGTTTGCCGTTGCTCAACAAAAAGATCATCAACATTGGCGAGCCGCAGCGGGGCGACGTCATGGTGTTCCGCTACCCGAAAGATGAATCGGAGGATTACATCAAGCGGGTCATCGGGGTGCCGGGCGATATCGTCGCATACGAAAACAAGCGTCTGATCATCAACGGCAAGCCGCTGCCGATGACGCAGTTGCCCGACTACTTCGATCAGGAACGCATCGCATACTTCAAGCAGTACGACGAGACGATCGGCAGCGTGACGCATCGCATTCTCAACGACCCGAATGTGCCGCCGTTCATCCTTGGCGCCAGCGACTACCCATACCGGAATAACTGCACCTACAACAGCGAAGGTGTGGTTTGCAAAGTGCCGCCCGGCCACTACTTCATGATGGGCGACAACCGCGACGACAGTGCCGACAGCCGCTATTGGGGTTTCGTGCCGGAAAAGAACATCATCGGCAAGGCCTTCTTCATTTGGATGAATTTCAGCGATCTCAAGCGGATCGGCATGATTCACTGAAGATTCGACGACTCGCCTGGTGTTGAGTGAGGGGGCGGAAACACCGTCGCGACGGTTGTTTTTCCGCCAAATCGCTCCTCGGCCTTCCGAGCAAATACTCGCGCTGGTCAAGGGCGGCCGCGCTATACTTCCGCCATGCCTGTATCTCTTAATCAGCTGGAAGATCGCCTCCAGTATCGTTTTCACGATGCGGAATTATTGTGTCGAGCGCTGACACACCGCAGCCATAGCGCCGCCAACAACGAGCGGCTCGAGTTTCTCGGGGATTCCGTCCTGAATTGCACGGTGGCTACCGTGCTTTTCCAGCGCTATGCCAAGCTCGACGAGGGTGACCTGTCCCGCGTGAGGGCCAATCTGGTCAAACAGCAGTCCTTGTACGAAATTGCCCAAACCCTCGGTATCAGCGACTTCCTGCGCCTGGGCGAGGGCGAACTCAAAAGCGGCGGTTTTCGCCGCCCCTCGATCCTGGCGGACACGCTGGAGGCGATTCTGGGCGCGATTTTCCTCGACGGCGGGTTCGATACGGCGTTCGCCGTCATCAAGCGCTTGTACACACCAATATTGGAACACGTCGACCCGCAAACGCTCGGCAAGGATGCCAAGACGCTCCTGCAGGAATACCTGCAGGGACACAAGATCGCCTTGCCTCAATATACGGTGATCGCCACGCATGGTGCGGCGCACAATCAACAATTCGAAGTAGAGTGCCTGGTGCCAAAACTCGAAATCAAGGTATTCGGTTCGGGGCCCAGCCGGCGCGCCGCGGAGCAGGCCGCCGCCAAGAAGGCGCTCGAGGAAGTCCAGCGACACGCGCACCTACTGAAAGGCAAAAGCGATAAGGCGCCCAAGATCAGCCGCAAGCGTGCGGCCAGCAAGTCGGCGCAGCCCTCCGAGGCGAATACGGGCACCACCGCGGTGGCTGATAGCGCGGCGGGCAGTGCGGCACCCGAAGGGACCGCAGGCGAGCCGAAACCGGCTGGCCACGTCGCCAAGGAGTCGCGTGGCGGCGAGGCGGCAGTACCGCAGAAAGGGTAATCGCGATGACTGAAGACGCCAAATTCCGCTGCGGCACAGTCGCCATCGTTGGGCGACCCAACGTGGGCAAATCGACGTTGATGAACGCGCTGGTCGGTCAAAAGATCAGTATTACTTCCCGCAAGGCACAAACGACGCGGCATCGTATCACCGGTATTCGCACCACGGAAACCGCGCAATTCATCTTTGTGGATACCCCGGGATTCCAAACGCGCCATGCGTCGGCATTGAATCGGTCGCTCAACCGGGCGGTCACTTCGACGCTATCGAGCATCGATTTGGTGTTGTTCGTCATCGAAGCGGGCCATTTCAATGCCGATGACGAGCGCGTACTCAATTTGATTCCTGGCAATGTGCCGGTGTTGCTCATTCTCAACAAGCTGGATCGCATCGAAGACCGCACGGTACTGCTGCCGTTTCTCGAAATGATGGGGCAGCAGCGCGAGTTCGCCGCCATCGTCCCAATGTCGGCCAAGCGCCACGAAGACATCACACGCTTATTCGAAGTCATTCGCCCCTATCTGCCGGAAGGCGAGCCGATCTACGGCGAAGATGACCTGACCGATCGCAGCGAACGATTCCTTGCGGCCGAACTATTGCGTGAAAAAGTATTCCGCTGGACCGGCGACGAACTACCGTACACCAGTACCGTCATTATCGACAAATTCGAGCAGGAGGGTCGGTTGCGGCGGGTCTTCGCCACCATTCTGGTGGACCGCGACAGCCACAAGGCCATGATCATTGGCGCCAAGGGCGCAAAGCTCAAGCAGATCAGCAGCGAAGCCCGGGTCGATATGGAAAAATTGTTCGATGGCCCGGTCTATCTCGAGGTATGGGTCAAGATCAAAAGTGGCTGGGCAGACAACGAAGCAGGTCTGCGGGCGTATGGCTACGAGTGACGTGCTGGCGCAGTCCGCGGCAACCTCGGAACCCGCTGGTCACGACGAGGCATTGTCCGCAGCCATCCACGCGACGCGGCAAACCAGGAATGTGCGCGTCACCGCTCAGCCCGGCTTCGTGCTGCACAGCTACCCCTACCGCGAAACCAGTCTGATCATCGATGTCCTGACGCGTGACCACGGTCGTATCGCCCTCGTCGCGAAGGGAGCCAAGCGGCCGCATTCGGCGCTGCGTGGCGTTTTGCAGACCTTTCAGCCGCTCTCGCTGTCCTGGAGCGGCAAGTCGGAGTTACGCACGCTCATCCGTGCGGAGTGGGTCGGGGGGCTGCTGCCGCTATCGGGCGACGCACTGCTCAGCGGCTTCTACGCGAACGAATTGTTGGTCAAATTCTGTGCGCGCGAAGATCCGCACGAATTGCTTTTCAATCACTACGTCGAGACGCTGCATCACCTCGCGCATGGCGAGCCGGCGGCCCAGACACTGCGCATCTTCGAGCGGGTTCTGCTGCGCGAGACCGGCTATGCGGCGGCCTTCGATCGCTGCACGCAAACGCGAGCGTCGGTGATACCCGCCGCGCAATATGTGTTTCATCCGGAAGTGGGCGTGAGGCCGGCGCGTCAGGATGACCCGGCCGAGTGGCCGGTAGTCAGTGGGCAGACCTTGCTCGACATGGAAGCCGACAATTACGGGCGGCCGCAAACCGTCGCCCAAAGCAAGTTATTGATGCGGTTTCTGCTGAATTACCATCTCGGAGGCGTGCCGCTCAATACGCGCCAAATCCTCCTCGATCTGCAAAAGCTATGAGCCATTTCCTCACCGACCCTCAAGGCATCGATCTCGGCGTGAATATCGATCACGTCGCCACCCTGCGCAACGTGCGGGGCACCCAGTATCCCGACCCCATTCAAGCAGCCTTGCAAGCGGAAGAGGCCGGCGCCGACGCCATCACCCTGCATTTGCGCGAAGACCGCCGCCACATTCGCGATGCCGATGTCGAAGCGTTGCGTCCTCAATTGCATACCCGCATGAATCTCGAATGTGCGGTAACGGAGGAAATGCTCGCGATCGCCTGTCGGATTGCGCCGCATGACGTGTGCCTGGTGCCGGAAAAGCGCCAGGAACTTACCACCGAAGGCGGGCTCGACGTGGCCGGGCAACTGTCGCGCATCCAGGCTGCGTGCCGGCAACTGGCGCAAAGCGGGATCCGCGTGTCCCTTTTCATCGATCCCGACGAGGCCCAGATTCGCGCCGCTGCGCAAGCCGGCGCGCCGGTCATCGAACTGCACACCGGTCGATATGCCGAGGCGCACGATCCCGGGCTGCAGCAGCAGGAGTTCGAGCGCATCGTGCGCAGCGTCGACCTGGGCGGGTCACTCGGACTCAAGGTCAATGCCGGTCATGGACTGCATTACCAGAACGTCCAGCGAATTGCCGCGATTGCCGGCATCGCCGAGCTGAACATCGGGCACGCGATCGTCGCTCACGCACTGTTCGCCGGCTGGCAAAACGCAGTGCGGGAAATGAAGGCGATCATGGTCACCAGCCGGCTCGGCGCCGCATGATTCGCGATCGCTACAGACGGACGATTCAATGATCTACGGCATCGGCACGGACATCATCCAGATATCCCGGGTCGCCGGCGTCATGGAACGAACCGGCGGACGCTTTGCCGAACGTGTTCTCGGCCCCGACGAATTGGTCAAATATCACGCGCGTAATGCGCGCTCTGCCCAGCGCGGCCTGGCCTTCCTGGCGACACGCTTCGCCGCCAAGGAGGCTTTTTCAAAAGCCATCGGGTTGGGCATGCGATGGCCCATGACGTGGCGCGCAGTGCAAACCCTGAACGCGCCGTCGGGCCAGCCGCAGGCGATCGCCTCGGGTGAACTCGCCGATTGGCTGGCGGCCCGCGGCGTGCGCATTCAGATATCGATAAGCGACGAAAAGGATTATGCGATCGCCTTTGTGATCGCCGAGAGCAATGCAGTGGAGAGCAGGCATGAGTAAACGCAAACCGGGCCCGGTCATGCTGGATGTGGTTGGGCTGACACTTAGCGAAGCCGATGTTCGACGGATCGCCCATCCCCTGACCGGCGGGGTAATTCTGTTCACGCGCAATTTCGACGATCGTGCGCAGCTTTGCGGGTTGACGAAGCAGATCCGGGCAGTGCGTGACGACATCGTCATCGCGGTCGACCACGAAGGTGGCCGTGTGCAGCGTTTCAAGACCGACGGTTTCACCCATTTGCCCGCGATGGCCCAGTTGGGCGCGCTATGGGACAAAGACGTCCTGCTCGCCACGCGCGCCGCTACCGCCGTGGGTTATGTGCTGGCTGCGGAGCTGCGTGCGTGCGGCGTGGACTTCAGCTTCACGCCTGTGCTCGATCTCGATTTCGGCGCCTCCACGGTGATCGGCAATCGCGCCTTTCACCGCGATCCACGGGTCGTCACCCTGTTGGCCAAGAGCCTCAATCATGGCTTGCTGCTCGCAGGTATGGCCAACTGCGGCAAGCACTTCCCCGGACATGGCTTCGTTGCGGCCGACTCGCATCTGGAGGTCCCGATCGATGAGCGGCCGCTCGATGCCATCCTGAACGACGACGCTCAACCGTATGCGTGGCTGGGGCTCAGTCTGGCTGCCGTGATGCCCGCCCACGTGATCTATCCGAAAGTCGATTCGCAACCGGCGGGTTTCTCGCGGATATGGTTGCAGGACATCCTGCGCGCCAGGCTGGGATTCAACGGCGTGATTTTCAGCGATGACCTCAGCATGCAGGGCGCGAGCGTGGCTGGCAACGTCGTGTCCAGCGCGCAGGCGGCACTCGCCGCCGGCTGTGACATGGTGCTGATCTGCAACAGTCCGGACAAGGCGGATCAGCTACTGCGCGAACTGAGCTATCAGGAAGACCCGGTAGCGACCAGGCGTATTCGCCAATTACTGCCGCAGACCAAGGCGCTTCGCTGGGAAAAGCTACACGCGCAAGCGCAATACCAAGCGGCCCTGGCATTGCTGCGCGAGGTATTTTAGGAGCCGGCGACGCCACCACGCCGGCAAGGTCGGTCAAACGGAGCCGGCGGCAGCGTCAAACAGGCGTGCCGAACTGTTTGAGCTTGTTGTAGAGCGTTTTCGGGCTGATTCCCAACAGCGACGCGGTTTTGCCGCGCACGCCGCCATTGGCCGCCAGGGTCGCCAGGATCAACTGCCGCTCCACCTGAGCAAGCGGTGTGCCCGGGGCAAAGGTCAGCGCGCCTTCGCCATCCCGGACCGGGGCGGCGCTCGTCGTCTCGTGAGGCATGCCGGGAGGCGAGAATTGCGTCTTGGCGAGCATCAGCGCGCGCATCAACTGCAAACGCCAGTCCAGCGAGGCCATCGAGGGCAGGGCGATCACCGGAATCGGGCGACTGGCTTGCCACGATAGGCTCTTCAGCAAATTCACGTCGTGAACGTTTGGCGAGGCCGGGTCGACCAGGACGATATCTGGCGATGTGCGCTCGAACATCAGTCGTGCGGTCTGCAAATCGGCGGCGACATCCACCGTGAATCCGCTCGCGCGGGCGACTTCGGAGAGCGGAGCGATCCGATCCGGATCGTCTTCGAGAAACAAAACATGTGGCATGGAAATCACCAAATAGTAGAGCCGCTAAAACCACTGCAGCCGGCACTCGCGATTTCGCACAGACAGGTTGGGTGCCGGGGAATTCGCGTAATGGGCCACTGGGTAGATCGGCCTGGAACATTCCCCGATTTTGCAGCGCGGCAACTTAGGCCAGGCGTAACTTATTGTTCATCCCCGTGTTTGTAAAAGGAGTCGGAAGAAAGTTCCGGACAATAAAAAAAGCGCCTCGCAAGGCGCTTTTTGTTCCGCTGGCTGAATCGCTCAGGCGCGACTGCGGTACTCGTCGGTGCGAGTGTCGATTTCGATCTTGTCGCCGATGGCGCAAAACAGCGGCACTTGCAGTTCCATGCCGGTCGAGATCTTGGCGTTCTTCATGACCTTGCCCGACGACGTATCGCCCTTGACGGCCGGTTCCGTGTAGATGATTTCGCGCACGACCGTGGTCGGCAGTTCCACGGAAATGGCTTTCTCGTTGTAGAAAACCACCTCGCATTGCATGCCGTCTTCCAGGTAATTCAGCGCGTTGCCGAGGTTGTCCTTCTCGACTTCGTACTGGTTGTAATCGGCGTCCATGAAAACGTACATCGGATCGGCGAAGTACGAATAGGTCACTTCCTTGCGCTCGAGCATCACGACATCGAACTTGTCGTCTGCCTTGTAGACGGATTCGCTGGGCGTTTCCGTCAGCAAATTCTTGAATTTCATCTTGACCACGGCAGCGTTGCGGCCAGATTTGTTGTATTCGGCCTTCTGCACGACCAACGGCTCGCCGCCGATCATGACGACGTTGCCAGCGCGGAGTTCCTGTGCGGTTTTCATAAAGCTAAGTCCTGTACCAATACCTATGTCGAATTGTGCCCACTTGCCGCTTTGCCAGCGTGGCCCGCGTCGGGTGCATAGGCATCAGATTCAGCAGCAAATACTTGAAAAAGCTGGTTATTTTAACTGATTTTTACAAACCTGTACCAGCGCCGAGGCAAAGTCCTCGTGCCGCGCCAGGTGTTGTGCCCAGGCTCGTGCGTGGGCGCTGAGCGCCGGCATGGCCTGTGCGAGTTCTCCCCACGTCGCAGCTATCGCCGATGCCTGCGGCGACGCGTCGAAACCATTCCAGTTATGCCAGAATCGCTGCAGCGCCGCACCGGCGGATGCCGGCAGCGCGGCACAATACCGCCTCAGAAAGGCGTCCAGCTTGAGCGCATGTGCGGCGTCGGATTGTGGATAAATGTGCCAGGCCATTGGCTTGGCGGCCCATTGGGCACGCACGAACGAGTCTTCTCCGCGCACGAAATTGAAGTCGCACGCCCATAGCAATTCGTCGTAGCGGTCCTGGGGCAGAAACGGCACGCCATGCATGGTCAGGGCGCCTTGCCGCGCGCTTTCGCCGGGCCCTAGCGATGGTTTGCCGACAAAGGCAGCGGCCTGGGGACTGATGCGCCCTTGGGGGATCAGGCAGGTGACCGGGCGTGGGCCGTCGCGCCATGCCGCGAGCAGGGCCGGCAGCACCGGGTTTTCGTAGGCGAACAACGAGACGATAAGCGTTTGCGGCTCTGGTTGCGGCAGACACAGATTTTTCCAGAAGTCCCGTTGCGCTTGTCCTTGTGCCAGAAATGCATCGCGTCGCCCGAGCAGATCGTGCTCGCGCAGCAAGCCGCCGGTGGCGGCGCTGAAGCCGGGGAAAAAGAAAATCTTGGTCAGCGGCAGACGAGGGTGGGGGGAGCGCTGCAAGTGACAGCCGTCGACCCAGTCTTCCGCGCTCAGATACTCCATGTTCAGCCACACCGGGGCCGGCCTGTACTCGGCCATCGCCTGCAGATAAGCCTGCGGAATGTCGCAGGCGAACGCCTCGATGACTACCTCGGCAGGCATCTCGGCCGCCGGTGGCGCCGGCCATGGGGTCGGCCAGTGCCGCACGTCGACACCATCCAGGCTTTGGCGGGCCGCCTGCGCGTCGATCTCCGGGCGCAGGCGGGCGAAACTGGCGAGATCATCCACCCACAGCCGTACCGCCCAGCCGTGCTCGGCGGCCAATTGCCGCGCCAGGCGCCAGCACACGCCGATATCGCCGTAATTGTCGACGACCGTGCAAAAAATGTCGCAGCGCAAGCGCATCAGCGGCTATCCCGTGGTTTGATCTAAACTTGCAATTTTAGCCGGAAGCCGCACGCGCCTTGGCGCGCCAGCTGACCCAGCCGCACCGCAGCATCCCGACTCATGACCGACACCGCTCCTGCCGACACGCCGTTCGACGCCAAATCCACGCTGGCCCAATTGCCCCATCTGCCGGGGGTATATCGCTACTACGACGTGGCCGGCACGGTGCTGTACGTGGGCAAGGCGCGCGACCTGAAAAAACGCGTATCGAGTTATTTCAACAAAACCCAGCTGTCGCCCCGCATCGCCCACATGGTAAGCCGCATCGTGCGGCTTGAGACGACCGTCACCCGCTCCGAAGCCGAAGCGCTGCTGCTCGAAAACAATCTGATCAAGGCACTGCGCCCGCGTTACAACATTCTGTTCCGCGACGATAAGTCGTACCCCTATCTGAAAATCACCCAGCATGCGTTCCCGCGCATGGCGTATTACCGCGGCGCGACCGATCGCAAGCATCAATATTTCGGGCCATTCCCGGGCGCCTGGGCGGTGCGCGAGAGCATGCAGATCCTGCAGAAGGTCTTTCAGTTGCGCACCTGTGAAGACTCGGTTTTCGCCAACCGCACGCGCCCCTGCCTGCTGCACCAGATTCACCGTTGCACCGCGCCGTGCGTCGGGGCCATCAGTGCCGAGGACTATGCCCGCGACGTCCGCAATGCCGCCGGTTTCCTGTCCGGGCGACAAAACGAAGTGCTCAAGGCGCTCGAGGCAAAGATGCTGGCATACGCCGCCGAGCTCAAATTCGAGCAGGCCGCCGCGGTGCGCAACCAGATGAGCGCATTGTCCGGCGTGCTGCAGCAGCAGTCCGTGGAGACCAGCGGCGACGTCGACGCCGACGTGCTCGCCGTAGCCTTCGAAGGCGGCCGGGCATGCGTGAATCTGGCGATGGTGCGCGGCGGCCGGCATCTGGGCGACAAGGCCCATTTCCCCGCGCACCTCGATACGGCTGCGCTCGACACCGACACCGACGCCGAATCTTCGCGCGCCGGCGAACTCGAGAGCGGTATCCTCGAAGCCTTCGTGGCGCAGCACTATCTGGGGCAGACGATTCCGCCGTTGCTGATCGTCAGTCATGCATTGCGCGAACGGGAGCTGATCGACCTGCTGGCCGAGCAGGCCGGGCGCAAGGTCAGCGTCGTGCGCCAGCCGCAGGGGCGCCGCCGTGCCTGGCTCGACATGGCTCGGCAAAACGCTCAGCTCGCGTTGTCCCGTCTGCTGGCCGAGCAGGGCACGCAGCAGGCGCGCACTCGTCAACTGGCCGACACCCTCGGGCTCGATCTCGAGGATTTGGGCGACTTGCGCATCGAGTGCTTCGATATCAGCCACACGGCTGGCGAGGCCACCCAGGCATCCTGCGTGGTGTTTCATCACCACAAAATGCAGAACGGCGAGTATCGACGCTACAACATCGCCGGCATTACGCCCGGCGATGACTACGCTGCCATGCGCCAGGTTCTCACCCGCCGCTACGGCAAAATGATCGAAGCCGAAGCCGAGGCAGCCGACGAGGCCATCGAGGAAGCTTCGCACGAGGCGCAAGCGCAAGACGCCGCGCTGGCCGAAACGTCATCCGCCGCCACCGCGCCTGCCGCCCCGGTGATGCCCAATCTGGTGCTGATCGACGGCGGCAAGGGACAGGTCGAGGTCGCGCGGCAGGTCTTCGAGGAACTCGGCCTCGATGTCGGGCTGCTGGTGGGGGTGGCCAAAGGCGAGGGCCGCAAGGTCGGTCTGGAGACCCTGGTCTTCGCCGACGATCGCGCGCCGCAGGAGCTCGGGCGCGAGAGCGCCGCGCTCATGCTGATCGCCCAAATTCGCGACGAAGCCCACCGCTTTGCCATCACCGGCATGCGGGCCAAGCGCGCCAAGGCTCGCCAGGGCTCGCGCCTCGATGAAATCGAAGGAATCGGCGCCAAGCGGCGCCAGCGGCTGCTGGCGCGCTTCGGTGGCCTGCACGGCGTGAGCGCGGCCAGCATCGACGAGCTCGCCAGCGTCGAAGGCATCTCGCATGCGCTGGCCGAGCAGATCTACCGGCAACTGCATTGACGCGTCGGGCGCGGCGCGCCGCCCCCGCGCATCGCCTCGCCTGCTGCGCAGGCACGCGAATTGCCAGGGCGGGCCATAATCGGCACAATGCAGCCTGACCCACTTACCTTGCGCCCGTCCCGACAGCAGATTGCCATGCCATTCAATGTCCCCATTCTCTTGACCTGGCTGCGGATCGTCCTGATCCCGCTGGTGGTCGGCGTGTATTACCTGCCGCTGTACTGGCTCTCGCCGCAGCAAATGAACTGGGTCGCGTGCTTCATTTTCGTGCTGGCCGCCCTGACTGACTGGTTCGACGGCTTTCTGGCGCGGCGCCTGAACCAGACCTCGGCATTCGGCGCTTTTCTCGATCCGGTCGCCGACAAGCTGATGGTGGCCGCGGCGCTCCTGATGCTGCTCGAACTCGGCCGCGTCAGCGCGCCGGTCGCGCTGATCATCATCGGGCGTGAGATCACCATCTCAGCGCTGCGCGAGTGGATGGCCCATATCGGCGCCTCGCGCAATGTCGCCGTCAATTCGCTGGGCAAGATCAAAACCTTCGCGCAGATGACCGCGATACCGTTTTTGCTCTTCAACGGCGTGCTGAGCCACGGCGCGCTGCATATCGATACCTTCCTGTGGGGTACCTGGCTGATTTACCTGGCGGCCGTACTCACCATCTGGTCGATGCTCTACTATCTCAAGCTGGCGTGGCCGCAAATTCGCGAGCGGGCTGGCACCCACATTTAAGCCCCTGACGGGGTTGACACGGAAATCCCGTTTGCCCCATAATCTGCCTCTCGCCGCGTACCGGGTTTCCGCGCGTGGCGCTGATCGGCAGTCATCGCCATTGCGGGAGTAGCTCAGTTGGTAGAGCGCAACCTTGCCAAGGTTGAGGTCGCGAGTTCGAGACTCGTCTCCCGCTCCAGTTGTATCGGCGAGATTTGCGCGCCTTGATGGCGTGCATGACTGTAGAGAAAATGCGGGAGTAGCTCAGTTGGTAGAGCGCAACCTTGCCAAGGTTGAGGTCGCGAGTTCGAGACTCGTCTCCCGCTCCAAGATCCCGAGGGAAGCCGAGCTTCCCTTTTTATTTGTGCCGCAGGTGGCCCGCTGCGAGTCAGCCCAGGCGTGCGGTTACAATGCGATAACGGTTGAAAAGCCGGCTGGCGAATTCGGGTGGGGCGACTACATCGCACACTCGCAAGCAACAGCCGCCATGGTCGTGCGAGAAGTTCCGGCACGGCCCCGAATGGTGCGGTAGCAAAGCGGTTATGCTCTGGCCTGCAAAGCCAGCTAGGCCGGTTCGACTCCGGCCCGCACCTCCAGACATTAGCCTGAAAAAACGCCCGCGCGCCAACCCGCCGGGCTTTTTTTATGGGCCGGGCATTTGGCCGAACAGGCGGCAAATCGGACTCCTGTTCATCGGCTTGCCGCGTTGCTCGTTCCCGTATGCTCTGCACATCGGGGCACCGTGCCGCCGCGGTGTGGTGCCGCGCGGCGACGGCAGCCTATTAAGCGACCAGGCAGGCCACCCATGAGCATCAACCAGACATCGCCGACGCCGAACGCGGCAACTCCATTCACCTACCGGCTGCTCGGGTTGCCGGTGCTGCTTCGTGAGGTCACCGCCGGCGGCGATCTCACCCCGCTGGGCGCTCAACTGCTCGAATACGTACGCAACCACGACGACCCCGACGCGCTGCTCGATCTGTCGCTCGTGTTGCAGCTCAAATACCAGAAGCCCGCGGCGCTCGCGGTGCAGGCCCAGGCCATACAACTGCGTCGGCATTATCGGCTCAAGCAGGCCAGCGTCGACCCTGCGCCGTTAAAAGTGCTGGCACTCAAGGCGCCGGGTGATCTGATGGCCAATACCCCCTTCGAATGCCTGCTGGAGCAAGCCGATCTGCAGATCGAGGCCTTCTATATCGACGACCAGCCGCTGCAGCCGTCCGATCTGCCCGCGCACGACGTGATCCTCGTGGCGGCCTGCGCCTCCGATCAAAACGCCGAGGTGCTGGTGCGCATCGCCACGCTCATTGCCGATATCGGGCCCGCCGCGCGCGTGTTGAATCGTCCGGGCTGCATCGGTCGAACCACGCGCGACGCGGCCTACGCGCTGCTGGGCGCTGAGCCCGGCATCTGCATGGCGCACACACTGCGCCTGCGCCGCGAACAGGTGCTCGATGCCATCGCCGGTCGCTTCGACCTGCCCGCCGCACTGGGGCGGGATTTTCCGTTCATCATTCGTCCGGTCGGTTCTCACGCCGGACAGGGGCTCGTGAAGGTTGCCGATGCGGCGTCCCTGGCGCAATACCTGAATGAGTCCGACGCGGCCGAATATTACGTTGCGCCGTTTATCGACTACAGCGATGCCGACGGGCTATTCCGCAAATATCGCATCGTCATCATCGACGGCAAGCCGTTCGTCTGCCACATGGGGATCTCCTCCGAATGGATGGTGCACTACCCCTATGCGGAAATGATCGCGCACCCCGAGCGTCGCCAGGAGGAGGCCGATCTGATGGCGACCTTCGACACCGACTTCGCAGTGCGCCACCGCGACGCGCTGCAACGCATCGCCGATTTGACCGGGCTCGACTATGTCGGCTTCGACTGCGCCGAAACGAGCGACGGGCGATTGCTGATCTTCGAAATCGCCACCGGCATGGTTGTGCACGATATGGACGATAGCGCCACGTTTCCCTACAAGCTGCCACAAATACAACGCGTATTCGCGGCGTTCGAGGCCATGTTGCGGCGAGCCGCCGGGCGGCCCGCATGAGCACGCGCGATGTCATCCCGATGAAAGCCAACGCACTCAATTTTTCCGGCGGACCCGGCGCCTTGCCTGCCGGCGTCCTGGAACAGACCCGTGAAGCCATCGTGGCGGTGCCGGAGACCGGCATCTCGGTGCTCGGCATGAGCCACCGCTCGGACTGGTTTCGCGCGATTCTCGACGAAGCCGAACAGAATCTGCGGGCGCTGATGAATATTTCGGATGACTATGCAGTCACCTTTCTGCAAGGTGGCAGCAGTCTGCAGTTCGCGATGATTCCGATGAATTTCGCCGCGCATCCGAGCATGCCGCCGGCCTATGTCGTCTCGGGCTACTGGAGCGGCAAAGCCGCGGCCGAAGCAGCCAAGGTCGTGCCCGGGCGCAGCGTTGCCTGGGACGGGCGCGACACCGGCTATCGGCAACTGCCGGAGCTCGATGAAGTCGAAACGGGCCCAGGCGCGGCCTACTTGCATTACGTGTCGAACGAAACCGTCGAGGGCGTGCAGTTTCCCGATCGGGACGCGGCGCTGGCCGCACCGATGATTGCCGACATGTCCTCCGATTTTCTCTCGAAGCCATGCCGTACCGATTTGTTCTCGATGATCTACGCGCATGCGCAGAAGAATCTCGGTCCGGCCGGCGTGACCGTCGCGGTAATCCGGCGTGCGCTGCTCGAGCGTGTTCCGGACGGTTTGCCGGCGATTCTCGATTACCGGACTCATGTCTCACACGGTTCGAACTACAACACGCCTCCGGTATTCGCGATTTATGTGCTGACCTTGATTACCCGCTGGCTGCGCTTCGAGATCGGCGGCCTGCAGGCGATGCAGCGCATCAACGCGAGAAAGGCGCAGCGCCTGTACGACACGCTCGATCGCCTCGGCGATGCGGTGCGCGTTCATGCGCGGCCGCGCTGGCGCTCGCAGATGAACGTAGCCTTCAGCTTCGGCGATGCCCGCCTCGACAACGCATTCGTCGAGGCGGCGCGCGAGCGCAATATCGTCGGTCTCGAGGGGCACCGTTCGATCGGCGGGTTGCGCGCGTCGCTCTACAACGCGGTCACCGAGCCGGCAGTCGACACGCTGTGCGATGCGCTGTCCGAATTTTCCCGGCAGCGGGTCTGAGCCGCCACGCGAGCCGTTGCCTATCGCCCGGCAGCAATACCTAGCCGGCCCGCGCCGCACTCCGGAGCAGCTCCGGTGCATAGCCGACCAGTTTCGACAGGTCGGCCGCGCCTTGCCTGACCGCCTGCTCGATCGATTCGCGCAGCGCGGCACTACCGCGCACCCGATCGGTCGGGCCGGCCACGCTGAGCGCGGCGATGGCCTGACCGGCAGTGTCGAACACTGGCGCCGCACACGAATCGATGCTCGACTCGAATCCGGAAAAACTCCACGCACAGCCACGGGCCCGATCGGCCGCAAGCATCTCGTCGAGTTGTGCGTAACTGCTCACGCTTTGTTCGGTTGCGGTCGGCAACGGCTCGTCGCCGAGCAATGCGCGAACCTCGTCGGCAGACCGATACGCCAGCATGACGCGCCCTGGCGTAGTCAAATGTGCCGCGACGCGGCTGCCGACGCGGATGTTGCTGACCAGTGGCGTCTGTGGCGTATGCGCGAGCAGGTATAGCACCTGGCCGCCGTCCAGCACGGTCAGATAACTCGACAGTTCGGTTTGCTGGGTGACCCGCGCCAGCACGCGCCGCGCCGCGCTCAGCATGTCATGCTCGCTCAGCGCGGTCGACGCCAGCGTCAGAAAACCCAGCCCAAGGCGGTGCCCGCCTTGGGGCAATGCCTCGATAATGCCTTCGTGCTCCAGCGTTGCCAGCAGCCGCATGACCGTCACCCGGTTGATGTCCAGGCGCCGGCCGACGTCGCTCAAGTTGGCGCTCGACCCGCCTTCGGCCAAATACCGCAGCAGCTTGAAAGTCCGGATGACTGGCGAGACCAGTTGCTCCTGTTTGACGTCGCTGTCTTCCATACGCATATCCGACGAAAAGTTGATTCCGGGCGGGGCGTGCTCGGCATCGCCCTGCGTCGCAAGCTCAGGCGAGCGGCACCTGCCAGGCGTCGTACGCATACACCCAGTCGGCGTTGCCGCCCGCCTTGAGCCAGTTATTGCCGCGCGAGCCGATCTGCACGCGTGCGGTGCGCTCGCGGCGCGACTGCTCGTAGCGCTGCAATGCCTGGCTGACCGATGCCTGCGTCGACAGATCGACCCCGCTCAAATGCCGCGACAGTACCACAGCATCCTCGATCGCCATACCCGCGCCCTGCGCCATGAACGGCATCATCGGATGACATGCATCGCCGAGCAGGGTCATGCGGCCCGCCGACCATACCGGCAGCGGGTCGCGCACATACAGGGCTGACTTCAGCACGCTGTCGCAGGCCTCGAGCAGCGCGCGCGCCTCCGGATGGAAATCGACATACGCCGCGCGCAACTCATCGACGCTGCCCGGCGTGGTCCACGACTCGTGACGCCAGCTGTCTTGCGGCGTCGTCGCGAAAATGAAGATATCGCGCCCCCGGTTCAACGGGAATGTCACGATCTGGCTCTCGGGCGCCGGTCCCCACCACTTGGTGAACGCGTCCAGGTTGGGCACGCCCGCCAGCCGCTGTGCGGGCACCACCGCGCGATACGCGACTACTCCGGTGAAGTCCGGATGCTCCGGGCCGAACATCGCCGTGCGCACCGCCGAATGAATGCCATCGGCGCCGATCAGCACATCCACCTCGTGCGTGGTGCCGTCGGCAAACGCCAGCTCCACGCTGTCGCGGCCTTGCCCGACGGTGCTCACCCTTTTCCCCAGATGCACCACGCCCGCGGGCAATGCGTTCTCCAGCGCCTGCATCAGGTCGGCGCGGTGCATCGTCAATTGCGGCGCGCCATAGCTTTCTTCGGCCGCGCGCGCCATCTCGAGCTTCGACGTGACTTCGCCGCTGTCCCACATGCGGCTGATGCGATAGGTCGGCTGCGCGGCCGTCTCGCGCAGCGCCTCGCCCACGCCCAGGCCCAGGCCATCCAGTGCGCGCACCGCGTTCGGCGTCAGGTTGATGTCGGCGCCTACGCGCGCGAATTGCGCGGCCTGCTCGAACACGGCCACCTCAAAGCCGAGCCGCCGCAATGCAATCGCCGCCGCCAGTCCGCCGATGCCAGCGCCGGTGATGCCAATCAATGGAGATGCCATGTGCCGTCCCTCTTGGAAAAATGATTCAAGCTGTTGGATATTTGAACGATATGTTCAAATATGAACACATCGTTCAAATATTATCACTTTGGCTTGACCAAATAACAAGACCCGGCTGAGACGGCCCGATCGGCATCACGGCACTTCGCGCCACGCGTTGCGCAAACTGGTTACGCGCGCGAATTAACACAGACCAGGTTGACAGGCAATTCGTGCATGTCCCGCTCGCAAATTTGGGCCAGACGCCTAAGCTTTCATTGCGTTCCATATATAGCATATGGTTTCAAATATGGAACACGCGATACTCGGCCCCATGGCGGGGCTCATGATCTTTTCAAACGATACGACGGGAGAACGCGGATGAAACACGTGGTTACGGGGCTCACGCTTGCCTTGGCATGCGCCGGAGCGGCTTATGCCCAAAGCAATGTGACGTTGTACGGCAGCATGGACGCCGGTGTGGCCTACGTCAGCAACCAGGGCGGCAACAGCAAATGGATCGCGGAGCAGGGCGGCACGCAACCCGATCGCTGGGGCCTGCGGGGCGCCGAAGACCTCGGCGGCGGCCTGAAGGCGATCTTCCAGTTGGAAAACGGCTTTTCCACGCTCAACGGCCGGACGCTGAGCGCCAATTCAATGTTCAACCGCATGTCGATCGTCGGGTTGTCCTCGGATCGACTCGGTACGCTCACGCTCGGCCACATGACGCTGTTCAACATGGACTGGCTGGGGCCGTTCAGCACGGCTTACCTGGGCGAGAACTGGTATATGTTCCACCCCGGCAACATCGACGAGCTGGCCAACACCACGGTAGTCCAGGTCAATAATGCCGTGCGCTACGTCTCGCCCAGCTACAACGGGCTGAGCGTCGGCGCGATGTTCGCCTTCGGCAACACCACCAACTTCGCCACCGGACGCAACTACAGCGTCGGGCTGCACTACGCGAATGGTCCGCTGAAAGCCGCAGCCGTGTACTCCAACGAAAACAACCGTACGCCGAACGTCGCCGGCCTCGGCGTGAGTACCTTCCAGGGCGTAGCGGCGGCGAACTATGCTGCCGATCATGTGGAAAACATGGGGGCGGGGGCGTCCTACGCTGTCGGGCCCTGGCTGCTGCATGCGCTCTATACGCGAGTCAAGCTCCAATCGCCGGGCCAGTCCGACACGTACCAATCGTATGACGCCGGTGCCGACTACGCCACCAATCCGGCCAATCGGGTCACGCTGGGCGCGGCGACCACCAGCCTTGCGGGGATGCATTGGACGCAATTCCAGGTGGGCGACGTATATGCGTTCTCCAAGCTCACGCAGATCTACATCAGCGGCGTCTATCAGCGTGCCACGGGCGGCGCGGTGGCGTCGATCAACACCGCCGGCGCGTCGTCCAACGGCAATCAGCTGGTGGTCATGACCGGCGTTCACCACTCGTTCTGAGCGGTACGCCGGCTGCGTCCGCACGCTTTGTGCCCGCGCCGTCTCCGGACACGGGACAAGGCCGTGCGGACGCCGAGTTTCATTGAGAAATCAATCTTTCGCGAGAAGTCGGTAAAAGCCCGGATTAGGGTTTTTACCGACGAAAAAAGCAAAGTCGGCCGTGTTTCTTCGTCCTATAATTGATTCATTGGTAAATTGATGTTCCAAATATGGAACATCAAGCAAACGGAGCGCAACGCTGTTTCCGCGCTCTGACCGGCGAATGCCGAATATCCCAGGGCTGATGGTGGAGTCTCATGTTCAGGTCAATCAAATTGCAAGAGTCAAGCGTGGGCACAAGTGAACTGTCGTTGCAGCGCGCTCAGAGTGGCGCGGCCGAGCCGCTTGCCTTCGCGATCGAATACCGAGGCGTGACGCGGCGCTTTCGCAACCGCCACGGCAAGGGCGAGATGACCGCCGTGACCAACGTGTCGCTGGGCATCAAGGCTGGCGAATTCGTCTCGCTGATCGGTCCCAGCGGCTGCGGCAAGAGCACGCTGCTCAATATGGGCGCGGGTCTGTACGCGCCCAGCGAAGGGCAGGTCATGGTCGGCGGCAAACCGGTGCGCGGCCCGAACCCGCACGTTGCCTTCATGCTGCAAAAAGATCTGCTGATGCCGTGGCGCACGATCCAGGCCAACATCGAACTGGGCATGCAGATTCGCGGCAAGTCCCGCGCCGAGCGCCAGAGCGTGGCACGCAGCCTGCTCGAGCGCTGCCACCTCAAGGGGTTCGAGGCGCACTACCCGCATCAGCTCTCCGGCGGCATGCGCCAGCGCGCGGCGCTGGCCCGCACGCTGGCCATCGAGCCCGACGTGCTGCTGATGGACGAGCCGTTTTCCGCGCTCGATGCGCAAACCAAGATGGTGCTGCAGCAAGACCTCGCGCAGATGCTCGCCTCCGAAGGCAAGACCGCGCTGATGATTACCCACGACCTGACCGAAGCGATCGCGCTGTCGGACCGCGTGTTCGTCATGAGCGACCGGCCCGGCACCATCATCGAAGAGATTGCCGTCGATCTGCCCGAGCGCGACAGCCCGCTGCAGCGGCGCAAGCTCGCCCGCATGAACGATTACGTCGCGCATCTGATGGACCTGCTGCACGTCGGCCGCGAGGACCATCTCGGCTGAATGGCCCGGCATCGGCCGCGACATTTCAAGACATTCTCGGAAAAAGCTCTCATGAAAGCCCTGACCAAAGCCCAACTCACCGCCGGCAGCATTTTGCTGCTGATCGCCTTCGCCGCGCTCTGGCAGTGGGGGCCGCAAATGCTGGGTGTACCGGCCTACGTGCTGCCCCGCCTGTCGGCCACGGTGAGCGAGGCAATCGACATGTTCCAGACCCAGAACCTGTGGATGAACATTGGCGTGACCGCGCTCGAAGTGGTGGCCGGCTTCGTCGTCGGGTCGCTGCTGGGCGTGGTGATCGGCGTCACGCTGGGCCTGTCGCCGTCGACCGAAGCGATGCTCTCGCCCTACATCCTGGCGCTGCAGATCGCGCCCAAGGTCGCGTTCGCGCCCCTGTTCGTGATGTGGATGGGCTACACCGTCTATCCGAAGATCCTGGTGGCCGTGCTGATCGTCTTCTTCCCGGTCATGATCAACGTGCTCAGTGCGGTGCGCTCGGTCGATCCCGACATGGTGAATCTGGTGCGCGCGCTCAGCGGACGTCGCTGGCAGGTGTTCCGCTTCGTCGAATTTCCGTCGGCCATGCAGGCGCTTTTCTCGGGCTTGCGCATTGCCTCCACGCTGGCCGTGATCGGTGTCACGGTGGGCGAGCTGGTCGGTGGCGATCGCGGCCTGGGCTATCTGCTGACCTACGGCGAAGGCCAGGGCAACACCGCGATGGTGTTTGTCTCGATCGCCGGCCTCACGCTCATCGGCATCGTTGCCTACGCCGCAGTGGTGCTGCTCGAACGCCGCGTGCTGCACTACGTGCCACGCGCCGCGATGAACATGGTTTGAGACGCACGGAGCGCATCATGAGCCAACCCATTACCGCATCGTCGCTGCACGGCCGCAAAGTCCTGATCACCGGTGCCGCGCGCGGCCTGGGCGAGAGCTTCGCGCGCGCCGCGGCGGCCGCCGGCGCGCACGTCACGATCGCCGACATTCTCGTCGAGCCGGGCCAGGCGCTGGCCCAGGCATTGCGTGCGCAAGGCGCAAGCGCCGAGTTCGTGCCGCTCGATCTGGCCGACCCGGCGTCGGTCGAGCGCGCCGCGCAAACCGCCGCCGAACGGATGGGCGGCATCGATGCGCTGATCAACAACGGCGCCATCACCAACTCCGGCGGCAAGCTGGCCACCGAATTGTCGCTCGATGCCTGGGACGCCGTGATGGATGTCAACGTGCGCGGCACCTGGCTGATGACCGTGGCGGCCTTGCCGAGCCTGCGCCAGTCGTCCTGCGCCAGTGTCGTCAATATCGCCTCCGATACCGCCCTGTGGGGCGCGCCGCGCCTGCTCGCCTACGTCGCCAGCAAGGGCGCGGTGATCGCCATGACCCGCTCGCTGGCGCGCGAGCTTGGCGAGCACGGCATCACCGTCAACGCCGTCGCGCCCGGACTGGTCGAGGTCGAGGCCACCGCCTATGTGCCGGCCGCACGGCACCAGCAATACCTGCAGGGACGTGCCCTGCAACGCGCGCAGGTGCCCGACGACGTGACCGGGCCAGTGATGTTTCTGCTCTCGGATGCGGCCCGCTTCGTCACGGGCCAGGTGCTGCCGGTCAACGGCGGCTTTGTCATGAACTGATCGCTTACCCGTTAAAGGAGTGCACTATGGCTGAAGCCGATTTCCCCACCCCGTCCACCGATCCCGCGGCCGCCAGCTGGGCGCCGGCGCCGGGCACCAGCTTCGAGCAATGGCTGGAGTCGCGCGTGGCGCGCCTCGAAACCCGCCGCTACGACTGGGACGCCCTGAAGTTCCAGGCCGACTTCGATCCCAAGTACCGGCGCGCCCAAATGCGCTATGTCGGCACTGGCGGCACGGGCGTGGCCAAGGACGTGAACACCGTGCCGGCCGGGCACTTCACCTTTTCGACCATGGTGATTCCGGCGGGCAACATCGGGCCGATGCACATCCATAACGATGTCGAGGAAATCTTCTTCGTGCTGCGCGGCAAGGTCAAAGTGATTTGCGAGAAAGACGGCCAGACCTGGGAAACCGTGCTCAAGGACCGCGACCTGATTTCCGTGCCGCCGGGTG